>DCGO01000140.1:4793-8477 GCA_002314605.1 Lentisphaeria bacterium UBA1776 | reverse complement strand
AAAATTTCGGACAATAACAATTTTTCAGAACATGAGCAAACCGCCTGGGACAATATAATTTGGGGGCGATTTGCAGAAAATGAGCGTAGAAATGGCGGAAGAGGAGGGATTCGAACCCTCGGTGAGTTGCCCCACGGCGGTTTTCAAGACCGCTGCCTTAAACCACTCGACCACTCTTCCGCATCAAAATCACATGTGCTGAATGATAATCAGCGTTTGATCGTCCCCCTGCTCCACTTCGTAACTGCCTACCTCCTCCAGCATCAGATTGATCGCATTCCTCGCCGATTCCCCGTTCTGACAGCTCACCCGGAAAAGATTCTGCAGACGCTCGATCCCGAATTCCACCCCGTCGGCATTCACCGCCTCCGTCATACCGTCAGAATAAAGCAAAAGACTCATCCCCGGCTCAAACGCCGTACAGAAGGTGTCAAATTCCGACAGCTCATCCGGCAGGATCCCCAACGCCGCCCCTTCCGGCGACACCGTCCGGATATGATCCCGGACAAACGCAATCAGATCCGTGTGCCCCGCCCGGCCAAATTCAAGCAGCGAATTCTTCCGGTCCAGCAGACAACACCCCAGCGTAATGAACCGGTCCGCATCCGTTCCCCGATACATCTTCCGGTTCAAATCCCTCAAAAAATCACCCAGCGTCGAAAAATTGTCCGCCATCGCCCGGATCATGCTCCGGGTCATGGAACTGAACATGCACGCAGGCACCCCCTTCCCGCAGGCATCCCCGATCACCACAAGCAGACGATTTTCATCAATCTGAACAAAATCGTAAAAGTCCCCGTTCACCTCCTTGGCGGACCGGGTAAACGCCGTCACGGAAAACTGGTCCCATGCCGGAAAAGATTCCGGCAGAAGAGAATACTGGATCTGCCGGGCAAACTCCAGCTCCTGATCAATCCGGTTCCGGGTACTTACCTCCGAGTATGCACGGGAAATCTCCAGCGCCAGAACCATCTGCGTTTCCACTGCCTGAAAACGATCAAACTGCGCATCCGAAAACCGCCCGTCCTGCGCCTGAGGACCGCCGCAGACACAAGCCACTCCCACGACTTTCCCCTGATCCAACAGCGGCATGGCAAGAACCCCCCCGTCAAGATTTTCCTGCGGAAACTCCTTGAAGCGCTCGTCCTCCCGCGGAACCACTACCCGTTCCGGACGCCCCACCGCAGCAACACTGCCGATAAAACCGCTGCCGGACGCCGTATATTCCCTCCGCAGAAGTTCATACAGATGCGCCGGCCGGTTCAGGAGCACCGGGTTGCTGCAATGCACCAGCGGATACGCCCCCCATACGCCGATAACTGTAAATCCGCGATCCGTCAGCTCATAGACCGCCGCCGACAGCCCACCGCATTGTTCGGCCAGATAGCGGGTCGCCACCTGCATGGCCCCGGAAATGCCGTTCTCCTGACGCATTCCCAGAAACATCCCGTTGAGAAAACTGTCCTGATTGCTCAGCGTTTCTTGAGTATGCTCCAGTTTCTGAAACAACTCCCCGCGCAACTGACGCTCCCGAAGCAGGAGCGCCAATACCGAAGCAAAAAGAAGCGCAAGCACCAATATCAAAAAAACCATACTTCAACCGTTTTCCGCAACATTATTACCAGAGAGATCCTCTTCAGGCACCCCTAAATATAGCGGTAATCCGTATTTTTACAAATTTTTTCCGGGACTTTTCCTGAAATCGGCGCGGTCCCCTCCTTTTCCCTCACCGGAGCGCAACCCGCCGCCCCGTGCGGACAGCTTCGCGGACTTTTTCCATCAGCAGCTGCAGTTCGATCCCGTCCGGGAGAGACGGCGCACGGGTGATGTTTTCATGCACCGATTCCAGAAAGTGATAAAGACAATGCACATGTCCCCGAAGCCAGCCCATCACCGCTTTCGGCGCCGGAAAAACCGCCGGGCTCCCATACCGCCCGCCGCAATCGATGGCCTGCCAGCCCTTTCTGCCGCCATGAGGCGTATCCGGTGCTGTGTTGTCGTAAAAATAGAGCTGCTGGAGATTCATTGGGTCCATCCGCAGGGCCCCTTTGTCGCCGTAAACCGCAAAGGAAAGTTCATCCTCGCTTCCGGTGGCAATCTTCGAGGCGCTGACAACACCGGACGCCCCGCCGGAAAGAGTAAGAATGCAGTGAATGCTGTCTTCGGCGGAAATATCCACCATCCGCCCGGGGTCCCGGAAATCCCGCCGCTGCGGATACGCGATGAACGAACTTGCAGACAGAGATTCCGCCGGACCGATCAGAAACTGCATGAGATCCAGCACATGGCTCCCCAGATCCGCCAGAGTCCCGGCCTTGAGTTTCCACTTGTACGGCGTATCGGCGGACACGCTGCCGCTGTGAAGAAAAGCGGCCCGGAAATCCAGCACCCGGCCGATCCGGCCGGCGTCGATCAGTTCTTTGGCGCGAAGCACCGCCGGAAAAAAACGGTACATCAGTGTCATCTGGGCGATCCCCCGGTATTCCGGCAGCAGCGCGGCAAGTTTCCGCGCCTCGTCTCCCGTTTCACACAGGGGTTTGTCGCAGTAAATATGCTTGTTGTGACGGATCGCCGACGCCAGCTCCGCATAATGACAATCATTCGGCGAAGCGATATCGACAATATCAATTTCCGGATCCTCCGTAATGGCCCGGAAATCCGTGACTGCCGGAACATTGAGCAGAGCTCCCGCTTTTTCAGCGGTTTCCGGACGCGAGGTACAGACTTTCACGATCTTCCCGCCGAAACGGTCCTGGTCGTAATAAAACGGGAGATTGCTGTACCCATAGGCATGCACCCTGCCTATAAACCCGAATCCGATGAGGCCGACTTTGTAGGTTTTCATGAAAAATCCCTTTTTTGAAAAAAATATACAGCATGACATCTTTTTTTCAATTCCGGTACGGACGGGGACCTGAAAAAAGAGTTTCCCGCTTGACTTTTCAGGCCGTTTGATTTATAGTAAACTCCATAGAGATTTACCGGACAACCGTTTTGAATCCAGAGGAGTGAGATTATGAGCAAACTGGTCATCCGTCCTGCGGCAGAGTGCCGCTATGACATACTGTCTCTCGGCGAAGTCATGCTGAGGCTGGATCCGGGCGATGAACGCATCCACACCACCCGCAGTTTCCGGGTCTGGGAAGGGGGCGGAGAGTACAATGTCGCCAGAGGGCTCCGCCGCTGCTTCGGCATGCGGGCCGGCGCAGTCACCGCTTTTGCAGACAATCCGGTGGGACGTCTGGTGGAGGATTTCATGCTTCAGGGCGGCGTGGACACGAGCCTCGTGCGCTGGGTCAAATTTGACGGTGTGGGGCGCACCGTGCGCAACGGGCTCAATTTTACGGAACGTGGCTTCGGTGTCCGGGGCGCCAGGGGCTGTTCCGACCGGGGCAACACCGCCGCCAGTCAGCTGAAGAAGGGCGACATCGACTGGGAATACATCTTCGGCAAACTGGGCGTCCGCTGGCTCCATACCGGCGGAATCTTTGCCGCGCTCTCGGAAACCACGCCGGAGGTGGTCATCGAATGTCTCAAAATTGCCAAAAAATACGGTACCGTTACCAGCTATGACCTGAACTACCGGCCAAGTCTGTGGAAGGATATCGGGGGACAGCCCAAAGCCCAGGCGGTCAACAAGGAGATCGCCGGATATGTCGATGTGATGATCGGCAACGAGGAGGA
>DCGO01000140.1:0-4778 GCA_002314605.1 Lentisphaeria bacterium UBA1776 | reverse complement strand
GGAGGACTTCACGGCGGCGCTGGGATTTGAAGTGGAAGGGGTGGATGCCAACCTCACGAAGCTGGAAACCGCCAGTTTCGAGAAAATGATCCGCTCCGCAGTAAAAACGTACCCGAATTTCAAGGCCGTGGCCACAACGCTGCGAGCGGTCAAATCCGCCACGGTGAACGACTGGGGAGCCATCTGTTATTATGACGGGGAATTCTTTCACGCCATCCACCGTCCGGATCTGGAGATCTTCGACCGGGTGGGAGGAGGCGACAGTTTTGCCTCCGGGCTGATCTACGGCTTCATGACCACAGGCGATGCGGAAAAAGCGGTCAATTACGGTGCCGCCCACGGGGCACTGGCCATGACGACCCCAGGAGACACATCCATGGCCCTCAAAGAGGAGGTCGAAAAGATGATGAAGGGCGTGGGAGCCCGGGTGGACCGGTAAGTCCGCCGCCGGGAAAGGCATATTTCCGAGGGAATCAAATATGAAACTCAAAATCAAATACCTGCGGGGCGGCGAAGCAGATGAATGGACCAGCAACGAAGAGCATATTCTTCACCGCTGGGACATGATCGCGCTGATACTGGCGGGATTGATCACACTGACCGCGCTGATCGTTTCCAGGACAGGGCATGCGCCCCTTTCCGGGAGTGAGCCGGCCGGATTTGTGATTTGGTTTCTGACCTGCTGCAGCTATCCCATGCTGGGAGTCATTGGCATTGTGAACTGGATCATGGGGGCCCCGGAAAGCCGGGTCATCCGTTTTCTGACGCTGGATCACCCGGCTCCGGGATTGTGGATACTGGATTTTCTGACAGTTCTGGTGATCTGGGGGTGCGGACGCCTTTGCGGACTGCGCCGGGATGTGGTTCCTCGCCTGAAAATCGCCGGCAACTTTCTCCTGATTCTCATCGGCTGGGGGGTGTTTCAACTGCTCCTCTTCGGCATCGGCGCCGTGTGGCAGAACGGCGGAGTCTCCCTGCCGGCCCCCCCCGCTGTCAGCGCTTCAGATTCCGGAAACCGCTGAGGTTTTTCAGCACGGCACTGTGAATCGCCCCGTTGCTGACCAGCGTGCCGTCCCCGGGGAAATGATCCCCATTGTGCCAGTCGCTCACCCGGCCGCCAGCCTCACTGACCATCAGGATCCCGGCGGCAATATCATAGGGCTGCAGACACATTTCCCAGAAAAAATCCACACTTCCTCTGGCCACATAGCAGCAGTCCAGCGCAGCGGAACCGTTTTTGCGCACATCCATAAGCTGCGGAGCAAGCCGGTTGAAGAACGCAAGATTGTTTTCCTCCGTCCACCCGGCCCGGAGACAGGCAAATCCGGTAACGCCGATTGCTTCCTCCAGAACGGGACACCCGGATACCCGGAGTCTCCGTCCGTTCATAAAGGCCCCATTCCCTGCTTCGGCGGCATAAAGATCTCCCGTCATGGGCTGATAGATCACCCCCGCCAGCGGGACATTGCACCGCCACAATCCGATGGAAATACACCAGTTGGGCAGCTGATGGATGAACGATACGGTCCCGTCGATGGGATCGATGATAAAACAGTACTCCCGGTCGGCGGAATCTTTTCCCCCTTCCTCTCCATAGATCCCGCAGTCGGGAAAACTCCTGCGCAGCTCGCTGACGATGAAAGCTTCCACCCTCCGGTCCGCATCCGTCACCAAGTTTTTGGCGGAATTTTTTTCATGAATATTTTC
The DNA here is from genome assembly GCA_002314605.1 of Lentisphaeria bacterium UBA1776. Lineage (GTDB taxonomy): Bacteria > Verrucomicrobiota > Lentisphaeria > Victivallales > Victivallaceae > UBA1776. The sequence continues at coordinate 3,071 of DCGO01000140.1, read as the reverse complement.
TCCGGACAGGCGCACCATATCCGCCAGCGCCATGGTACCAGCCTGAAATGCAATACTTTTCATTTTTTCAATCATGATTCTTCTCCTTGCCCATAAAATCCGGTAGCAGGAATACTGCACCATTCCCTCAGGTTGGACAGCTTTTCCCTGACCTTCCGGTGTAAACTTCCCTGAATTACAATACACGCTTGTTTGCTTATTTCAATGGAAAAGAATTCAAATGATTCTCACGCAAGCATTGAAGAGCCGCGGGAAGCCGGCAAATCGGAACGTCTTTGTTTCCGGACTTTCAGCGCGAAATTCCCCATGAAAGAATGCGGCAGCATTTTACTTTGACGGCCGGCGGGATATCAGTTTTTCAGCCACGGCGGCGTTCTGAACCCTGATCCCCAGGCGTTCGGCGAAATTCCATACCGGCTGAAGGCGCGACGAGACCAGATGCGCCGCTGCATGAGCATCAATTCCGATGACGACCGGAGCATCCTCCTCGGCCACGATCTCCCAGAATGGCTCCCATGGATAACGCCAGCGCCCCGGGTCCGCGCAAATGCCGCCGGTACCGTTGACATTGATTTCCAGCGGAATATCGCGCGCTTTGGCTTCCCGGGCCATCTCCCGGGTCAAACGGACCATGGCGTCCGTAAATTTTCCGGGGTAGCGGCTTGCGGCGGCATCCGGGTGGGCGATCATATCCACCACACCACTCCTCAGCATCGCAAGATCCGCTTCAAAAAAAGCAAGCATGACCTTTTCGTCAAAAATGCTTTTTTCGATGAAGAAAACTTCACGGTCCCCGCAGAACACCCGGTGAGCGCTGCCCAGAAGATAGTCCAGATGCAATTCTTCCTTGAATTCCAGATAACGGATCATATCGGGACGGAAGTCCAGTTCCAACCCGCGTAAAATCACCAGTCCGGGAAAGATTTCACTTGCTTCATCCAGCATTCTGCCGTATGCCGGCAGTTCTGTTTTCAGCATGTGATAGCCGAAAACACGGTCATCCGGATGGGGTGCATGATCCGAAAATCCCAGCACCTTGAACCCGCCTTCTGCTGCGGCCCGGCAGAATTCCGGTATCGTGCTTACGGCGTGATGACACAGCGGCGTGTGGGTATGCAGATTGACTTCAGTATTTTCCCACATGGAGTTTCCTTTCGCCGAATGTCCGGTTTGCCGGTTTGACGGGATAAAGGATCTTCGCCCACTCGGACTGGAGTTTTACCGGAATGTGTTTTTCCGCGCACCAGGTGAGAAGTTCATCATGCAGCCGGATGTATTCATCCCCTTTTCCTTGTTTGAACGGCATACAGTGACTGGAACCAATGGCAACACGTTTTTCCTTCTGCAGTTTCAAGATTTTCTCCTTGACCTCCTTCAGGGACTGTCTTTCCAGGTTGAAATCGCCCCACTCCATGGCAAAACGGCAGCGCTCCGGATGGGCTTCTCCAAATTTCTTCTGGGCGGAATCCGGAACCGTGGCGGCGGAAACATACCCGTATTTAAGCAGGACATTCCCCATGAATTGAGCGTCAAACAGCGGGATGCGTCCCCCAGGTTGGATCCATACGGAGGGATAGTTGAGCTTCATCCGGTCACAGGCGGCAAAAGTCCGTTCCACCAGAAATTCCAGCGATCCGGGATAAGGTCTGAACCGGGGGAAGACCTTGCGGACCAGGATCTCCCGGGGAGCGGGGAAAGCTGTTTTTTCGCTCCAGATGCTGACCAGACGCATCCTGCCGGAAATCTGCATGAGGTAAAAGCACTTTGCGTCCGATTCATCCTTCAGGAGCGTGGAAGGGCGCAGCCAGCCGTTTTTCCGGGCGGCGGCATCACTTGCAGTAACAAAACCGTCCTCCTGCACCTGAAGCCTGAAGGGAGGAGAAAAGGTGCTGGCACCCAGGTCGTACTTCAAATAAAGTGTATGGGAATCCGAGTGGTCCACAAAGGGTTTGTTCCGGTTGAAGTCAATGATCTGTTTTTGCCCGGAACGGTACAGCAGGACCTGATGGGCCGGAGTATGGTCCATGATTTCGAATCCCTCCTGCTGAAGCTGGCGGAATTTGGCAGCGAGGGACGGCGGGACATTGGACTCCAGATTGACCGACATGCCGAACCGGGCATTGTGTTTCCGGAAGACCTCCGCCAGTTTTTCCCAGATCTCCGGAGTCTGATTGTCGTCAAACCGGAAGCAGATTCCCGGTACAAAATCTGCGGCTGCCGCATAAAGTGCCGTTACGGCGATCAATGCCGGAAAAAATCTTTTCATCATTGTCCGTCTCCCAAGGAAATATCCGGCCATTATTATAGCATCGGGAATGGATTTTGCAATAAATGATTTTTTTTTCCAGGACATCCGGAGAAAGGCCCCCGCTGCCGGACTTCTGTGTTATTTGCTGTTTTTTTGCCTGACCGTTCAAATCAGGCTTGCTTTTTTTTTAAAGCGGATTATATTATACAGCGTCATCTGAAAAGGTGGCGGACAAGTGCGCCCATAGCTCAACTGGATAGAGCGTCTGGCTACGGACCAGAAGGTTTGGGGTTCAAATCCCTATGGGCGTACCATTTCTGCCTCTTCGACGGTTTATGACACAACTTGCACCTCTTTTACGCAGGAAATCTCCGGCAATTGATAGGTTTTTCAATTTGAAGTACTCACGATCCCGGAATCCGTATGCCTGCCGGATCAGCCACCGGAGCTTGTTGTTGAATCCCTCCATCTTGGCATTGCTGATGTGCCGGAATGTCCAGAAACTCACGATGCCATCAAGTTTATCCCGGATCGTCCGTGCCATCGTTACGAGTTCCGGAATCTTCGTTTCCTCGGCTAATCGGCGCCAGCGGTGAAATGCCATGCCTGCGTACCTGGAATCCGTGGCCCGTGCATAGATTGAACGCAGAGCCTCCTTGAACATATACGCATCTCCCAACTCCCGAAAATCGTCTCGCATGTTTCGGAGAATGTTCTTGGCATCCTCCGGCAGATCTTCATTGTTTTTCAAATATGGACGTCCAGTATATGAGCGTCCTGCTTTTTAGTCTTCTTTTCAGGATTTCAACACAAAAGCTTCGAT
>DCGO01000029.1 GCA_002314605.1 Lentisphaeria bacterium UBA1776 | reverse complement strand
CTGCAGGATCACCTGAAGAAGATCTCCGGCGCCCAACTGGAGATCGTGAACGCTCCCACGGGGAAATTCGCCAACCGCATCTTCGTGGGGGAGAGTGAGTTCACGACAAAGCTGGGCTACAAACTTCCCGGATTCAACAATTCCGGCTACGATATACTTGTGGCGAAGGATTACGCCGTGCTGAACGGCCCCTCCACCATCTATCCCCCCCTCAAGTTTGATTTCCGGCGGAACCGGAAGGCTCTGGCTGAATATCAGCAGTTCGTCGGCGGGAAATACGGCACCCACTGCTTCGACCACGGGGGGGGCAGGTTCCGCAGTTCCCTCGGGATCTATGCCAATGACGACATCGGGCCCTTCCACGCGGTGAGCGCCCTGCTGGAAGGTCTCGGGGTCCGCTTTTACGCCCCCTACGAAGACGGGACCGTGATCCCGGAAGCGAAGGATATTGTGCTCAAAGAGGGGCGCATCACCAAAGAAGCTGCCTACGGACGGCGGGAATGGTATTCCTCCGGAGACGAGGCGGACGGCAACTTGTGGCTTAAACGGATGAAGTGCGGTGTCCGGACCGGCATTGTCTATAACCACACCACCCGCAACTTTGTGGTGGATCCGGTGAACAAAAAACTCCATCCGGACTGGTACAGTCAGGACCGGCCCGGACATTTCATTGAGGGCGCCATGAAGCAGGGAGGGATCCCCCGTTATGTGGACCCGGGGTTTCAGAAGGCCTGTGCGGACTGGCTGGATAAACTTTTTACGGCATACCCCGCTCTGGGGGCGGTCACCGCCGGTTCGCCGGACGGTGCCCATGTCTGGGATTACCGGGATCAGAAGGTGTACTGCACTGCCGGGGTCTCCCAGCGGCAGGCTCAGGCCAATCTGCTCTGGGATTTCCATGTGGCCATCGCGGAAAAACTGAAAAAGACCCATCCGGACAAGAAACTTATCTGGTTCGACCCCTACAACATGAATCTGCCTTCCAACGTGGATCCCGAACGGATCCCGGACAACATCATTTTCCCGTGCAAGGCCCACAGTCCCTCCGGACTGGTGCTGGATTACCGGTATAAGGAGCTGCTTGCATTTCAGGCCGCCACGGCAAAGAAATTCGGTGTGAAGGCCAAGGCCCCCACCTGGGAGTGGTGGCTGGACTACCGGGAGACTTACAGCCCCCGCTACCCGGTCTTCTTCCCGAAGCGGCTGCAGGAATACCGCAAGGCCATGCTTCCTTACAGCGACGGCTGTTTCATGGAAATTCCCGGCGCCGTTCACAGCGAAGGGGCGAAAAACGTGACCACCCAAAGGCTGGGCTGCGCCAAGCTGAGCGCCCCCATGATGTACATCAACAACAAACTTTTCTGGGATCCCGGTCTGGATATGAAGGCCCTGCTGGATGAATACTACAAACTCTATTTCGGTCCCGCCGAAAAGGAGATGCGGGCCTTCTTCGAGTTCGCCGAACAGGTGTGGTGCCGTCAGGAGAGCCGTTCCGTCACGGAAAATTCCGGCTTCCTGAAGGAAAAGGATGTGGAAAAGTATTTTGAACTCCTTGCCGCCGCCAAAGCGAAGTGCCCCCGGGACAGCGCCTATTTCCGCCGGGTGGAGTATCTGGAAAAGGGCTATGCTCCGCTGAAAAAACTTTTTTCCTCGCTGAAACGGCAGGGCCCTCTCTTCCGGATCAACACCGCCCCCGCCAAGAAAGCACCGGACGGCGATCTTTCCGGGTATCAGATCTGGCACACCATGCGGGTGAATTTCACCGGGGAAGCGGTGGCGAAGAACCGGACCGACGCCAGCATCATGCTCTCCAAGGACCGGAAAAGTCTCTGGATCGCCCTCCGCTGCTATGAGACGAAGATGGACAAACTGGCGGTTTCCTGCCGCAAACACGATGACATGGGGATCTTCGGCGATGATCTGATCGAGGTCTATATCGACACCCCCGAGCGGAGTTACTTCAAAATTGCCGTCAACCCCGAGGGGGCCGTGTTCGACGCGTCCACCGATATATCCATCATCACCCGGGACACGCTGCCGAACCTCTGGGAGTCCGGGACCAAAGTCTGCGTGAAAAAGTATGCCGACCGCTGGGAAATGGAACTGATGATCCCCACCGCCGACTTCGGGAAGCTGGGGCCGACACGCCAATACCCGTGGGGCATCAATGTCTGCCGTACCCGGATCGCCGATCTGGGATACCGGGGGCAGCAGTGTTTCTCCATTGCCCCCACCGGAGGCGGTTATCTCCTTCAGAAACGCTGGGGACAGATCTGGCACCGCTGATTTTTCGGCCATCATGAAACTTTGAGGAGATGAAGGATGAAAAAGTTTTTGCTGCTGACGGCACTCCTCTCCGCATCCGCCGCCCTTCCTGCGCTGGATGTGGTGAAGAACGGCAAACCCTGCGCGGAGATCGTGCTTGATGCCAAAGCCCCCCGGGGGGTGAAACTGGCGGCGAAGGATCTGCAGGACCACCTGAAGAAGATTTCCGGAGCCCAATTGGAGATCGTGAACGCTCCCACGGGGAAATTTGCCAGCCGCATCTTCGTGGGGGAAAGTGAATACACGAAGAAACTGGGGTACTCCCTTCCCAAGTTCAGCAATTCCGGCTATGATATACTTGTGGCGAAGGATTACGCCGTGCTGAACGGCCCTTCCACCATCTATCCTCCGCTCAAATTCGACTCCCGCAGAGGAGGCAAAAAGGAGGTGGCGGCCTATCAGGAGTATGTCGGCGGCAAATATGAATTGTTCTGCTTCGACCACGGCGGCGGCAAATTCCGCAAATCCCTCGGAATTTATGCCAACGACGATATCGGTCCCTTCCACGCAGTGAGCGCCCTGCTGGAAAGTCTCGGGGTCCGGTTCTACGCTCCCTACGAGGACGGTACGGTCATCCCGGAAATGAAAGATGTGGTGCTGAAGGAGGGGCGCACCACCAGAGAGGCGGCCTACGCCCGGCGGGACTGGTA
>DCGO01000038.1 GCA_002314605.1 Lentisphaeria bacterium UBA1776 | reverse complement strand
CGGCTCAGCCGGTGGTTTTGATTTTTCCTCTTTTTTCGGGAGATCCGTCGGAGGAGAACCTCTTGCCGGAAAAGCGGAAACTATTTAAGGCTTCCAACGTCAATGGTCGGGACCTGCCAGAATTCTTCTCTCCAGAATCTGGTCTTCGGATTGTTGAAGTCCGTGTGCTGGCGCGGAAGCATCTCTTCGCCGACATTGGTGACGGGGTCGTCGATTCCGAAGGCCTTCAGTGTCACCTGTTTTTCGATGCCGGCCAGCATTCTCGGCAGAATGATGATGGACGCTCCCCAAACGCCAACGGTGAGATCCTCCTTGGAAAGCGGTTCGGTCAGAAATTCGTTGACCCACATAAGAACGCTTCCGCAGGGCAACACCATGTAATCCATCATGTCGAACCAGTCGATCCGGGGATGCAAACAGAGATTGTAGAAGCGTGATTGCGGATGCTGCAGCAGATAGGGTTTGATGACCGCCGCGGTCTCTTGTACCGTGGAGGCTCCCGCCATGAAAACGATGTTCTTGATCGGCAGGTTGGCATATCTGCTCAGGAACTCCGTGGCAAGGATCGTCCCCATGCAATGCCCAATCAGCGTGATCTCCGTGTCGGGATGCTCCTGGACGTAGTCGATGAGCATTTCGGCAAAATAGGCGAACACGCCATCCTGTTTGGCAGTGAACATGCTGACGGCATATTCTGAATCCGTTTTTGATTCGGGGTCCTTCACGAAACCCAGTCTGGCACGGCGTCTCATTTCTTTCCAGCCGCGTGCGCCGAAGACGCTGATCAGAGTACTGGTCCCCACCCGGGCAGGCAATCCTGCAACGTATCCGAATCGGATGAGCGGAGACCATCGGTGGTCGGAACGATCCTTCCCCATGTACCAGGAAATGTCTGTTTTCTGGGGGCGGAGAGCATCGTGGACCTCCACAAACAGTTCATCTGCGTACAGACTGGTGATGGCCTGCGACTGGTAGATCATGTTCGCGGGCAGGCGGATCACCGATTCTACGATGTTTTTGGCCAGAAACAATGGCGAAGTCGGCGGTCCCCACTTGCGGTCCACAAATCCCTGCCTGATGTAAAAGAGATCCTCAAGATAGCAGCCGAAAAGTTCCGTGTCCCAGTTTACGAAAATCGGATAGATCTCCGAAGAGTCCTCCTCAATGGCCTTGGTCAGTTTCACGGAGGCCCTGATCGTCTCTTCGAAAGAGTTCATGCCGCCGAAGCAGTAGATCATGATCTTCTTGCGGCCGCTTTTCGCGATCTGCTCCTTCATGCGCTTCAAATGATTCGGCAGCGTGACGGTGTCCTTGTCGCGGATGACCTTCCCCTGCTCGTCCACTGTGTCGAAGAAGGCCGGTTCGCCCAGAAAGTCCGCTGCGATGATGTGGTTTTCCATGCCTTCCGGCAGGACCGTGGAACATCCGGCAACGGCCAAAAGGAACGGCAGAAGCAGAATCTGAACGATCCGGGCGGGGAATTTTGCATCGTGTGTCATCAACGTCTCCGGTTGCTGTGTGATGTTGTTTCGGAAGTTCGGAAGGAAATTCGGAATGATCCGGCGCGATCCATGCGGAACGTCGTCTCCGTTTCCGAGGGAAGGCCTCTTCTGGTCAAATGTTCCTCTGCCTGTACACGGTATCTCCCTCGCCGGTGCCTGCTCACTTCTTCATGTGCTGGCAGGGAGCCTGCCGTCCGGGGACCCAGTGCTTCGTCGGCAAAAAGAGCGTGGAGAGCGCGATCCACGGAAATTGCTGGTAGAAAATGTAGAATGCCGGGATGCTGAACCACTGCAGATAAAGTTGTTTCCGCTTGGATAATACCGCATAGGCCGCCTCCGCAAAGTCAAAACCGAGGACCAGCGCCAGCAATTCCCATTTCCCGAGACAGGCGGCCGCCGCCAGACACAGCAGTCCGAATGCCTTGAGGATAAACGTGGGAACGGAAAGCAGGAAAAGTAAAAAATCCAGCGTCATGAGATCGCCGTGGAAGATCCGTTTCAGAAGCGGGACGCAATAGAATTGCAGACACTGCAGGTCGCCCGTCATCCAGCGCCGCATCCGATGCCATGAAACCGGCCACGTTTCCGGCTGTTTGTCCCGGAACTGAGCCTTCGGACAGAGGACGAACTCCGCCCCTGTCAGCGCGGCGTCCAGCGACAGCGCGAGGTCTTCCGTCCGCGTCCGCGGGGTCCACTGCAGCCGTTCCAGATAGGACCGGCGCAGACCATAACCCATCCCCATGACCAGAGAATAGACGCCGTTCTCATATCGCGGTTCCAGATAGTGGCACCACATCACGTGGCCCAGCATGGAATTGCCCGCTTCCGCCCACGTCGCCGAAACGTTTTCGAAGGAGTGGCAGCCCACCGCCATTTCCGCCTGCTCCAATCCTGGGATGATGTGCTCCAGAAAAACGGTATTGGGCAGGGTGTCCGCATCGAAGAAAACGAATCCGTCGAAATTCTCATCCCGGGTGTGCTCCAAAAAGAACTTCAGTGCGTCGGCTTTGCCTCCGTCCACGGTGGGCTCTTTCTCAAGAACCACGGCGCCCATGGATTTGGCGATAGCGGCGGTTTGGTCGGAGCAGTTGTCGGCGACCACGTAGACGGCATCTGCAGGACGCGACTGCTGTTGGAGGATGGTCAGGAGGTGCCCGATGGTGGATTCCTCATTGTGCGCGCAGACGACGGCGGCGATCCGTTCCACTTTGAGCGAGCCTCCGACGTTTTCCTTTCTGAACTTCGGGAACAAACGGAAGATGAAAGGAGAAAGCGCGATCCCCAGTTCATTGACGGCGATCAGGAGGAGCCCCGTGATTTCCAGAAAATGTAAGTCCATTATTGCCAAACCGAATCTGTGTTGCAACAAAATCCCATGGGATTATTTTTGCCGTTTTCCGCAGAACCAATCAAACGGCGCCCCAAGGCCGACTCGAAAAACCGACTGCCGGTTCGGGAAAAACGTACGAGTTAACTCGGACAACCATCCCGCCGCAGGAAAGAAACACTCAACTTCGCAATTGATATTCCACGGAGCAACCCGTGCGTCCGCCTGAATGGCAGGATACGGCCCTCCCATTATTTTGAATAATATAGCACAGCCATCGGATAAAATCAAATGCGCGCAGGATACTTTCTGCCACATGGCTGCGGCGGCTTTGGACCTTCAAGCGGAGTATGTTTTTTGCGAAAGCATACCATCAGGATCCATTTTTCTTGTGACCTCACATTGAAAAAATCCTTAAAACGCGCTATGTTATGAAAACTTCACGGAAGGATGGTCGAGTGGTTTAAGGCGGCGGTCTTGAAAACCGCTGTGGCTTCATCGCCACCGAGGGTTCGAATCCCTCTCCTTCCGCCATTTTTGTGCCCTTGTCAAAAATCCTCATAACCCGTCACTACTCATTTTTGCTGTCGCTAAAACCCGTTGTACCACAAGGTTTTGCAACTTTTGTGCTCTCCGTTTTTCTAAAAAACAGACTCCTTTCGCCATCGTTTCCCCATGACCTCCGGACCCGTTTTTGTCTCAATTCTGACCTTTCTCAAGAACCCCTCAAAACTCGTCACTTTTTATAAGTCGTTGACTATCAACAATAATGAATTTTTCTGTTGTGACGAGCAAAAGTGTCGCAAAAGCACACGAATTGCGTGGGATACAAAACTCTCAAAGAATAGTCACACCTCAAGCAGAAAAGTTGTGACGAATTTTGAAAATGGACCGTGGGGGTTGAGAAAGCACTCCGCAAGTGCTTTTGCCCACCTTTTTAGTCTGCCAAGTCACCACGCTCCGTTTTTGAGCAGAAAATCGCTTGCGTTGTGACGAGTTTTGCGGGTGTCGCAAAAGCACCCGACCCCTTTTATTTGCGGATGCAACTTTTTCCCATAGGAGAAAGTGGGGCGGAAAGAACAAGAAGCAGATATCATGCAAAAAAAGGACTTTTGAGTCAGTCCCGGAGGATGTGGCTCAAAAGTCCTTTTCGCGTGTGCCGGAAGATTACTCGGCGCT
>DCGO01000074.1 GCA_002314605.1 Lentisphaeria bacterium UBA1776 | reverse complement strand
GGGGTGGACCTCTTCGTGGCCAATGCCGGGGTGGTCCGTTCCGGATCGGTCAAGAATTTCGAGTTCAAGGACTGGAAATTTGTGACGGACATCAACTACATCGGTTACTTTCTCTGCGTGAAACACTGTGCCCGGCTGATGGCAAAACAGAACGCCGCCACGGGACGCTGGAGCGACATCGTGCAGGTGAACTCCAAGAGCGGTCTGGTGGGCTCCAAAGCCAACGGCGCCTACGCCGGAAGCAAGTTCGGGACCATCGGTCTCACTCAGAGTTTTGCGCTGGAACTGGTGGCGGATCACATCAAGGTCAACTCGGTGTGTCCCGGCAACTTCTTTGACGGTCCTCTCTGGAGCGATCCGGTCAAGGGGCTGTTCGTCCAGTATCTTGCCGCCGGCAAGGTGCCGGGAGCCAGGACCACGGCGGATGTCAAAAAGCATTACGAGAGCCTGATCCCCATGCACCGGGGCTGTACCCCGGACGATGTGGCGCTGGCCATCATCTATGCGGCCACCCAGCCCTACGAGACCGGGCAGGCCATCCCCGTCACCGGCGGACAGGTCATGCTGAGCTGATTTGCGTTTGTTGACACCATGGAGCGATGCGGCTTTCCGCATCGCTCTTTTTTTGTGCGCCCGGCAGGGCGCACGACTGATGAACGAAAGTCCCAGGACGACCCGACAGGGGGAACGTCACAGCGACCGGCAAGGGTGTCCATCGCGATAAAGCATATCAGAAGGAAGCCGCTGCAAAGCACTGGCCCGACGGCTCTGCCCGGTCGGACTTGTCGGACCATGAGACGGGAAACGGGACGACTGCAATATCTATGTAAAGTCGAAACACGAGGGAGAACGGGGGCTTTTTTCGGAAAAACTTGACTTTTTAAAAAGTTAGTGTACAGTAGGTGCAGAAAATAAAAGGACTGAAAAAATGGCATCGCAGGGCAGACCACCAAAGTTCCGCAAGATGACGGATCTGTTCCGGAAGGAGATCCTTTCCGGGAAGTATGCCTCCGGAGAGAAACTGCCGACGGATGCGGATCTGGCGGTCCAATATTCCCTGAACAAACGTACCATTGCCGCCGGCATGGCTCAGCTGGTTGCCGAAGGGTTGATCACCCGGACCCCGGGGCGGGGCTCCGTGGTCGTCCGGCAGAAACCGATTCCCCGGAAAAACAATGCGGTGTTTGTTTTTGCAGACATTCTGCAGGGGAGTTTCTCCAGTATTGACCGGGAGCTGTCCCTCCGTGCCCTGCGGAAAGGTTTTTATCCCGTATGGGCGCCGGTTTCCCTGGTCCACGAAGCCTACGCCCGGCCGAATTACAAACCCATGCTTCAGTTTGTGGAACGGTTTGTGAACGACCTGCCCTACGGGCTCCTGATCCACGGCGAACGGTTCTTCCCCTACGATCTCCTGGAGCGGAACCGTGCCAAATTCGAGAAACTGGTATTCTTCCGGGATTATCTGCATACCAGAGATCTTCCGGCAAAATATGTACTGACCGATTACGATGACGCTGCCGAAAAAGCGGTCCGCTATTTTGCGGAATGCGGTCATCGCAAACTGCTTTTTCTGGGAACGCGGATCCGCCATCCCATGAAAAACGGCATTCTGACCCCTCAGGCGACTTACTGGAACGCCGTGAAAAAAGCATGTCTGAAATATGACATGGAATTCGATGAGGAAATCCCGGAAGCCCTGTGGGCACGGGCCCCGGTGGAAGATGTCATCCGGGAACGGATCCTCGGGAAACACTACACGGCTGCGATCTGTCCCTTTGACGGGGCGTGGAGACAATTTTTCGCAGGCCCCCTTGAAAAAGCCGGAATCAGGATGCCGGAGGATCTGTCGGTGATCGGCATGTACAACACCCCGGAAGCCGCCGCGTACGATACACCGATGACGTCCATTGATGTCAATGAAGCAAAAATGGCAAATCTTGCCACGGAAATGCTGTTTTCTGAAACGCCGGGAGAGATTGAAAAGATATACGTCCCGACCCGGCTGATCCTCCGCGAGTCCGTCAGAAAACTCTGAGATGAAAAAACTTAAGGTTGAAAGGAGTTCAAAAATGCAGAAGAAACATTGCGCACCCTCCGGCATCCCGGTTTTCTGTTTGAATCGAAAACCAGGATTTACCCTGATCGAACTTCTGGTAGTGATCGCCATCATCGCGATCCTGGCCAGCATGCTTTTGCCTGCGCTGAATTCGGCAAGGGAAAAAGCCCGGCAGACCAAGTGTCTGAACAACCTCAAGCAGATGTATCTGGGACTGGCCTTGTATGCAGAGGATTCCAATGACTGGCAGTTCGGCGGAAACAAAGTCGCCACCATCCATAATTTCCTGAAAAGCTGCGGCGAACTGAAATACTTCGGGAGCTGGAAGGCGGAAGACTACGGCACCGCCAATATGCAGGGACACGGACTGACCCGGTGCGACGACTACATCCACAAAGTATATACCAATACGGCGGAAACGGATTTTTCCATCAACAGCCAGCTGGCTGCCACCAGCAAATGGGCACCGTGGGGACGCAATGTTCCTTACGGAACGGAGTATGCCAGCACCATGGAGGGAAAGTATTATTTCAAGGTGAGCACTGTAAAATACGGCTCCAGGCTGCCTTTCTGGATGGACGGGAACCCGTCGAATCCGGCAGTGTCTCCCTCCTTCGGCTGGACGGCGAATCACCAGTGCCGCCACAGCGGAGCGGCAAATCTGAGCTATGTGGACGGCAGCGGCAACACGCTGAAGGAACCGGTGCTTCTGGCACTCCTGAAATCCTATGCGTTTTATACTTCAAAAACCGTTCTTGCACCTTATTGACAGAGGAGATTCGCTATGACCAACCATCGTTTTCCCCGTTTTGCCGCCGGAGTTCTGCTCTTCGCGGCAGGAGCCGTTTTTGCTGAAAATCCGGAGGATTCCCTGAAATTCTCCGCACCGCTTCAAACATCGGCGGATGCAGTCCTTGCTGAAGGGTCTCCCAAGGGGGAGGTCCGGGGCAAACTGCAGTTTACCGCCGGCATGGGTTCCGAAAAAGCCCTGCAGGGCGGCAAAGGCGGGGCATCCATTGTCTATGCCAGGGAGGAAAATCTTGATCTCGACACCCCGGGAACCATCACTTTCTGGTTCAAAATCGACTGTGAGCACGGCGCCAAGGGCCCGGCCATCACCTTCTGCCAGATCGGGTCCAGCATCGACAAGGGGATCCTTTCGCTGCAGGTGGTGAATGATCCCATGACTGTCTGCCCCTGCCGCCGGCAGATCGGGTTCATGTTCTTCAGCAAGGCGCGCCGTCACAAGGCGTACATGGTTGGAACCGGTTCCCGGCGCATCTGTTCCGGGTGGCACCTCCTGTCCGGCGGCTGGGCCGGAAACAGGCTTTATGTAAGTCTGGACGGGACCCCGTACAAATCCTTCGAACTGGCAACGCCGGTTTCCAATCAGGAATTCTCGTATATCAAAAGATTCGGCGTTGCGGCAAGTTCCGCAAAGTGGAATTTTGCCATGTCCGATTTCCGCATCTACGGCAAGCGGCTCTCCGATGCCGAGATCAGATCCGTCTATGAGGCGGGCATGAAAAAACTGAGCAGTCCGGCGACCACAAAATAAGGAGTTTTCGACATGCGTTTGAAATATTGTTACGCTCTTCTTGCCGCCGTTCTGCTCGGCATGACGGCATCCGCATTGGCTGACAGCACGCCGGTCTCCACGGCTTTCCGGATCGGCAGTATGCCGAAAGGCCCGGACATCGACGGCGACATCAGACCCGGCGAATGGACCGGCGCACTGCCGGTTTTCGGATTCAAACGCTACAACAGCGAAGTGCTGTCCTTCCGTCAGGGAGTCTGGCAAATCGGGGTTACCGGAAAAAATCTCTTCTTTTCCTCTCAGAGCGATCTCCCTCCCGCCGGGATGAAACTTGTTTCCCGTATCGCCGAAAACGGCATGAAGATCTACAAAGACGATACGGCGGAATTTCTCTTCTATACGCCGAAACGGGATTTTGTGTATCAGATCGGGTTCAATCCGAAGGGATTCGTATTCACCGCAAAATTCCGGATCGTTGACGGGGCAGTCACCCACACCAAGGTGCTGCCGTGGACCCCGAAGATCCGGGTGGGCAGCAGAATGCACCACGGGAAATGGGTTCTGGAGGCGGCCATTCCCCTGACCGAACTGGGGCTTCCCGCCGGGGTGATCCCCGCCGGAAACTGGGGAATTCAGGCGGCCCGGGGATTCCGGAATCCCGCGGAGGCGGCATGCCTGACCAAAACACAGTTGTTCTGCCAGCCGGAAAACATGGCAGTTTTGACCATTGATCCAGCCTCGGTCACCGCCGGATTCACAGGGCTCGGCAAAGATTTTCAGAAAGGGAAATACAAGGTCGAAATGCCCGTTTTCAACGGCACCGGCAAACCCCAGACTGTGGAGTGCGCCCTGAACATCACCTCGGCGGCCGCCCCCCGTTTTCTGAATCAGACTTTCACCGTGGCTCCGGGCAAAACCCATACATTCACCCTGAAATTTGACGAAGCGGCGGCTTCCGTCAGCTCCTACGATCTCCATGTGAAACTCACCGATGCGGGGACCCGAAAGGTCCTGTTTGAACGGGGATTTTCCTGGCAGAAGGCCCCGAAAGAGCTCTGGGTCAGTCAGCAGAAAAAAGATTCGGAATTCGAGTTTGCCCATTATCCCACTTGCGGGAAGATCAAGGCCCGGGTGGGCAATCCCCTGGTCCCTGCCCCCGCCGCACTCAAGTCCGTGAAATTCAAGGTAATTTCTCCGAACGGGAAAGTCACGTCCGAAGCCTCCGGAGAAAAGAAACCTTTCGGATTTGCCGCCGTCTGGAACACCGGGAAACTGGCGGACGGCACTCATACGCTGACGGCGGATCTAACCTTCGCCGACGGGAAGACCCAGAAGAAAACCGTGACTTTTGAGATGAAACATTTCCCGTGGGAAAACAATTCCATCGGGAAGGAGCGTGTGATCATCCCCCCCTTCAAACCGATCCGGGTAGATGAATCCCGGCGGGAGATCAACATGCTCCAGACGGGCTACCGCATCGGCAGGAACGGCTTCTGGTCCGCCATTTACGCGCAGGGGACCAATATCCTCAACGGGAACATCGCGCTGAAGATCAACAAGGATCCGGAAGCGCTGAAGGAAACCGCCTTCCGCTTTACGGAAAAGAGTCCCGACCGCGTGGTCACGGAAACGGAACTGACCGCCAAAGATGCCGGGGTCCGGATCCTTTCCGAATACGATTACGACGGAATGTGCAAAATGACCCTCCGTTTCACCCCCCGGACACCGCTGAAACTTGCGGCCATGACGCTGGACATCCCCCTCAAGAATGAAGAAGCAAAGATGTTCCATGCCATGCACAGTGTTCCCCACTTCCACCCATCACGCTTTCTGAAAGACGGACAGGGTGTCCTGTGGCACAATCTGATGGAACCCAAGCAGAATCCCCGTTCCCCCAACGCCTTCTGGAGCTATATCTGGTTCGGCGGCCAGTACCGGGGCTTCACCTGGTTCAGCAATACGGACAGGGACTGGTCCATTTCCCGGAACAAGCCGATGATGGAAATTGTCCGGGATGGAAAGACCGTGGCACTGCGGATCCATATTGTCACGGTTCCGGCGGTACGCACGAAAACCTTTGAACTCACCTTCGGCTTCATGCCCACTCCGGTGAAACCGCGTCCGGCGGAATGGCGCAGACTCTCCGACCGCTGGAAACCGGCGCCCCACGCGATCATGACCGCCGTACTTGCCGGAAGCTACATCTGGGGAACTTACAAACCCAGCGACCCCTTCCCGCTGAATCATGACTACAGCATGGCAAAACAGCTCGCACCCGCCGTCCGCAAAAAAGCCGCGGAAGAGCGCGGCGACATTGAGAAATTCATCCGGCGCAACTGCGGCAAGATGCAGCTGGATGAGGTCCGCCGCCTCCGCATCCATCTGGAGCGGGGCCGGGATTTCGCCCGGACGGCGGACAGACTCTTCCCGTACATGAATCCCCGGAGCGGGTCCAATGAATGGGAGGATTTCCGCGTCTTTCAGGATGAGTGGCACCATGCGGAATACCGCAATCCGGTGGATTACGATGAATACAGCATGTATCCCTGCAAATCCTTCCGGGACTTTCTGCTTTATTATGCGAAGAAACTCATCGACAGCGGTCTGGAGGGGATCTATTACGACAATCTGGGGGGCATGATGGCCGTTTTCGATCCGGAGGCGGGTCCCGCATGGGAAACCCCGAGCGGGACAGTGGCGCCGTTCTACGACGTATTCGAGACCCGGGAACTCATCAGGCGGACCGCCGTCATGCTTTATCTCAACAAAAAGACAATCTTCGCCGATCACCGGCCCCTGCTGGAACTCCACATCACCAACGGGATCATGCTGCCGTACCTGAGTTTTGCCGCCCTGCAGCTGGATCTGGAGCGGGGATACGGCCCGACGGAATTTCATGAGAGATTCAGCGAGGAACATATCCGGACGGAAACGCTTGGGACCCATTCCGGCTGCAGTCCGGTCATTCTCTGCTGCATGACCGGAAAGAAACTGGACTGGATCACCCGGACCTTTGTGGCCTATACCCTGGCCTTTGACCTGCCCAATGTCACCTGGCAGTACAACGCCGGCCCCAGTTACCGGAAAATCTGGCGAATGCTCTACAATTTCGGCTATTCCACACCGGATGTGGAAGTCCTGCCCGGCTGGGAAAATTGCGAACCCCCCGTCACCAGCCAGGACCGGGACGTCCGCATCACCGTTTACCGCAAAAAAAATGGGAAAACCATGGCCGCCCTTGCGGACTTCGGAACCCGTGACCGGAAACTTGCCGTGGATTTCTCCGGGCTCGGGTACAAAAATGCGTCCGTCATTGATGCTGAAAACGGGAAAACCCTTCCGTTGAACGGCGCCAATTCCCTGGAACTCAACCTGCACCGGCATGATTTCCGGCTGATTGAAATCACCGGCGACAAATAGGAAGGACACACGCATGCAAACAGCCGCTTACTATTTCCCGAATTTCCATACGGACGTGCGGAACGACAAATATCACGGCCCCGGCTGGACAGAGTGGGAGCTCATGAAATGCGCCCGGCCCCATTTTCACGGACAGCGCCAGCCCCGCATTCCCCTCTGGGGATACGAGGACGAATCGCTGCCGGAAGCCATGGCAAAGAAAATCGATGCCGCTGCAGACCACGGACTGGACGCCTTCGTCTTTGACTGGTACTGGTACGACGGCCCCTATCTTGCCAAAGCGCTGGATGAGGGGTTTCTGAAAGCCCCCAACCGGAACCGCCTCAAATTCGCTCTGATGTGGGCCAATCACGACTGGCACGACCGGCACCCCACCAGCTACATCGGCACCTTGAACGCCCCGACCATTTTCCCGTGGAGCAGCACCCCCGACACCATTGGCTGGGTCTGGGATTACATCATCAAGCATTACCTCACGCAGCCGAACTACTGGCGAGTGGGCGGGAAGCCCTATTTCTCCATCTACGCGGTCAAGAGGTTCATCCAGCAGATGGGAGGCTCTCAGGGAGCCGCCGGGGTCCTGAACTGTCTGCGGGAAAAAGCGGTCAAAGCCGGACTTCCGGGTGTCCATCTGAACGCAGTGTGGTACGACAATCTGGATGACCGCCCGTTCTCCGAGTGCGCCACCTATTTCTGGAGCCACGAAGTGGGATTCGACAGTTACACCAGCTACAACAGTGCCGGAGCGACCCCGGTCTGGAGCCGGAAATTTCCCTTTGTGGAATACTGTGAAGCGGCGGAGGAATATCTGGGGCTCGCTGACCGTGCACTGAAGAAACTGGAAGTCCCGTATTTCCCGGTGGTGACCGCCGGCTGGGACTCCTCACCCCGTACCGTGCAGTCGGATGTTTACCGGTTCGGCAACTATCCCTTCCTTCCCATCATGGAAACGGACATTGCCGGATTCCGGGATCTTCTGGAACAACTGGCGGCTCTGCTGCGGGACCGCAGACCGGAAGAGCAGATCCTCTTCTTCAACGCCTGGAACGAATGGACCGAAGGCAGTTATCTGGAACCGGACACCTTCAACGGGTTCAAACTGCTGGAAGAAATCAAATCTTTCCGGACAATCCACCCGTAAGGACCCTTGATCCGGAAGCGGGGCGCTGCAGCGCCCTGTTTTTTTTGTACCGGCCACGGAGAACAATGACTGAGATACGGAGCGGGGCCCGACCTGTCCGATGCTCCCGGTTCCGGGTTTTCGGTCAGGCCGGGGCGCCCGGCCTTGAAAAAATTGAAAATCCGGGGAAATGTGGTATAGTAAGGGACGGAAAAAAGGGGGGATTTTATGAGAATGGAAATGATTTCAACACCGGGCTCCCCGGTGGAAACAACCGGGAAGGGAGATGCGTGATGATGAAGAACGATTTGCGGATCGCGGTTTTCGACACCAAACCTTACGACCGGCGTTTTCTGGATGAAGCCAACACGCATTTCGGCTTTTCGCTCACTTATTTTGAAACAAAACTCGGCCCGGAAACGGCACGCCTTGCCGGAGGCTTTGACGCGGTATGCAGTTTTGTCAACGACGATCTCAATGAAGCGGTCATTGCGGAACTCGCCCGGATGGGGGTCCGGCTGATCGCCATGCGCTGTGCAGGATACAACAATGTGGCATTGAAGAGCGCCTGTTCCTGCGGTATTCCGGTGGTCCGGGTCCCCGGCTATTCTCCATGCGCCGTGGCGGAATACGCGCTGGGGATGCTGATGACCCTGAACCGCCGGATTCACCGGGCCTACAACCGGGTCCGGGAGGGGAATTTCGCCATCAACGGCCTTATGGGCTTTGACCTCCGGGGCAAGACGGCGGGCATTGTCGGCACCGGAAGGATCGGAAAAACCTTTGCGGAACTCCTGCAGGGATTCGGCATGAGGCTTCTGGCCAGTGATCCCTGTCCGGACAGGAAAGCCGCAGAAACGCTCCATCTCGAATACGTCCCGCCGGAGACCCTTTTCCGGGAGTCTGATATTGTTTCCCTCCACTGCCCGCTGACGCCGGAAAATGTTCATCTGATCAACAGAAACACTCTCAATATGATGAAACCAGGAGCAGTACTCCTCAATACCAGCAGGGGAAGACTCATCGACAGCGCCGCATTGGTCGAAGCGCTGAAAACAGGGTGCCTCAGCGCAGCCGGACTGGACGTCTATGAGGAAGAAACCGACTACTTTTTTGAAGACAGGTCAGGAGAGATCGTTCAGGATGACATTCTGGCCAGGCTTATGACATTCCCGAATGTCATCATCTCCTCCCATCAGGCTTTTTTCACCCGGGAGGCCCTGACCAATATTGCAGAGACCACCCTCAAAAACTGCGCGGATTTTGCCGCCGGAAGGAAGCTTGAGAACGCCATCGCCCTCAACTGCGGCGGCATGAAGTCCTGTCCCGGCAAGGAGCCGGGAGAACGCTGCGATCCCCCGGAAAGTCTGAAAAAAACCGTGAACCCGTAAAAGTTCACTCGAAAGGTTGGAAATATCATGCTGAAACTTGACCATCTCCGCTTTGCCGTGCCCATGGAAAACGCCAGCAAAGAGATTATCCGCGATGTAAGTTTCGAGCTTGCATCCGAGAAATTAGTCGTTATCACCGGCCCCAATGGCGGCGGCAAATCCACCCTCGCCCGGCTGATCGCCGGCATCGAAAAACCCACCGGAGGCAAAATTTTTCTGGAGGATGAGGACATCACGGAAAAATCCATCACCGAACGGGCCCGTGGGGGGATCGGCTTCGCCTTCCAGCAGCCGGTGAGGTTCAAAGGGCTGCAGGTGCTGGATCTCCTCCGGCTGGCGGCAGGCAAAAACCTCTCCGTGCCGGACGCATGCAGTTTTCTCTCCGCCGTGGGACTCTGCGCCAGAGATTACGTCAACCGGGAGGTCAATGCAAGCCTTTCCGGAGGGGAACTCAAACGCATTGAGATCGCCACCGTCTTTGCCAAGGGCTCCAAAGTCTCCATCTTTGATGAACCGGAGGCGGGCATTGACCTCTGGAGTTTTCAGAACCTCATCCGGCTCTTTCAGGATATGCGGAAGAATATCAAGGGCAGTTCCATTCTGATCATATCCCATCAGGAGCGGATCCTGGATATCGCCGATGAAATTCTGGTGATCAAACAGGGCCGGGTGGACCAGTACGGAGCCAAAGACAAGATCCTGCCGGGACTTCTCGGTTCTCCGCTGGCACGGGGCGGCTGCTGCAAATTCGGACAGGGGGAATTGAAAAAATGCTGAACATCGACAAAATCCAGCAGGATATGATCCGGGAACTCACCGGCACCGATCACGCCGACGAAGGGGCGTTCAACATCCGCGCCAACGGGGAATCCGCAGCGCGGCATTCCACTCAGGCGATCCGGATTGAATCCAAGAAGGACGGTTCCGGCATCGATCTCTACATCGCCCCCGGTATCACTCAGGACAAGGTCCATATTCCCGTGGTCCTGACGAGGAGCGGTTTGAAGGAAGTCGTTTACAACGATTTTCATATCGGCGAAAACGCCCATGTGGAAATTGTGGCCGGCTGCGGCATCCACAACTGCGGGGCGCTGGATTCGGAGCATGACGGTGTCCATCGGTTCTGGATCGGCAAAGGCGCCGCAGTGAAATATGTGGAAAAACACATGGGCTCCGGCGACGGCAAAGGCAAACGCATCCTGAATCCCGGCACCGAGGTCCACATGGAGGAAAACAGCACCCTTGAAATGGAAATGTCCCAGATCCGGGGCGTGGATGATACGGTGCGCACCACCACCGCCGAACTGGCCGCCGGAGCCAAACTGGTGGTCCGTGAGCGGCTTATGACGCATGGGAAACAGCGGGCGGTCAGCACCTACGATGTGGTCATGAACGGTCCCGGAGCCAGTGCAGATGTGGTGTCCCGCTCGGTGGCGAAAGATCACTCTTTCCAGAAATTCGAGGCCAAACTGACCGGCAATGCCGCCTGTACCGGACACACCGAATGCGACTCCATCATCATGGATGACGGTCGTATTCTGGCAGTCCCGGCGCTGGAAGCCAATGATGTGAATGCCGGACTGGTCCACGAAGCGGCCATCGGCAAGATCGCCGGGGACCAGCTGATCAAACTGATGACCCTCGGTCTGACCGAACAGGAAGCGGAAGAACAGATCATCAACGGCTTCCTGAAATAGTTCCGGGACACCGCCGGACCGCTGCAGATGCTTTTCTCCGGAAAACTTCGGAAAAAGGAACGGTACTGCGGCATCCGGCGGAGCAAAGATTGTTGTTTTAGCGGTCGGGCAGTTGATTTTTGTCCATTTGCAAGTATATTTCGGGATATGTTCTATACCTCAAAAGTACGGATTCGGCCATGGAATCTCGCGATTACAAAAAAATTTTTCTGTATCTGCCGGCGATCCTGTTTCTTCTGCTGCTGGTGATCGCCGCGTGGGAGTTTCTGCAGAAAACCGCAGGCAGAGTTGCCGGGGACTTTCTGTACCCCTATCTGCGGGCGGCAAGATCGGGATTCGACAGTCTCTCGGATCAGACGCTTCTGGTATTCTCCCGCCGGGAACTGGCCTCGCAACTGGAAAATATGCGGGCGGAATACCTCCGGCTGTCGGCACAGGCTGCCGCCGCATCAGATCTTCTGCATGAAAATGAGCGCCTCCGCCAGATTATGAAACTCAAACCTCCGGCCGACTGGAAATACATTCACGCCGAAGTCATCCTGCGGGACCCCAGATTCTGGCGGGATCAGCTGACAGTGGACAAGGGTACTCTCCACGGGATCCGGCAGGGAGCCGCAGCACTGGCAGTATCGGAATCGGGGCATCCCGTTCTGGCAGGCGTTGTAGCCAAAGCCTACAACCGCACCTCGGTCATCATGACCGTCTTCAATCATGAACTGCGCATGTCGGCGGCCCTGCCCAGCAGCAGCACGGCGGGAATCCTTCATGTGGGCAGCATGAAGGAATTCGGCGACCTTCTGTCCATTGGGTTTCTGCCGCTGCAGAAGCAATATACCATAGGAGAAATGCTTCAGACGTCCGGCTTCGAACAGGATATTCCTCCCGGGATCAAAATCGGCAATCTGGCGGATATTCAGCCGCTGGATTCACGCTTTTCCAGCGAGTTGTACCTGAGCGGTCTTTTTCTGCCGGCACTCAGGCTCAATGAAGTCCGCTACCTTGTCATTGCCGTCCGGCAGGAGCCGCAGCTTCAGGAGTTGATGGAATGAGTGTCTCACTGGTGAAAACACTGTATTTCTGCACGCTCTTTTTTCTGACCGGGCTGGCGGAGTGTCTCTGCGGGACCATCGGCTGGCTTCTGCCGCTGACATTGCCGGTGTTTTATTTTATGACACTTCACCTCTCCTGGCCGCGGGCTGCGGCTGCGGCCATTGCCGCCGGAGGGCTGCTGGATCTGCTGCTGGGCAGATCCTTTCCCGTCTCGGTATTGGCGCTGACGGCATTGATTCCGGGGGCCTATGTTTTCCGCAAGGAAGAAAATTCCGGCATCGGGGACATTATGGGTTCCATCGCCGCCGGAATCGCCGAAGCGGAACTGATCTACGTTGTTTTCTCAAGTTATGAGAATCCCCTGCAGGGATTTCTGGAATGGGGACTGCTGACCGTATTCGGGATCCTGATCACCACGGTGGTCATCCGGATCGCCGGAGCCATGGCAGGCAGTCTCGGCATTCCGGCCCCCTTTGTGCCGCTCTCGACCCTGCGGAGGAAGCGGATGACCCAGAAAAAAAGGCGGCTCCGGCAATCATGAAAATCGAGTGGTTCTACGACTTCCGGATCCGGATCGCCCTGATCGCTCTGATCGTACTGGGAGGGTTCGGCATTCTCATCGGAAAACTCTACTTCGAACAGGTCCGCCGAGGGTCCGACTACAGAGAACGCATCTCCCGGCAGACGCTGCGCCGGATCAGGATTCCCGGGATGAGGGGGAAGATCTTCACCTCGGATCTGCAGACCCTGGTGAACAATCAGGGCGGTCATGCCGCCGTTTTTTATCCGGAGGAAATGCGCCGTCCGGGGCGTAATTCCCGAAAACGCACCATTCTCTACATGGAACAGGCCGCCGCTGCTTCCGCCGATGCCATCGGAAGACTCAACCCCATGGACCGGAAGAAGATCGCGTATCACCTGAACTGTTTTCCGGGACTGCCCATCACCGTTTTCAATGAACTTTCCACCGCAGAATCCGCCCGGATCCTGGAACAGGCACGCCGGTTCAACGGCATCGCCATTGAACCGGACAATCAGCGGCGCTATCCCATGCACCGGACCGCATGTCACATTCTGGGCTTTACCGGAAGGGAAAACCCCCTGTCGGCACTGGACCGGAAAGAGTACTTTTATTATGTACCGGACTTGATCGGACGAAGCGGTCTGGAACAGGTTTTTGACAGTACACTCCCCCTCCCCGGCGCCGAAGGCATCTGCGGTCTGCGGGGCAGTGCCGGATTTGAACTTGTGCAGGTGGACAGTCTGGGCTTCATCCGCAGCAGCAATGTGGATTATGCTCCGGCGGCGGACGGCAATCATCTGCGCCTCACGCTGGATTCCCGGGCACAGCGTCTGGCGGAAGAAGCCATTGCCGGGCAGCGGGGCGCTTTCGTCGTAGTGGATGCCGGAACAGGTGCGGTCCGTGCCATGGCCTCCTCCCCCGGATTTGATCCGGAAGACTGCTCTCCCCGGATCACAAGGACCACTTACAGGACACTGCTTCACGATCCGAACCGGCCCATGCTGCCGAGAGCCTATGCCGGCAGCTACACCCCCGGGTCCATTCTGAAGGTCCTGATGGCGCTGGCCATGCTGGAGAACGGCGTGGATCCTGATGAAAAGATCGATTGCCCCGGTTATGTGCAGATCGGGACCGGAAGAATCCGCTGCGCCCTTCACTCCGGACACGGGCCGCTGAACATGCGGGAAGCCATCGAAAAATCCTGCAATGTCTATTTCATGGTTCAGGGGATGCGGCTCGGCAGAGAAAAAATGCTGCCCGTCCTCCGGAATGCCGGGATCGGCGAAAAATGCGGTCTTCCTCTGCCGCACACGGCGGGAATATTTCCCGATGCCCGGCAAAAAGAAAAACGCACCGGCACCCCGTGGAACGCCTTTGACACGGCACTTCTCTCCATGGGTCAGGGGTTCATTGCCGTTTCCCCGCTGCAGGCCGCCATGTACACAGCGGCCATTGCCAACGGCGGAAAACTGCTGCGGCCAATGCTGGTGGAAACGGTCATTGACACCCGGGGGAAAACACTTTACAGAACCGCTCCACGGATCCGAAAACGCTGGCAGGTCAAACCGGAACATCTGCAGATCGTGCGGGAAGGCATGTACCGGGTCGTCCACTCCCCTGAGGGAAGCGGGCGCCGGGCCGCAAGCCCGCTTGTGGATATCAGCGGGAAAACCGGATCAGCCGAAGTGGGCCCCCGGGATAAACGGCATAAAAATGTCTGGTTCATCGCCATCGCGAAACTCAGGGGGCGGACCTATGCATCGGCCATGATGCTGGAATACGGCCGCTCGGGCGGGTTGGATTGCGCGCCGCGGACGGCGGAATTCTTTGAAAAATGGTCGGAATAGCGCCATGACGCATCAAAAAAACTGGAAAAATCCGATTTTATGTTTATAGTATGTAGGAAAGCGACGGAGTGTCTGATGCGAATTGTTCGAGTGGTATGGCGTCTGACGGCAATCGTACTCTGGTTTCTGGCGGTTGCCGTCGTGGGAGTTCCCTGCATGCTCTGCGGCATTGGGGGAAGCCGCAGATACAGTATCTGGACCCGCAGATGGGGTGCAGGACTGGCGAAGATCTTGAATTTGAGGATTGTCACTGCCGGGTACGATCCGGCCGGTTTTTCCGGCGGATTGATCGTTTCCAACCACCAGGGGTATTTGGATATTCTTGTGGCGGCGGCCATTTTCCCGCTGCGCTTCATGGCCATGGAGGAACTGAAGCGCTGGCCCGTGCTGGGCTGGTTCGTCGCTTTGAACAAACCGATCTGGGTGGACCGCAAGGCCCGCCTGGACTCGGTCCGGATCGCCGAAGAACTGGCAAAAAATCTCAGAGAAGGTTTTTCTGTGCTGGTCTATCCCGAAGGGGGCACCTCCGATGGATCAAGTATGAAACCTTTTAAATCCACCTCTTTTGAGGTGATTGTCCGGGAAAATCTCCCGGTATATCCGATTCTGCTCCGGTACCGCCCCGCCGAAGACGGGTATCCTGTCGGCTGGTACAACAAAATGCCTTTCATTCCGCATGTGCTCCATACGCTTGGGCAGCCCGGGATCGAGGTAAAAGTCCAGCTGCTTGAACCGATTCTGCCGTTTCCGGAAGAAGACCGGAAAATGCTGGCGTCCCGGGTCCGGGAGACCATGCTGGAACAATATCAGAAGGAAAAACAATCATGAAAAAAGACCGGATACTGCGGATTTTCTGCGACGCCTGGGACCTCCTGCTGGACCTCCCGATCCCTGCAGCGCTCACCCCGCGTACAGGCACCCCGAAGTCACAGGGAGCCGCCATTCTGCTGGCGGTGCCGGTGGTGGGCTTTTTGTGCGGAGTGCTGCCGGTGATCGTCTTCAAAATCACCGGGCTCTTTCTCCCCGGATTCGGCAACGCGTTTCTATTTGCCGCCGGGATGACGGTTCTGCTGCTTGGCAAAGATTCCGGACGGGGACTTCAGCTTATGGCGGAATTCTCCAGTCTGCTGGTCCGGACAAAGTCCCCTGCCGAAGCGCTGGCGATTTTGAAACGCCGGAAACTTCAGGAAATTCAGGACCCGGTATCCAATCTCACTTTTGTACTGATCACCGGACTGTCGGTCTTCGCCTTCACCATGCTGGGGTGTTTCCATGCCCGAGTCTGGGCCGTTCCGGTCATGCTGATGGGATCAACGGTCCAGGGTTCTTTGTTTTCGCTCCCGGACCGGTCCAGCGGCGTCCCGTTTCTGGCAGTTCAGGAAAAAGACCGGAACAAACTCTGGATCCTGGCCGGATTCCTCATGCTTTTCCCCGCCATTGCTCAGCCGCTTGCGGCGCTGGCGGCCTTCGGACTTGCTTACGTGCTGGCCATGGCGGTACGGCACCTGTGCGAAAATCTGTACGGAGGAGCAACCGCGGAAATCATCACCCTGACCGGTTTTACGGCGGAAATTATCACCCTTTTATCGGGACTGATCCTGACCCGCTGAAACAAGCTGCTCCGGCACCAGAAACGCCTCTCCGGCAATGCGGAAAAGTTTTTCCGACGCAGCTTCCGGAGAGTTTTTCATTTCTTCGGCAGGGATCCGGCTCTCCGCCAAAAAGGCTTCTCCGCTCCATGCCGGAGAATTTCCGCCCGGCCATGAGAGGCGCATTTCCGGCGGTGGATTGAATTGCCAGGAAATATTCAGCATCTTGCCGTCCATCCCGATTTCCGAAAACAATCTGCCGGAAAATTCTGCAGCATCCCTCAGAAATTCCTTCAGCACTGCCGTATTCAGCCGTCCCTCCGCATCCAGTTCCAGATTGCAGGACCGGCAGAAGAGTCCGCTCTGAAAAATTTCCGCCGCGAGATTCTCTTCCGGATACCATGTGCGCAAGGCATTGCTAATACCGTAAACACGGGCCGCCTCCACCTCCCGGAAAAACCGGCTCACGGACACCTGCAGCCCCCGCCGGAGCCGCTTGAAGGAGCAGCGCGTGGCAAAATATTCCACCGGACGGACAAACCAATCCATCCGAACCGCATGTTCCACACGACGCCAGCGCGGGGCAAAATACCGGAGATACTGCTCCTGCTCTGTGAAAAACATCCGGTCCGCCAGTTCGCCGGTACCGGTAAAATCTTTGGCTTCGTATAGAATTCCCCGGAGCATCTGTCCCAGCTGAGCCCGCTGACAGCGCAGCGCCCGGAGAATGATCCCGTGCATTTCCAGCGCCGAGACCGCCGGACGGCTGGATGCGCCTTTGGTGCGGATGTAAAACACTCCCTGCTGAAGTTCCCCGTCCACCCCGGAGGCGCAGACATGGGGCAGCACGTTGAAAGGCTTGATGACCAGGATCACATAGTTTTTACCATCGACTTCCGGACGGACGATCTCCAGATTGACCGGGGGATCCACCAGATGATTGATATAACTTGTGACGGCAGAAGGATCAAACGAATGGAGCTGACGGGGGGTCATCCCCTGATAATCCACCGGTTTTCCGGAAGCATCCTCTCCAACTCCGATGACCAAATAACCGCCGAAGGTATTGGCGAAAGCAAGGACATGCCGGACAATCTTGGCACGGGCGGCTTTGGACATCTCTCCCCAATCCATAGCTGACTTGTAATCCAGTTCATCGGATTCAACGCCCCGCAGGACCAGTTCGCGCCAGAACGCCTCACCCCTCCCGTATTCCATGTCACAGATCCTCGAAATACACCAGATGACGGCAGTTTTCGCAATGCACGAGCTTTCCGGCTCTGGCCGTGGCCAGGGTCTGCGGCGTCAGCTTGAGACAGCAGCATCCGCAGCTGCCGTCCGGAGCGATGGCCACCACCGGACTGGTGCCGTCTTTGCCCCGGTGAAGCTCTTCGTACGGCTCCCGGATTTTGACATCAATGGACTCAGCTGCGGCGTTCCTTTCCGTCCGGGCATCCGCCAGATCTTTCTGAAAAGACTTCTCCGTCTCACCGAATTCCAGCCACTCTTTTTTGAGTGCACGGATCTTGTTCTGCACCGCAACCCTGGTATCGGCAAGCTGTTTTTCCAGTACCGGAGTGCGCTCCATCTCGGTCAGGATACGGCTCTCAAGTTCCCCGATGGCATGCTCCAGCATGGCACTCTCCTGCATCATGGTCTGATATTCATCATTTTTTTTGACTAGTGCGGACTGCTGTTTCACCCGGTTCCGTTTGTCCTCCAGAGTCTGTGCCTCGGATTCCATTTTCCGGATCGCATCCCTGTGTACGGCAAGCTTTTTTTCCGCATCGACAAGCTGCTGATCCGCCGCATTTTTGGCGGCAATGATCCGTTTGCGTTCCGCCGGGAGAAGCCCAAGCCGGGTACGGATCCGCTCAATATTGTTATCCATTTCCTGCAGTTTCAGCAGCGATGCAGCCCATAGCGCTCTCATGATATATGTGTACCTCTCTCAAGCTGTTTGCAACTAATTCCGCCGTCCCCCGAAGATCCGGAGCAGCAGGAGAAAGAGATTGATGAAGTCCAGATACAGCATCAGGGCTCCGACGATGGCCAGCTTTTTGCCGTCCTCTCTGGCCATGGCTCCGGCATTCATGCTCATGAATTTGATCTTCTGGGTATCGTAGGCGGAAAGTCCGGCAAAAAGCAGGATCCCTGCGTAGGTCAGAAAAACCTCAAACCCCGAATTGGCCCAGAAAATGTTGATGACCGTTCCAATGATGAAACCGATCAGGGCGAACATGAGGAATCTCCCGAATCCCGAAAGATCCCTGCGGATCGCCCATCCGGCCAGACTGCTGAGGCCGAAAGTGAGACTTGCGGCAAAGAATGTCGTGGCAATGGATGCCTGGGTATAAACGGCGAAAATGGAGGAGAAGAGCGCCCCTTCCAGCACCGAATAAGCGATGAATGCCGCTGTGGCAGCCTCGGCCGAGATCCGGTTGATGGCCGCTGACAAGCTCACTACAAGCACAAACGTCGCCACAATCAGTACCCAGAAGATCCCCTTCTGAAAAACCAGCCGCAGCAGATGTTCGTTATGCGCCACAATCCACGCTACACCGCCGGTCAGCGCCAGCGCCGCACACATCCAGCCGTAAACCCGGTTGACAAAAGCATTCTGAATGGCGGCCGGGCTGGCCTCCTCGGGCACCCCGGTTCTGGTAAAATCCTGTTCATTGTACATAATGAATCTCCTCCTTTTTGCTGACAACTAAAATAATTCCCCCTGCTGCTGAGTTGGTCTCAGCCCCAGTTTTTCCCATGCTTTCGGCGTGGCGACACGCCCCTTCGGGGTGCGCACCAGAAATCCCCGCTGGATCAGAAAAGGTTCATAGACATCCTCAATGGAACCTTCTTCCTCCCCCACGGACACTGCGATATTCTTGAGTCCAACCGGACCGCCCCGGAAGTTGCCGATAATGACTTCCAGGATCCGTATATCCATCTCGTCCAGGCCGTCGCTGTCGATCTGCAGCATGCCCAATGCCTCGGAAGCCGTCTTCCGGTCCACCACGGAGTCCGCCTTGATCTGGGCGTAATCCCGCGCCCGGCGCAGAAGATTGTTGGCAATGCGCGGCGTCCCCCGGCTTCTGGAAGCCAGCTCCTCTGCGCCGTCCTGCCGGATGTCGATCTTGAGGATCCCCGCCGACCGCATGAGGATCTGCGCGAGGCTCTCAGTGTCGTAATAGTCCAGCCGGATATTGATCCCGAAACGGGACCGGAGGGGCGAAGAGATCAGCCCCAGACGGGTGGTGGCGCCGATAAGGGTGAAATGAGGTACATTCAGCCGCACGGACCGGGCCCCGGCCCCCTGCTCCAGCATGATATCGATGAAGAAATCCTCCATGGCGCTGTACAGATACTCCTCCACCGTGGTGGGCAGCCGGTGAATTTCGTCGATGAAGAGAATATCTCCGTCCTGCAGAGATGTCAGGAGACCGGCCAGATCGCCCGGTTTCTCAATGGCCGGTCCGCTGGAACTCTTGAGCTGGCATCCACGCTCATTGGCAATGATGTACGCCAGCGTCGTCTTCCCCAGCCCCGGAGGCCCGGAAAGAAGGATGTGTTCCAAAGGTTCGTTCCGCTCCCGGGCAGCAGTGACAAACAGTTCCAGCTGGGCCTTGACCTTGTGCTGTCCCGGAAAATCCTTGAATGCGGGGGGGCGGAGAGAATTTTCTCCGGCCGGATCCCGGCGGTTCAATGTCGATGTGATGAATCGCTCTTCTGTCATAAATCCGTATTTTATCCGACAATTCTGCTTGAAAAAATGTATTTGTGGTGTCTATTACACCCTGACACGTCTTTAATGTAAATCATTCGACGGAAAATACCAGTCTTCCGCGAAAAAAAAGAAAGGATTTCTGTAAATGTTTGACGCCAAACTTGCCAAACGCGCCGCCAACACGGTCCGTACCCTCTCCGCAGACGCCATCGACAAGGCCAAAAGCGGCCATCCCGGGATGCCTCTGGGCTGTGCCGACATGGCGGTAACCCTCTTCGCCAAGCATTTGCACCATAATCCGGCCAATCCCCAGTGGATCGGCCGCGACCGTTTCGTGCTGTCTGCCGGTCACGGCTCCATGCTGGAGTACAGCCTGCTGCATCTCTTCGGCTACGGTCTGAAGCTGGATGAGATCAAACAGTTCCGTCAGTGGGGAAGTCTGACCCCCGGCCATCCCGAATACCGCCACACAACAGGGGTGGAGATCACCACCGGCCCCCTGGGGAGCGGATTCTCCAGCGCCGTCGGCATGGCCATGGCGGAAAAGCGTTTCGAAGCCCTGACCGGCCTGGACAAGTCCGGTCTGCGTCTTCCGAAAATGATCGTCATGTGCGGAGACGGCTGTCTCATGGAAGGCTGCACCAATGAATCCGCCTCCCTGGCCGGCCACCTCAAGCTGGACAATGTTGTGGTCTTCTACGACTCCAACAAGATCACCATTGAGGGTTCCACGGATCTGGCCTTTTCCGAAGATGTGGGGGCCCGGTTTGCGGCGCTGAACTGGCGCGTGCTCCGGATCGACGATGCCAACGACATTGCCAAAATCGATGCCGGCATGACCGAGGCGCTCAAATCCGACGGTCGTCCCACCATCGTCATCTGCAAGACCGCCATCGGCTGGGGCGCCCCCAACAAGCAGGGCAAGTCCAGTGCTCACGGGGAACCGCTGGGGCAGGAAGAAACTGCGGCCATGAAAAAGGCCCTCGGCATGCCCGAGGGGCTCTTCGAGGTCGAAAAGGAAGTCTATGATTTCTGCGGCAAGGCCGTGACCGACGCGCAGGCGGACGCTGCCGCGTGGGACAAGGAATTTCAGAAGTTCGTCGAGGCGGACGCCCAGCGTGCCAAGCTCGTTGATCAGCTGCTCAACAAGCGTCTTCCGGAAGATCTGGAAGCCCAGCTGCTGGCTGCCGCTCCGGTAGATAAGGCCGTTGCCAGCCGCGCCTCCAGCGGCACCATTCTCCAGAAGGCTTCCGAGCTGGTCCCTGCCCTGTGGGGCGGTGCCGCGGACCTGGCGCCTTCCACCAAGAGCAATATCAAGAACGGTACGGATTTCTCCGCCGAAAACTATGCCGGGCAGAATGTCCACTTCGGGATCCGGGAGCTGGCCATGGGTCTGGCCGGAAACGGCATGGCTGTGCAGGGCAGCGTGATTCCGTACACGTCCACATTCTTCGTCTTCTCGGATTACATGAAGCCGGCCATCCGGCTGGCGGCGATCCAGAAGCTGCATCAGATCTACATCTTCACCCACGACTCCTTCTATGTGGGCGAAGATGGGCCGACCCACGAACCCATCGAGCAGATCGCCATGCTCCGGAGCATCCCCAATATGACGGTGATCCGTCCGGCGGAAGCCCACGAAGTGGCTCAGGCCTGGGCGGCGGCGCTGAAGGCGGACGGCCCGGTAGCGCTTCTGCTGACCCGTCAGAATCTGGAGCCGTACAGCCCCGAAATGGCAGCAAAGGCGGATGTCTCCAAGGGTGCATTCGTCCTGGAGGACGATAAGGATTTCGAAATCATCCTGATCGCCACCGGTTCCGAGGTCCAGCTGGCGCTGGAAGCGGCAAAGCTCTTCCGCAAGGATGGGGTTGCCGTCCGCGTGGTCTCCATGCCGTCTCAGGAAATCTTTTTGCGGCAGGATCCGGAATATCAGGAATCGGTGCTGCCCAGCGACTGCGAGATCCGGATCTCCCTGGAAGCCGGAAGCACCTTCGGCTGGGACCGTTTCACCGGGACTTACGGTCTGCCCATCGGTCTGGATCACTTCGGAGCTTCGGCGCCGTACAAAGTGCTGGCATCCGAGTTCGGCTTCACGCCGGAGGCGGTGCTGGCGCGCTTCAAGGAAGTGTATATGGAAGACGACTGCGACTGCGGCTGCGAGGATTGCCACGGCGATTGTCAGAAATAACCTTCGACACCATACGGAAATATGTTCAGGATGAAATATTGGATTGCCGGGACGGCGGCGGCACTGGGGCTTCTGCTCCCCGGGTGCGGCCAGCCAAACGACACCGGAGAACTGCTGGAACAGGCGGCCAGACGGCTGACCGGAGGCAAGTACGCCCAGGCACTGGAATCCGCTGAAAAAGCGGTCCAGAAGTCGCCCGAACGCTACGATGCGCTGCTGATGCGTGCCGTTGCCCAGGAGCGTCTCGGCCAAAAGGACAAGGCCCTGGCCAGCGTTCTTGCTGCGGAGAAGCTTGCTCCTGCGTCCTTTGCAGTACAGTACACGCTGGGAAGGCTCTACGCCTCCGACCGGGACAAACAGCCGGCCGCGCAGCTGGCACTGAGCAAAGCGCTGGCCCTGAAACCTGGAGATCCGGGGACCCTCATCCTGCTCACCAATCTCTATATGTCGCTGCGGCCATTTTATGCGTTGCAGCTCCTGAACCAGCTGGGGCAGTCCCCCAAGCTGGCGGCCGGGGCCGTTTACCGCAACGAACTGGGAGTGAGCCAGATTCTTTCCGGCAGAAGCAACGAAGGCGGGACCAATCTGAATCTGGCCATGTCCGGCTCTCCACGCAATCCGATCTACGTTCTGAATTACGCCCGCTATCTGGATTGCTACGCCAGACAGCCTATGGCGGCACTGCCGTATTACCAGACCTACCTTGGACTGGCGCAGAATTCAGCCGGCCACGCGGCATACAGGCAGTGGGTCACGGAGCGCTGCCGCAGGATCCGGCAGCGGTAACGGAAATGGCCGGTCTGATCCCACCGGAGATCCTCGACGAAATCCAGACCCGCAGCGATATTGTCGAAGTCATCAGCACCTATGTTCCGCTGAAGAAAGCCGGCGGAAATTCATGGAAAGGGTGCTGTCCCTTCCATAATGAAAAAACCCCTTCCTTTCATGTCCGCGGAGACAAACAGGTTTTCTACTGTTTCGGCTGTCACAAAGGTGGGAACGTCTTCAAATTTGTGATGGAGAAGGAAGGGATCACCTTTCCGGAAGCGGCCCACCTTCTGGCCGGTCGCTGCGGGGTGGGGATCCCGGACAACACCCCCGGGGCCGATCCCCATGCCGCCCGGGCTGCGGCCAATACCAGAGAACGGATGTATCAGCTCAATGAAGAGTTCGCCCGTTTTTTTGAACATGAGCTTCACGATCACCCGGATTCTCCTGCGGCAAAATATCTGGCGACACGTCAGCTCCCGCCGGACGTCATTCAGAAATTCCGCCTTGGCGCAGCTCCTGACGGCTGGGACAGCGGTCTCAAATTCGGCCGCAGTCTGGGGTTTTCCGAACAGGAGATGCTCCAGGCCGGTCTCCTCCGGCACAACGAGGAACGGGGAAGGATCTACGATCTTTTCCGCAGCCGGCTCACTTTTGCCATCTGGAACGATGCCGGCAAAGTCGTCGGGTTCAGTGCCCGCATGCTGGGGAGCGACCCCACTGTCCCAAAATATGTGAACACCCCGGAAACTCCGGTGTTCAAAAAGGGACACATCCTCTATGCCCTCCCCTTTGCAAGGGAGGCCATGAACAAAACCGCTCAGGCGATCCTGTGCGAGGGACAGCTGGACACCATTGCCCTGCACCGGGCCGGATTCACCCAAGCCATGGCTCCTCAGGGAACCGGGTTCACGCCGGACCAGGCGCGGCTGCTCCGCCGTTACGACGTACGGCAGGTCCTGCTGGCATTTGATTCGGACAATGCCGGACAGAAAGCCATCCGGGCGGCACTGGAGATCCTTCTGCCGCTGGAGATGGAGGTCCGCGTCATCCGGATCCCCGGCGGCAAAGACCCGGATGAACTGCTGCGGACCGCCGGACCGGAAGCGGTGAAAAGCGCAGTGACAAACTCCATCAGCTGGCTGGAATATCTCGGAGACTTTTTCGCCGGAAATTACGATCTCCGGACTGCCGCCGGGACCGGAAGGGCGGTGGAAGAGCTGGGGGGATTGATCTTGAGCGTGGAAAATCCGGTCCTCCGGGAATTTTACATCCGCGATGGAGCCGCCATGCTGCATGTGGGGCAGGATACCCTGGAAGCGGAACTGGAGCGCCGCACCCGGATGACCCGGAGGAGATTCACCCCGGCTGCTCCGGCAAGTCAGGCACAGCCGGCCCGGCAGGATCTCCGGAAGGAAACCATGTTCACTTTGCTGGAACTGGCGCTTTCGGAGGAATCTGCGGCACGGGAACTGGCCGAACTGCTGCCGGCGGAAGAATTTCATCAGGGACTGCCGGATCAGGCATTGAATCAGGTTCTGGCGATGGCCGTCAACGGGGAATTTACCGATGCCCCGACCGCAGTGACCGCCATGCTGAACGGGGCAGACCCGGAAGCCGACAGCCGGATCAGTGCCATGCTGGCAGCGGAAACAGGCCCCTTTGCCACGCCCCGGCTGAAGAAAAAAGCCATGCAGGAATGTCTGGGAAATCTGCAGCGCCTTCAGACGACCCGGTCCCAGGGAGAAATTCTGAACGAACTCCGGCAGACCCGGGATCCGGCCAGACGCATGGAACTTCTGGCGGAACTGAGCAAAAAAAAATAGACTTTCTTGCATTTGCCGAAAACCAGTGTATTGTGAAGCATTGACTTTTTGCATATGGAGTGCGATCTATGGTTGACTACAAAAACAGTTCGCCGGACTGGCAGCGCCATGCCGGAGATATTCTGATTCTCCCCATCGGTACCACCGAACAGCACGGGGGACATCTGCCGCTGAATACACTGACGGTCAACTGCACCCGGATCGCGCAGGCTGTCGCGGAACACTTTGATGCGGCACTGCTGCCGACGATCCCCATTTCCAACAGCATTGTCAACACCGGATTCCGGGGTTCCTTCTCCTTCGCCCCGGAAACGCTGATGAAAATGATACGGGATCTGGCGGCGGAAGCGGAACGGCAGCATTTCCGCTTCCTTATTCTGATAAGCGGCGAAAACAATATGGGGCTGCTGGACGCCGTTGCCTGCGACATCAACCGGAACGACCGGGATATCAAACTTCTGACCGTTTATCCGCCCCGTTTTGCCGATAACGACATTCTGACAGCGAACCGGCGCAATGTCAACGATTTCTTTGCCGGAGAAAAAGACACTTCACGCTATCTGGATGCCGGCGGCATGCTGCTTGCTCAGCCGGAACCGGATCAGACGAGGGATTATGCGCCGAAGATCCCATGGCTGCCGACGGATCTGGCGACTTTCGGGATCGGCAATATGAACCCGCCCGGTTATGTGGGACTGCCGGCAGAAGCATCCGGAACCAAAGGCCGTCTTCTGAATACGTGCATCATCGAATCGGTGGTCACCTATCTGGAGGACCGCCTGAGCAGACTGCGCCATTCCAGCCGTTACGCCGGTCCCGGCGGACTTGCGACCCGGCCGCTGACCCGGCTGGATATGCCGGAACTGATGCACCTGGTGGAACAGGCCAATCAGAATCAGCAGGTCCAGGACTGGGAATTTCTTCTGGACACCAATCCTCAAGGCAGTATCGGCATGGTGTTTCAGGGCAAGGTCATTGGAACAGCCATGGTTCTGAATTATCCGGACGGGCCAGCATGGATCAATATGGTGCTGGTGGACCGGGAATTTCAGGATTATTCCGTCCCGGACACCCTGATCAACGAGATCCTGAAACAGCATAAAGACCGGGAATTCCGCCTGGACGCACCATCGGAAAAAACCGGAATGTTCCGCGAGCTCGGATTCCAGCTGGAATTTGAGATCATGCGGCTGGTCCGGAGCGGAGGTCCCCTGCCGCCGGAACCGCAGGGAATTTTGCGGGTGGCTGCGACGGATCTCGGGAATATGACGGAAATGGATGCGGCGAACTTCATCAGCCGGAGAGAATTTGTGCTGGAGCGGCTGTTCCGGGAAGACCACGACTGCTCCTTCATGCTGGAACGGGGGGACGGTTTTCTGCTCTCGCGCAAAGGACGCAGATACCGCCATCTGGGACCGGTCTATGCGCCGGATGACCGGATGGCGGCGGATCTGGTGGCAGCGGCCATCCGGTCCTGCAACGGCGGAGAACTGGTGATCGACGTGCCGAAATTTCACACCGACTTTATCGAGTATCTCCGCAAGATGGGTTTCATCGTCCAGAAAAAATTCTTCAGGATGGGTAAAAACACCGTGCGCCAGGAAAAGAAAAACTACTATTTTGCCACGATCGGACCGGAGTTCGGCTGATCAGGAAAAGGAAAGCTCCAATGATGAATGCATCCATCCGTCCGCTGGAATTTCGTAAAATCGGCGGCAGTTACCAGTTCACCGTAAAAAGCGCTGGGGATCTTGCCTGCATTCTGGACCTGGACCCGGCATTGTGGGCGGCCCTGAATGCTCCGGTCCATTCACTCCGGACCGACCGGCGTTTTCTGGACTATCTGGACGCCGACAAGAGCGGGACCATCAGTGCCGACAACCTCTGTCATGCGATCAGGCAGGTCATGCTTTATACCAGCGATCCGGCGTGTCTGGATGATCCACTGTCCGGGCTTCCGGTGAGTGCGCTGCGTCAGGATAATTCCGCCGGCAGGGACCTGCGGGATTTTGTGGAAAAATTTGCCGCCTCACTGACTGCCGACGGACGTCTGCAGCCGGATCTGACGGCCCGCAAGCTTGCAGAAGTTGCAGCAAGTCCCTTCCGGGGAGACGGAATTCTGACCAGAGAAGCCGCTGCAGCCAAAGGAGCGGAGCCCCTGTTCGATGCGGTGCTCTCCTATGGCGGCGGGATTCCCATTCCCGGCGGCACGGCCAGGGGAATCACTATGGAACAGCTGGAGAATTTCCGCTCCAATGCCGCCGATTTCATCACCTGGTCCAATACGACGGTCCGTCCGGAATTCCGGGGACAGAATCCGGTAGGGCTTTACGAGATTTTTCACGGTCTGCAGACCAAGCTGGAAGAGTATTTCCGCTTCTGCGATCTGGTCCGGCTGGACCCGGCGAATCTGAAGCGTTTCCACCTGAACCCGGAAGCACTGCCGCCGCTGGACCTCCGGGACGCCAAAGCGGTGGCCACGATACTGGAGTCGGCTCCCTTGTCCATGCCGGATCCGGCCGGGGTGCTGGAGCTCACCAAAGACCTGAATCCGGTGTATGAAACCGGACTTCTG
Source organism: Lentisphaeria bacterium UBA1776 (assembly GCA_002314605.1). Taxonomy (GTDB): domain Bacteria; phylum Verrucomicrobiota; class Lentisphaeria; order Victivallales; family Victivallaceae; genus UBA1776. The sequence continues at coordinate 21,033 of DCGO01000074.1, read as the reverse complement.
CGGTTCAAAGAGTGTTTCGCACTGGAGAAACTGTCTCACGCGGACTTTCTGCAGATGCAGCAGGATTTTGCTCCCTATTCCGAATATCTGGGAGAAGCCCGGGGCAATGCCATCGGCGCCATGGGCAGAGAAAAACTGCAGGAACTGCTGAACGGCCCCGCATCGGCGGCGCTGGACGAGCTTTTTGCAAGAGACGGACTGCAGGGCAAGGCGCTTCAGTATCTGCGGACGCTGGATATGCTCCTGCTGTACAAAACACACCTCCTGCAGTTCGTCAACAATTTTGTTTCCTTCCGCGACCTTTTTGCCGCCGACAGCCGCAGTATCCTGCAGGCGGGCAAACTGGTGATGGATGGACGCAGTTACTATCTCACCGTGATCATTCCCAATGTGGCGGAACACAAAAAGATCGCCGCCGCCTCCAATCTGTGCATGCTCTATCTGGAACTTCACGCACCGGACAAGCCGACGTTTTTTGTTGCCGTGGCAGTGACGGGAGGGGATCTCTCCAGAATCTACATCGGGAAACCGGTCTATTTCATTGATCACGAGGACCATTATTACCGGGGAAAAGTCGTGGATATTGTGGAGGGGCCCATCTCCTTTTTGCAGACGGTGCTGTCCCCCTTCCGGCGGCTGTACCGGGTGATCGGTGAACGGATCCAGAAAATGATGGATTTCAATGCGGTGGAGAAACAGCTGGAAAGCACGATTTCCACCGGAAAGAAGCCGGCGCAACCGCCGCCGGGAAATTCCTCCTGGATGGGCAAAGGCTCCATCTTCCTTCTGGCAGGCGGGATCAGTGTGGCGGCATTGGGCGCGGCCTTCAGTTTTCTCCTCAAATCCATCCGGGAAACGCTTCAGTTTCTCTGTTCTCTCTCGGCGTGGACTCTTCTGGGATGGATCGCAGGGCTCCTGTGCTTCATCCTGATCCCCATCTCCTGCATGGCCGTTCTAAAAATGCGCCAGAGAAATCTGACGCTCTTTCTGGAAGCCGCGGGATGGGCCGTCAATCTTCCCATGCGGCTGAATGCCTCCGTCTCCAGTCTCTTTACCCGGAGCGGTGTCTATCCCCCGAATACCCGGTTCAACCGGACAGAATGGGTACAGGAGAAGATCGTCCGGTTCAAGCCTGGCAGATTTTTCCTGTGTCTGGCACTGGGGCTCGCACTGCTGGCGCTGGGAAGTCTCGTGTATTACTTTGCCCGTTGAAGCGCGGCCTCCGCAGCCTTGACGGTATTGCGCATCAGCATGGCAATGGTCATGGGGCCGACGCCGCCGGGCACCGGAGTGATCGCCGATGCCACGGCCGCAGCTTCCTCAAAACACACATCCCCCACCACCCGGTAGCCTTTGGGGAGAGAGGGATCCGCCACCCGGTTGATCCCGACATCGATCACCACGGCACCTGGTTTCAGCATGCTGCCGCGGACGAATTCCGGTTTGCCGATGGCGGCAATGACAATATCGGCCCGGCGGACGTATTCCGCCATATCCGGAGTCCCGGAGTGCACCACGGTCACGGTGGCATTGGCACCTTTGGCTTTCTGCATCAGGAGTGCGGCCATGGGTTTCCCGACAATATTGGAGCGGCCGATCACCACGGCGGATTTTCCGGAAGGGTTGATGCTGCTTTTTTCCAGCAGAGTCATCACGCCCTGGGGCGTACACGGACTGAATCCATCGGTCTCCCCCAGGAGAAGTTTGCCCACATTGCAGGGATGGAAACAGTCCACATCCTTGTCGGGAGAGATGGCCCCCACCACCGTCTTTTCGCTGATCTGCGGGGGCGGCGGGAACTGCACCAGGATCCCGTGGACCGCACTGTCTTCATTCAACTCACGGATCAACCCGAAAACCTCTTCCGGCTTCGCATCACGATCCAGCACTAATTTACGGGACAGGATCCCCAGTTCGGCACAACGGGCGACTTTGCTCTTCACATAGATCTGCGATGCGGGATTGTCGCCGATAAGAATGACGGCCAGACAGGGCTGAACGCCCTTTTTCTTCAGCTCCTCGACCATAACGGCGGTTTCGACGTTGACTTCCGCGGCAATTTTCTTGCCGTCAATGATGCTTGCGGACATACTGTACAAGATCCTTTTGGGGTTGATGATGAACGACCCCCATAAAATACCACATTTTCAGGAAAATTCAATCCGTCCCGGAAACATTGTCCCGCACTTCAGAGTCCCAGAAGTTTCAGAGCATTGGTGCGACCGACCTTCTGCAGTTCCTCCGGCGCAAGGATTTCCAGCGACGCCAGAAAGCGCATGCACATCTCCATGGTGGCAACGGAAGCGACCAGACACTGTTTTTCCGGATTGAACAACCGCCCGCAGGGTTCCAGGACCGCATGATTTCCCCAAAGCTCATATTCTCCGGGAGGATAGCCGCAGGCGGAACAGGCATCGCTGGTCACGATCACCTTGTCAGCGCCTTTGACTTTCAGGATGATCTTCACCAGTTCCCCCGGGAGATGATGACCGTCGGTGATCACCATTGCAGTCATGCGGTCCTCCGCCAGACCGGCAAGCAGGGGATTCTCGTGGCGGCCCAGAAGATTGGGACAGGCGTTCCCCAGGTGCGTCAGGAGAGTGCATCCCGCATCGGCGGCACGGCGAATATCCGCATATCCGGCAAAATGATGTCCCGCGCTGGGTACGATCCCCAGTTTCTTCGCCTCCCGGATCGCTTCAGCGATACCGGGAGCATCGGCGGAAAGAGTCAGAACTTTCACAAATCCCTCTGCAAGGTCGAAGAAATGCCTTACATTGGCGGCAGAGCAGTCCCGGATCAGCGCCGGATCGTGGGAGCCCTTGGATGTGATCATGGGGCCCTCCATGTGAACACCGGGGATCTGTTTTGCCAGACCGTGCTTTTCAACGGTCCGCTTCATCAGCGGGATATTGCGCCGGTAAATCTCGTCGGAACGCGTCACCAGCGTAGGAAGGAAGACCTCCGTCCCGGCGGCGAACAGCTCCTCGGCGGAGCGGATGAACATCTCCTCCGTAAGCTGAGGGTCGGAATAATCGACCCCGTTGTGTCCATTGACCTGCAAATCGACCCATCCGCCATGAATTCCGCTCATATATGTATATATCCTTTCTGAAATGCCGCAGCCTGCGGTTTTAACCGGAAAAAAGTGCGGATAATATAACGCTGCATCCCCTCTCTGTCAACCGGACGGCAGACGAGCGGGCTGTCTTTCCTCTTTCATCTCCCAAAAAAAGCGGGGTCCCCGTCCCCGCCGTATGGATGACTGAAAATCAGATGTAACTGAAAAGTGCCCCCGTTGTCGCATTCGGAACGCACTTGAACACCAGTTTTGCCGTGTGGTCACGGGTGGACGATGGCACATAAGAGAGATCCGGCTGCAGCGATGCATCCGTAAAAGTCAGGGTCTTTTCCGTGCTTCCGGAGGCGACAATGGGAGTAAAGGTCAGCGCCTTCCGGTTGGCGGAAGCCATCAGGTTGTCCCCTTTGCGGAACGCCGCGATCAGTGCGATCGCCGCCGCCACATTTTTGGTGGTCACGGTGACTTTGGCCTCGTTTTTCTCCACGAAGCTCGCAAGAGCTTCGCTGCCGTTTTCATAGACCGTACAGTCGTAGGTCTCCACCACAGGCTCGATTTTCGGCTCGGATTCCAGCGGTCCCAGGGCGGAGTTTCCATAGGTGAGTGTAAATGCATGCCGCTTGAGAACACTCAGATCAAATGATGCAGTTGTTGACATGTTTTTTTCCTTTCCTTGTTTGCGGCGGGCGGGGTTCCGCCTGCAGAAAAGGAATTTTGTCAACCTCTCAATAGTTGCGGTAGTCAATACCGAGGAAGCTGCAAACTTTCCGCCGGGTAATGTCATCCACCGGATGCAGATCGTTTTTGGTGAATCCCACGGCATAACCGGTTTTCCGGTCGAAAAAACCCGCGGCCCCGCCGTAGCCATTGTGTCCCAGAATTTCTCCAGGGTGAGCTTTCCCTCCAAGGAGCCCATACCCCAGACCGAACACGGTCCATTCCTGAGGATCGTCCGGCAGACTCCACCCGGATGGCAGCTGAAGCACCGATGCTCTGTCCAGCGTTGAAGTGGAAAGAAACCCCTCAAAAAGACCGGCATAGAGCCGGGAAAGCCCCTCCGCAGAGGCAAAGGCACCCGCCGCTGGAAGACAGGCCCGGCGAAGCACCGGATCAGCCGGTATCCGCTCTACGGGTAGATAACAGGCCATATTCCGGAAACGCCGTTCAGGCGGCATTTCCCGCCCCCTGGCCACAAGCGAGATCCGTCCCTCCGCCTCATCATCCAGCCCAAAATAAAAAATTTGATCCAGCCCCAGCGGACGGAGGACCTCATTCTGCAGGAGTTCCGGCATCGTTCCCCCTGCCGCCCGGGCGGCGAACTCACCGGCCAGCCACGAAAAAGTCAGCGCCTGATACTGCATTCGGGTCCCCGGCACAAATTCCGGACTCATCCCGGTCAGACGGCTGCACATCAGATCCCAGTCGGCAAGCTCCGTTATGGCATTCACCTCCGGCATCCGGTGCATGCCGGACTGGTGCGAAAGAACGTGAAAAAGGGTGATCTTCTCCCTCCCCCCGGCATCAAACGCACACCAGCGGTCCCGGAAGTATTCATCGTAAGAGGTCCGTCCCCGTTCCACCAGCAGATGAAGCAGGGTCGCCATCACCCCTTTTCCGGCGGAAAAAACAGGAAAGAGCGTTTCCGGCGTCACCGGCTCCCCGCCGGGGAAGCAGCACCCGGCGCAGACACTGGCGACTCTGACGCCGTGCCGGTACACCGCACACTGACAGCCGTGCTCAATTCCGGATGCCACGGCATCTTCCAGAATGGCCCGGAGCCCTGACTGGATATTCCTGTTCATCGCCGGGGATAAGCAGCCGGATAACTGCCGAAGATTTTCAATCCGGTACTGATCCGGCCCAGCTTTTCCAGTGCCTCAGCCACGGAGGGGTCGTCCCGGTGCCCCATAATATCGGCGAAGAAACAGTATTCCCAGCGGGTCGTCCGCGAGGGTCTGCTTTCAATAAGACTCATGGACAATCCCCCGTCGGACAAAATCTTCAGCGCCTCGCAGAGGGCCCCGGCCCGGTCGCGGAGCATGAAACAGAAACTGGTCTTGTCGTGTCCGGTTGGCGCTGCTGCATGGAACGCCACCGCCAGGAAGCGTGTGGTGTTTCCCGGATCATCCTCCACATTTTCCATCAGGATCTTCAGGCCGAAACGCTCTGAGGCCTGACGCCCCGCCAACGCAGCGAACCCCGGGTCCCGCCCGGCAAGTTCCACCGCCCGGACGGAACTGGATGCCTCAAGGAGCGATACTTTCGGAAAATTCGCCGCCAGAAATTTCCGGCACTGACCGAAAATCTGCGGATGACTGTAGATGCACTCGATTTCATCCACTTTTCCGGTTCCCAGAAGCATGTGGTGGATGGGAACAAACCATTCGGAAACGATGGACAGGGGCGTTTCCCGCAGGGTGTCCAGCGTGGCATTCACCACCCCTTCGGCACCATTTTCGACCGGCACACAGCCGATATCCGCCCGACCGGCTTCCACTTCCAGAAACACATCCGGGATCGACTTCACCGGGCTCAAATCCGCCCCTTGACCGAATCGGCTCCGAACCGCTTCCGAGGAATAGGTCCCGTCCGGCCCCAGACAGGCCACCGTCAGGGGCCGCTCCAGACGCCGGGAACCGGAAATGATCTCGCTGTAAATCGCACGCAATGTCTCTTCCGGCATGGGCCCCTGATTCTCCCGGGTGAGTTTTTCCAGCAGCGCGGCCTCCCGTTCCGGCACATAGACCGGCAGATTCCGTTCCCGTTTCCACTCGCCGATCTTTTTCACCAGACCGTAACGCTCGTTGATCGCTTTGACAATGGCCTTGTCTATACGGTCTATTTCCTGACGCCATTCATCCAGTTCGCTCACAGTACGTCTCCCGGTTTAAAAATATAGCTTTTTCGGCAGAAACGGCACTCGATCCGCGCCTCGCCGCGCTCTTTCAAAAGTTCTTCCACTCCGTCTTTGCCGAGGGTCATCAGCGCCCGCTTCATGGTCTCCCGGCTGCAGGAACAGCAATAGACCGGACTCCCCGCCGTTTTGCAGCGGAAATTTTCCGGTCCCGGATCCAATCCGACCAGGGCGGCCAGCTCCCGGAGTTTGCGCTCAAAAGGCATCACGGACTCCCCCAGCAGCTCATGAAATTCCGGGGTATTGATTTTTTCCCGGACAGGGACAAAGGCGTTCAGTTTGCAGTCCGGCAATGCCTGCAGCATCATCCCTGCCGCCAGTCGAACCGGGGCCGCCGGATCCGGAGCAAAGATCTGTGTGCAGCCGATCTCCGTTTCAACCTGATCGCTCATATTGAAGAACATGGCAAGATCCCGGGCCGGAGAAGCCATACCCGCCTCGATTTCTCCGGAATTCAAAACTTTTCCGCCGGAAAAACGGATACAGGACACCAGGGCCGGTGCAGTCCCGAAAACCGCATCGGCATCCCCCTCTCCCGCAAGACGGGTGTTGCCGGGAATGGCCCGGACATTGGCGGTCCGGTCGGTATCAACCAGCCACTTGCCGGCCTTGCCTCCCCGGTAATTGACGGCAATGGAGTATTTTTCGTCTTCATCCAGCAGCACCGCCGACAGCGCAGCTGCAGTCAGAAGTTCACACAGGACCTCCGCCGAAACGGGGTCCGTATCGTGGATCAGCACCCCTTCCCGGCAAAGGTCCGTGGTATCGGCATAAGCAAACCGCAAAGCCTCTTTGCGGAAAACACCGCGCACCAGGATCCCGGAACTCATTTCCGGCCCCCTTTCACCGCCTGGCTGATTTTTTCCACCGCCTCCATAAAAGTCACGGAGGGGAGCGTCACGCCGAAGTCGTCGCAGGGCTCATCCCCAGGCACAGCCCGCAAATGGATATTCTCGCTGGATTCGTAGAGCCGGACCCGGCGCAGAGACTCCGCATCACTCTTTCCCGCAGGGTCCAGTACATAAACGCCCTCGTCAGGGAAATTGTCAATAAGATCCTTCACGGGGATCACATCCATCACTGCCTCGCCGTCGCTCTCAAAATAGACCTGGACCCGCGAGACTTCCCCTTCTTCATCCCAGTCGGCGGCGGTGATGAGCGCAGCTCCTCTCCAAAGGACTTTTTCCGCTTCCGCCATCAGTTGTTTTGCCGTTGCCATATCTTCACTCCTTTTGCCATGAAAAACAGACGATTTCCTTTGTTGCCTCCGTCACCGGCGCCGTATTGGAGTGCCGGATCAATGGAGACCAGATGATTTTCCCCCCCGGAAGCCGCAGGAGCGGCGGTGCCGCCCCTGCCGGGATCCCGCGGTCGGTCCGGAGGACCTTCCACCGTACCGGCGTCCGGCGGCCGAAAGGGATCATCCGGTCCCCGGGCACCCCGCCGGAAATCAGCAGGATTTCCGGCAATTTTTCCGCATCAAAAAACGCAGTATCCCCGGTGATTTTTTCCGGCAGAGTCTTGGGAAAACCTGCCGAAAACCCGGCGGCAGGCCCCTTCCTCCACGCCCACAGCTGCGGAACCGGAGTTTCCGCCGGGGACGGAATGAAATTCCAGCATCCGTGCCGGAGCCCCCACACGGCTCCGTCAGCACCGGCGAGGGGCAGGTCCGTCAACGGTCCCCCGTCCCTCAGCATTCGGTCAAAGGCCCGAAGAAAACTCCGGTCCGCGATCCAGTCCGTGTCCAGTTCACGCCGGGCCAGCAGACGAAGGACCCTCCCCCGCAGAGCCGGAGCGATCTCCCTCCAGACGCCGGTTTTCCCGCCACCGGGGGCCATGTTTCCGGCGATCCGTGCCGCAGCTTCTTCCAGATATTCCGCGTCCACTTCCAGCGCATCCAGCGATGCGACAAGCCCCCCTTCCGCATAAGGCATGGCCCCGAACCACCTGGGCAGAAGCTCCTGACGGATGAAGTTCCGCCGGTAGCGGATGTCCGCATTGCTCCCGTCCGTCCGCCAGCAATTGATCCCGTTCCCCCGGAGACACGCCTCAAGGTCCTTTTTTTCCGCATGGAGGAGAGGCCGCAGATACGTCACCCCTCCGATTTTCCGGACCGCCCGCAGACCGCACAACCCGGAAACATTGCTTCCCCGGGCCAGACGCAAGAGAAGATTTTCCCGCCGATCCCCGGCATGATGCGCCAGCACGATGGCCGTTTTCTCTTTTTTGCGCCCAAGCCGCTGCCAGACCATCTGCCGGAGCCGCCGGGCCGCCGCTTCATCCGTCTCGCCGGGAAGGCGATTGGCCGGGACCTCCAGAGTTTCCTGCAGAAACGGGATCCCCCGTTCCCGGCAGAAGTCCCGGCAGAACGCCAGATCGGCCAGACTGTCCGCGCCGCGGAATCCGTGTTCGCAATGCACCGCCGTCAGACGGAGGTCCAGATCCTTCTGCAGTTTGCAAAGGATCACCAGAAGTGCCAGACTGTCCGCGCCCCCGGAAAAGCCGATATAAAGCGTCCAGGTGCGATATTCGGCCAGTTGTCTGCCAATGTCCGCCATATCCAGCATGAAACGCTCACTCCCGCTCCAGCGAAATCGTCTTGTCACAGCGCTCCACTGTGGAAAGCCGGTGGGCTATGACCAGCATGGTCAGTTTCCCCTTCATGGCTTCCAGCGCCTGAACAAACGCCGCTTCCGTACCGGCATCCAGGGCGCTGGTGGCCTCATCAAGGATCAGAAGCCGGGGACGGCGGTACAGTGCCCGGGCAATGGCGATCCGCTGCCGCTGGCCGCCAGACAGAAGAGAGCCGTTCTCGCCAATGACCGTATCCAGTCCCATGGGCATCTTTTCCACATCAGAAAGCATCTGGGCCATGGCCAGAGCCTCCCGGACATTTGCGTCATCAACCGCCTCGGGAGCAATGCCGAAGGCCACATTATTGCGGATGGTGTCATCAGCAAGACAGACCTCCTGCGGCACCAGTCCGATCAGATTCCGCCAGGAATGGAGATGGCGGAAAATGTCTTTTCCGTCCGCAAGGATTTCGCCGGAATCCGGTCGCCTCAATCCCATGACAAGTCCGGCCAAAGTGGATTTGCCGCATCCGGTCTTTCCGGTCACCGCGACACATTCACAGGCACGGATCTTCATATTCAGGTGACAAATAACCGGTTTCTCTCCGGAAATGTAGGTGAACGTGAGATCCCGGATCTCCAGGGATTCCTCCAGCGCAGCCGGTTCGGGGTCCATATCTGCAGTATCCTCCCGGGGACAGCCGGTAAGGTCACGGTAGATCCCGTCAAAAACAGGTCCGTACTGCCGTATCACGGCCAGAGCATAATGGATTCGGCTGAAGGACGGCAGAAGCCGGGCCAGCACGGCGATCAGGAGGGAAAACTGCAGAAGAATATCCGCCGCCGGAACCCCTTGCTTCACCATGATCCCGAACAGAAACAGCACCATCAGCATAGCGGACCACTCCAGCAGAAGACGAGGAACCTGTCCATGGCAGAAGATCCGCTGTTCCACCCGGGTCTTCCGAAGGCATTCTGCATCATGTTTCCGATAGAAAAATTCCGGATCCGGATTCAATTTGAGATAAAGATGGTTCTTCATGGTCTCCAAACGCAGACCGGTGAGGCGCACGGCACTTTCCAGCAGACGTTTTCCGCAGGAGGCATTCACCTTCTTCATGCCGGAGGCAATGCCCCAGCCGATCAGCAGGATGAATCCGCCGCAGCAAAGCGTGATCCGGGGGATGAAGTACAGCAGCCCCGCCACAAGCATCAGCGAGAGGATCACATCCGTGCAAAGTGTCATCAGGGGCATCAGGACAAACTGTCCCAGCTGTCCCAGCATGTCCAGCATGGCATTCCACTCCGACACGGGATGATGGTCCGCATAGGATACCGGTGACAGCAGGTAGTTGCGGTAAAGCCGCCCTGCGAGCTCCTGAACCTTCCGATAAACAAAACAGGACTGCACACGGACCGTCCAATAGGAAAACAGCGTTTTCAGCGTGAAGATCCCGGCGATCAGACCGACCCCCGCCAAAACAAAACGGGTCCTGTCCGTCAGACCGAAAACATGCAGGATCTGCTGCACCCCGGCATTTTCCATCCATGCTGGCCTCAGAAACACCGTTGCCACCGGCAGAAGAATGCCAAACCCGGCAAGTTCCATGACGGCGGCGATCACCATCATCAGCACCACCAGCAGAAGTTTCCACTTGTCACGGGGTGTCAGAAGCACCCGGATCCGATTCAGAAAAAGATTCATCCGTACACCTTCCATTTGTCGCAGCTCTTCCTGGCCGCAGGGAATCAGAAAATATACCGCTTTACCAGGGATTTTCAACCGTCAGGAGCCGTATCCCTGAATAAACATGCCGTTCCGGTAAAGCTCTCCTGCATCGATCCCCAGTGCGGAAGCGATCTCAGAAGCAAAAGCAAAGGCGGCTCCGGGCCCCTTGCCGGTAATGATGTTGCCGTCATGTTCCACCAGACTGCCGGTGGGGCGCCCGGACATGACGGACTCAAATCCCGGGTACATGGTGTAGCGCGTATTTTCCAGCACCCCGGCGGCTTCCAGCACGATGGGTGCCGCGCAGATGGCCGCCACGATCCGGCCGCTCCGGTGCATCCTCCGCACCAGTTCCAGCACCCGTTCGCTCTGCTGCAGGTTGCGGCTTCCCGGCATGCCTCCGGGGAGAATGAGGGCATCGGTTTCATCAAAGGGCACATCCGCCAGCCGGGCATCGCCGGCGACACGGATCCCGTGGGCTCCGGCTGCAGATTCCTGCCCGCCCACCACTGCCAGCGTCACCTGAAAATTCAGCCGCCGCAGCACATCCGCCGGAGCCAGAGCCTCGATCTCCTCAAAACCATCCGCCAGCAAAATAACGATGTTTTTCTTCATGAGTCCGCCTTTCAATTTCCGCGATCTATGCTATAATATGGCGTGTTTTTTTCATTTGGCAAGTTGTTATGCTGGATCATCACGTCAAATATTTTCTGCAGTATCTGGTCACCGAGCGGGGACTGGCCAGAAACAGCGTGGATTCCTATGCTTCGGACCTCAAACATTTTCTGGGGTATCTGGAGAAGCATGCCGTCACCCTTTTCGCCGATGTCACCCGGGAGACCCTGCTGGATTATCTGGGAGAATGCCGGGAAGCGGGGATGGAAAGCACAACCCTTGCCCGGCGGCTCATCTCCCTCAAACTTTTCTTCCGTTTTCTCCATGACGAAAAACTGGTCAGGGAAGATGTGAGCGCTCTCATGGATTCTCCCAAACTCTGGCACATTCTGCCGGATTTTCTGTCCGAGCAGGAAGTGGATGCCATGCTGAATATCCATGCCATCCGGACCGATGACCCGCTGGAACTCCGCAACCGGGCGATCCTGGAACTCCTGTACGCCTCCGGGCTCCGGGTTTCCGAAAGTGTCTCCGTAGGCGTGAACGCCATCGATTTTGACACCGAAATGATCCGTGTCACCGGCAAAGGAGCCAAGACCCGCTTCGTCCCGGTGGGGAAAATCGCCCTTCAGACCATCCGGCTCTATCTTGCGCAGGCCCGGCCTGCACTGGCGAAAAAAAATCCCCGCGCCCCGTGGCTCTTCCTCTCCCGCACCGGCAAAAAACTGAACCGGGAACGGGTCTGGGCCATGGTCCGGGATACGGCCGTTGCCGCAGGGATCACCAAAAATGTCCATCCCCATACATTGCGGCACTCCTTTGCAAGTCACCTGCTGGCCCACGGGGCGGACCTCCGGGTCATTCAGGAAATGCTGGGACACGCCAGCATCGCCACCACGGAAGTCTATACCCATGTGGATCAGAACCGGCTTACGGAACTGCACCGGAAATTTCATCCGAGATCTTAAACCATTCAACATAAGGAAAAAAGTATGAACATCCTCGTCATCGGTTCGGGCGGACGCGAACATGCGCTCTGCTGGAAACTCAAACAGTCCCCCATCACGGAGAAACTTTACTGCGCCCCCGGCAATGCAGGAATCGCCGACTCCGCCGAATGCGTCAATATCAAAGCGGACGAAGGGGAAAAACTGGTGCAGTTCGCGCTGGATCACCAGGTCGGCTTTGCCGTCGTGGGCCCGGAAGCGCCCCTCTGCGCCGGCGTGGGGGATCTTCTGCGAAAGGCCGGGATCAAAGTCTTCGGTCCCAATGCCGACGGAGCCCGGCTGGAAGGCAGCAAGGATTTTGCCAAACGCTTCATGAATAAATACAATATCCCCACCGCCAGATCCTCCACATTCACCAATGCGGCGGCGGCCAAAAAATATATCGCAGATGAATTCAAAGCCGGCGCGGAAGGCATTGTGGTAAAAGCCGACGGTCTGGCAGCAGGCAAAGGCGTGCTGGTGGCGGAAACCGAAAAGGCGGCGGCGGATTTTGTGGACGAGTGTTTCGGCGGAGCCTTCGGGACCAGCGGCGCCACGGTGCTTATCGAGGAGTGTCTTGTGGGGGAGGAAGCCTCCATCCTCGCCCTTACGGACAGCAGGACCATCCGGGCGCTGGTGACCAGTCAGGACCACAAGCGCATCTTCGATCAGGACAAGGGACCCAATACCGGCGGGATGGGAGCCTACTCCCCCGCCCCGGTGGTGAATGAGAGTGTGATGAAACAGATCCAGACGGAGATCCTCGACCGGTTCCTCGCAGGGATACAGACGGAAAAGATCGATTACCGGGGAGTGATCTTTGTGGGGATCATGGTCACCGGGGGCGTTGCCAAAGTTCTGGAATTCAATGTCCGTTTCGGGGATCCGGAGATCCAGCCGGTGGTCCGGCGCTTTGACGGCGACTGGGCGGATGCCCTGTACAAGACGGCGGACGGGAGACTTGCCGAAGCGGATCTTGTGTGGTCCGACGATCCGGCGGTGTCGGTGGTGATCGCCGCCGGCGGGTATCCCGGAAGCTACCGCAAGGGCGATGAAATCACCGGTCTGGCGGAAGCTGCGGAAACCGGAGCCGTAGTCTTCCATGCAGGGACGGCGGCCAAAGACGGCAGAATCGTTTCCAATGGCGGCCGGGTCCTGGGCGTTTCCGCCCGGGGGAAAACCATCCGGGATGCCATTGCCAATGCCTACAGGGGCGTGGAAAAAATCCGTTTCAAGAACTGTTTCTCCCGGAAAGACATCGGCGCCAAAGCGCTGAAGTATCTCAAGTAAAATCCCTGCCGGACCTGTCCGGTCGGGATAAAACGGGTATCCGGTCCGACCTTCCGTGCAGCACCGCCGGAAGGTTCATTCGGGCAGGCTTCTCATGCGACGCTGGCCCAAGGGAAAGCGGATGGAGACTGTCGTGCCGGCGTCGGGCTTGGAATCCACGCCGAAATCGGCGCCATGTTCCCGGCAGACCCTCTGGATGATCATGGTGCCGAGACCGTTGCCGGTGGCCTTGGAAGTCTTGAAGGGGGTGAACATGTCCCCCAGCTGTTCCCGGTTCATGCCCTGCCCTTCGTCCGTGAAACTCAAAATCTCGAATTCCTCGTCCCGGACAAGACCGATCCTCAAATTTCCCCCCGCAGTCATGGCCTGCAGGGCATTTTTGACAATGTTGAAAAACGCCTGCTTCAGCTGCTGGGGGTCCCCCTTGATCCGGGGAAGCTGCTCCTCCGGCCAATTGCAAATCACCTGGATCCGGCGGCTCTCCAGTTCCCGGTGGATAAAAGACAATGTTTCCAGCACCAGCTGATGCAGGTCCACCGGCTCGAATTTGGGCTTGCCGGGGCGGATGGCAGCAAGAAAACTGGTCAGGATATTGTCCAGACGCTCCACCTCGTTTTTGCAGTCGTGGATCATCTCCGCCGCCTCTCCCGGCTCCAGTTTTTCCGGTGTCTCAAGGAGCTGAAGATTCAGGTAAAGGCTGTTCAAAGGATTGCCGATCTCGTGGGCCACGCCGGCAGCCAGCATGGAAACGGCCTGCGCGGTCTGCTGCTCCAGCGCATCCAGCGTCCGCTTGCGGCTCTCCGTCACATCCCGCAGGATCATGGTGGCGAGGTTGGCCTCCCTGTCATGGGGGACAAGATACATCTGGAGAAAACGCTGGGTGGGATAGGCGATTTCCACTTCCTGCCGGGAAAGCCGGGTCCACGCTTCCGCGTCCTGATCCAGGATCCGCTGCCAGTCCACATTGGGGATCAGCCGGGAAATGCGAATATTCTCCATATCTTCCGGCAAAGCCAGCAGTTCCTTGGCTGCCCGGTTGAAATAGCGGATACGAAGCTTCTCGTCCAACACGAGGATCCCCTCTTCCACCGCATTGAAAACGGTCTCAAAAAAACCTCTTTCCCGGGCCAGACGCAGAATATAGGCCTGACGGCTCCCTGCATCCACATCTTCCACCCGTTCAATGAAGCGGTCCAAAAAATTTTTCTTCCCCGGCATTGCAAAAAACACTTTCCGTTTTATATTGTCTTCAACTACAATAAAATGATTTTCGAAAAAATCAATGTCAAAGGGGGAAAACCTGTGAAAATACTTTCAGTCCTGCTGGCCGTATTTCTGGCGCTTCCGCTGATGTCGGAACAGGGGTCGCCGGATGTGATCCATTTTGAAAGCAGGGAACAGGAAGAAAAAACGGAGGAGACCGGACACGTGGAGGTCTTCACCCAAAAGACCTCCGGCGAAGCCATCACTTTTGCTGAACGGGCGGCGGAACCGGGAAAGCGGTTCATCTGGACCCCTTCCCCGGACCCCGGACGGAGCGCTGGAGGCGCACGGATCCCCGGTGCCGTGCTGTCTTCGGACGGCAGTGCCGTCATCATGCTGGAAACCGTGGGGGCACCGGACGGACCTTTTGATACACGCCTTGCCGTCATCAGCGTCAACGGGGAAGGAGCGGTTCAGGTCATGCGCTTTCCAAAGGCGCGTTTTACAAAGATTCTGCAGGCGGGTGACGAAACTTTGCTGCTGGCCGCCCCAGGAGCAGAAAACACCCGCATCCTCCGGCTGGATCTTTGCCGGAAGAAAATCCTCCGGATTGTCACCGTGCCGGCATTCTCCGACTGGCTCATCCGTGAAAATCAGCTTCTTCTGAAAGACCGGGACAGCAGATCCCTCCGGGTTCTGAATATTCCGGACCTGACACCGGAAGGGAGTCCGAAGAAACTTCGCGGCAAAGGCGGCCTTCTCATTGCGGGGCCCGGGGAAACTCTGTACAATCTGGTTCTGGAACCGAAACCCGGCGTGGAAGTGATTCGGCCTGCAGGGGATAGTACGGCGGACCCGGATGAGCGTTTTCTCCCCCTTCCCCGGGGATTCCGGCCCGCCTCCGGAGTCCGCTGCAAAAATGCGGCCGTGTGGATGGAGCCCGGAGGGGCTGCCCATCTGCAGACCGGGAGAGAATTCCATCTGCTTTCTCCCCGTGTCACCGGAGTTGCCGCGGGAAATCACACCTCCGGAAAACTCTATCTGGGCCTCCTGAAAAAAGATATGATCGTTGAATATGAGCCGGAACAAAGCATCCGGCCCCTGCAGACCATGGAACCCGGAAGACTCTCCCCGAAAACCCGTGGGGAAGTTCTCCGGATCTTCACCCTTCCGGATAAAGATCCGGCCCTGCTGATCCTGGACCACCGGGCAAATCTTTACCGGCTTACTCCGCCCAAACGGGGAAAAAACTGGAAGAAAACCATCGTATTCACCCCGGGCGGGTAGGCGGCAAACATGCCGCTTCGATGTGGTCGGCTGTCGGCCTCCGGCCTCTCGAGCCTCCGGCGGCAAACGTGCCGACGGGTAGCACCCGCTGGCGTGTGTCGCGGCGGGCGGGTAGCACCCGCTGGCATGTGTCGCGGCGGCTGCTCGCCTCCGGCTCGCGACTCGCCTTGATCGAGGAGACGTAAATTACCCGCCTGTATTGTGTCTTTCGGCCATAGGCTCACCAGAGCCGTCCCGGCATAGGGCGCGGTTAATTCAAATAGTCCGCTCCGCGTGCCGCAGGCCATCCATCGAAGCGCGGGAGCAAGGGGGATCACGAAGGGAGAAGCTGAATACGCTACCCCCTTCGGCTCCAAGTGCCTCAAATCCAAAGCAGAACTCTGCATAAACACAACCATCCCCGGAAGCTGTCGGGCGGCAGTTCCGTAACAGCCCCCCTCATGCTACGGAATACGGAGTTTCCAGGTATGTTCCAGGAGAAAAGCCAGCATGAGAAAACACAGCGCCGCCACCGCAAGAGCCGGACCGTTTTCACGATACTCCACATATTTCGGCTGCTCGAAATTAGTGGTTTCAAGGGTATTGATCTCATCCATGACGCGCTTCATGCCCTCCGCATCGGCGGCGTGAAAATACTGTCCGCCGGATTTGGCGGCGATCTCTTTAAGCATCGCCTCATCGAAACTCCCGGAAATGGGCTGAAACGAGTGCTGTCCGAAAGCCTGGACCTCTGCATAGGCATTGCCGCTGCCGATCCCCACGGTATGGATCGCCACGTTGGCCGTTTTGCCCAGTTCCGCCGCCTGCTGGGGCGTCACGGCATTGTCCACATTGTTTTTGCCATCGGTAAAAAGCACCATGACCCGGCGGGGCGCCGGAGAGTCCTTCAACCGGCGGATACCCGAGGCGATCGGCGCGGCAATGCCGGTCATGTCGCCGATGATCCCCGGTTTCAGCCGGTCCAGCTGGGCGATGAGCCAGCCGTGATCCAGCGTGGGAGGAACGAAACTGCAGGCCATGGGACCGAATCCGATCAGCCCGATCCGGTCGTTTGGACGGCCCTGAACGAACTTGATCAGTTCCTTCTTGGCCACCGTCAGCCGGTCACCGATTTCGCCGGAAGCAAGTTTCTTCGTCAAGGTCCCGGCATCGCGGATATTCCGGGGCACATCAATAGCCGCCATGCTCCCTGACAAATCCAGTGCCAGAATAATGTCGATTCCCTTGGCCCGGATCACCACTTTCTCATCCCCGAACCGGGAACGGGCCAGCGCGGCGATCAAAAGGACGAGCCCAAGGAAATAAAAGGTTCTTACCCAATCGAATTTCCGCCGGCCGACAATCCGGAAGGGGCGGACCCCGGAAACCCGGATCACCGGGACCTTGCGGAAATGACGGTCAAAATACCACAGCCCCGGCAGCAGAAGCCAAAGCAGCAGCACCCACGGATATGCCAGTTCAAACATCTTTTTCCCCCTCTCGCACCAACGGCCGTGTGTGCCGGACCAGCGCCCTGGCTCCGTCCACAGCCTCCATCAACATGGATTCCGATGGCGGCATCCGGGCAAATTTGACCAGATCCGCCGAAGTCAGAAATTCTTTCATAAAAGGCTGGTCCTCCCGGGGGAGAGGAGAACTTTCGCGCAGATCCTCCATGAATTCACCGGTGGTCTGCACCGTGACCGGAAGAGCATAACGCTCCTCGACGTAGCGGCGGACCAGATCCGTCAGGCGGACAAAAGCCTGTCCCAACGGAAGACGCCGGTTCTTCACCTCAAAAGTCAATTCATCAAGCGCCTGTTCCGCCCGGGTCCACGGCGGAAGGGGGGGCGGAATTGCTTCACGTTTCTTCCGGAGGAACCGGAAAGCGATCCATGCCAGGATCAGCACCAGACCCGCTACGGTGATCCACGGCCACCGTCCGGGATGCCGGACCGGAGTCAATTCTCCGGCAAGAGCCAGTTTTTCCCCGGCAGTCCTGACCGGGGTGATCACCATATCCGGGATCGCGAAAGTTTCGGATAGCGGCCTGGCACCCTCAATGCGGAGCTGAATCTTTCCGCCGGAAGCGGCACCGGGCCGGATGGTCCGCAGAACAGCACCGATCTGCCAGTCAAAGCGGTTCCAGCGGTAATGCCCCCGGGACACTTTGACCGGGCCGCAAAGCACTGTATCGCGGGGCGGGGTGATCTCCGGCACCGGAGCCGGGGCATTCAGGGGCAACCGGAGATTCATGGTCAGGCGGATTGTCCCTCCCACCGGGACTTCCCGGTCCGGTACACTGCTCAACTTCGCTGACTTCAGGTCCGGCGTCAGCCGCGAACCATGGAGCCAGCCGGACAGCACGATCAGAATCAGCAGAAATACGATCCCCGCAATCAGCCATAAAAATTTTTTCATTTTACATCCCCCTCAGACGGCGGCGGCGGTGATTGAAAAATCCGATCAGGGGGCGGATGGGATCCGCCCCGGATTCGAGATCGATCACATCCACTCCTGCCTGACGGCACTGCTGTGTCCCCGCCGCCATTTCCTCCGCCGCGACTTCCCGGTATTGCGCCAGTTCCGCAGCGGAACCGTAAAATTCCACCAGTTCTCCGGTCTCGGCATCCGCCAGAGTCACCCCCTGCCGGACAGGCCAGTCCAGTTCCGCCTTGTCCCGGATCCGTACCGCAATGACATCGTGGCGCTGATTCAGGATGGAAAGCGCTTTCTCGTACTTCTGTTCCGTCAGGAAATCGCTGATAAGGAAGATCACACTCCGTTTGGTCAGCAGCTGATTGAGTTCCTCCAGCGCGTGACCGATGTCAGTCCCTTTTCCTTCTGGCTCAAATGCCAGCATGTCCCGAATAAGCCGCAGGGTGTGTTTCCGTCCGGAACGGGGAGTGAGAAAAAGTTCCCGGCGGTCACTGAAAAGCATCAGCCCCACCTTGTCCCCGTTGCTCCCTGCACTGAATGCCAGGATGGCTGCCAGTTCCGCAGCGGATTCCCGCTTGCTCCTGGAGCCGGAACCGAAACTCCCGGAAGCGGACACATCCACCGCCAGGACCACGTTAAGTTCCCGCTCTTCGGCATATTTTTTGATGTAGGGCGCATTCATCCGGGCAGTGACATTCCAGTCAATATCCCGGAC
This sequence comes from Lentisphaeria bacterium UBA1776, assembly GCA_002314605.1. GTDB lineage: Bacteria > Verrucomicrobiota > Lentisphaeria > Victivallales > Victivallaceae > UBA1776. The sequence continues at coordinate 2,224 of DCGO01000074.1, read as the reverse complement.
GTCGTCTTCAAAAGTGTATTCCCGGACCTCGTCAAATTCAATGCCTCGGCCCTTGAACACACTGTGATAGGCGCCGCCGATAAGTTCATCCACGGCGCGGTTGGTACGGATCTCAAGCATCCGTATCTGACGGAGCAATTCTGCAGGAAGCATGATACAGGTCCCCTCCCCTCTCTAAAGAAACTACGGCGTCCGGAGTTCGTCCAGAAGGGCATGAATCACCGCATCGGCATCCACATTTTCCGCCTCCGCCTCGTAGGAAAGAATGATCCGGTGGCGGAGCACATCCGGGGCGATATCCTTGACATCCTGAGGCACAACATAGGCCCGTCCGGCCAGAAACGCCGCCCCGCGGGCCGCAATCGCCAGGGCAATGGAGGCACGGGGAGATGCACCGAACTGGAGGTATTGTCCGGCGTCATCCAGACGCGCGGCGGACTGCCGTTCCGAGAGTTCCTCCTTGTGTCCCGGCCGAGTGGCAAAGACCAGGTCAAGAATGTAGGAAACGATCTTTTCGTCCAGATAGATCCGGTCCACCAGCTTCCGGGCATCGGCAATATCCTCCAGTTTGGCCACTGCCACGGCTTTGGAAGTGTTGTCCGGGTGTCCCATCCTCCGGACGATCATCTCCTCCTCCGCCCGTTTGGGGTAGTCCACTTTCAGCTTGAACATGAACCGGTCCAGCTGAGCTTCCGGCAGAGGATAGGTCCCCTCCTGTTCAATGGGGTTCTGGGTGGCCAGCACCAGAAACGGCGCAGGCAAGGGAAAACTCTCCCCGGCAATAGTGATCTGCTTCTCCTGCATGCACTCAAGGAGCGCACTCTGCACCTTGGCCGGGGCCCGGTTGATTTCATCCGCCAGCACAATATTGGCGAAAACCGGCCCCCGCCGGGTGGCGAATTCCTGGGTGGAAGCATTGTAGATCCTCGTACCGATCAGGTCTGCTGGCAAAAGATCCGGCGTGAACTGAAGCCGGGCGAAAGAGCCGTTCAGCGTTTCCGCCAGAGTTTTCACCGCAAGAGTCTTGGCCAGACCGGGCACACCTTCCAGCAGCACATGGCCGTCGGAAATCATGGCCAGCAGCAGCCGGTCGATCAGTTTGTCCTGGCCGGCAATGATCCGGCCCATTTCCGTTTTCACAAGCGAGAGTGCCGCATGTTTGGCGCGCACCTCTTCCTGCAGTTTCTGAATGTCTTCTGTTTCCATTTCGATCCCCCCTTGTTTCTGACGCGATTTCAAAATTTTCCGGACCGGACTTTCCGGTCTCTCGGAAATCCACCCGACAATCTAACCCCGTTTTCCGGTTTGTCAAGCATTTTTAGCTTGCTGGATTTGTAATTTTCCGGAAAAGATTTACAGTATGGAAATAACCAAGAGGAGAACAACACATGGCTTTCATCGTCATCGCCACCGCCAATGCCCACAAGGTTCAGGAATATCGGGAACTCATTCAGGACAACCGGGTCGAACTCAAGTCCCTGCTGGACTATCCCGCTTTTCCCGGCGTGGAGGAAAACGGCAGCTCGTTCAAGGAAAATGCGTCCATCAAGGCGCTGGCTGCATGCAAATACTGCGACGTGCCCGCCTTTGCCGATGATTCCGGTCTGGAAGTTATGGCGCTGAACGGCGAGCCGGGAATCTACTCGGCCCGCTACGCCCCCACCAGCGAGGAACGCATCGCCAAACTGCTGAAGAATATGGAGGGCGTCACGGACCGGCGTGCCCGCTTCGTCTGCGTGATCGCCATCGCCGTCAACGGCGAAGTCATCGACACCTTTGAAGGGGAGATCCGGGGCACCATCGGTTTTGAACCCAAAGGTACCAACGGGTTCGGCTACGATCCGGTCTTCATCCCGGAGGGAGAGACCCGCACCTTTGCAGAACTCTCCTCCGAAGAGAAAAACAGGATCAGCCACAGGGCCAATGCATTCAAAAAGGCCGCAGAGTTTGTGGAAGACCAGATGAACTGCCTCAACGAGGATTTTTGACAACCCCAATGCGTATGGGAACTGTCTGCCGTTCCGGTGCCGGATCTTCCGGAACGGCAGGACAACTGAAAATTATTTCACATCAAGGTGACACTCGCCGTCGGGGCTTTTCTCGTGAGCCCGGGTGTGACAGGTGACACGGTCGTAGATCTTATACGGATTCTATATTGAAAAGTCATTAACACTCTCGAAGGTAACTACACGAGCAGATTGACGCAACGGTCTGCGGCATAAAC
>DCGO01000041.1 GCA_002314605.1 Lentisphaeria bacterium UBA1776 | reverse complement strand
CGGCCTACGCCCGGCGGGACTGGTACCACCCCGGGGATGAGGCCGAGGGGCACTTGTGGCTCAAACGGATGAAATGCGGCGTGCGTTCCGGCATCGTCTTCAACCACACCACCCGGAATTTTCTGATCTGGCAGGAAAACAGGAAACTGCACCCCAACTGGTACAGTCAGGACCGGCCGGGGCATTTCATCCCCGGTGTCATGGGGCAGGGCGGCATTCCCCGCTATACGGACAAGGATTTTCAGCAGACCTGTGTGGACTGGCTGGATAAACTCATTACCACCTATCCCCAGCTGAGCGGTGTTTCAGCGGGAGCTCCGGACGGGGCACATACATGGGATTACCGCGACAAGGCGAAATACTTTGCCGGCGGCAAGAGCAACGGACAGGCCATTGCCAATCTCTTCTGGGATTTCCATGTGCCGGTTGCGGAAAAACTGAAAAAACTGCATCCGGACAAGAATCTCATCTGGTTCACCCGTTCCGAGGAACTGCCCGACAATGTGGACCCGAAACGGATCCCGGACAACATCATCTTCCCGGGGTTCTCCTGTTATCCCTCCAATCTGGTGCTGCCGCACCTCTGCAAAGCGGCCATGGACCGGCCGAAAAACGTCGAAAGGATCTTCGGCAGGAGACCGAAATCCCCGATCTGGGAAGCCTGGCTTGACTACCGCACGCCCAGCAGTCCCCGTTACCCGATCTTCTTCCCGAAAGTATTGCAGAAATACCGTCAGGCGCTGCTGCCCTACAGCGACGGCTGTTTCATGGAGATCTCGTGGGAACCCCAGAGCGAAGGCATCCGCGGCGCCCAGCGTCTGGGCTGTCCCAAACTCCATGCTCCCATGATGTACATCAACAACAAGCTCTTCTGGGATCCCGACCTCGACATGAAGGCCCTGCTGGATGAATACTACAGGCTTTATTTCGGCCCTGCTGAAAAGGAGATGCGGACCTTCTTCGAATATGCCGAAGAGGTCTGGGGGCGCAAGGAGTCCCGTTCGGTGACCGCCACCAGCGGATTCCTGAAGGAGAAGGATGTGGAAAGATTCTTTGCCATTCTCGCCGACGCCAAGGCGAAATGCCCGAAAGAGAGCGCTTATTTCCGCCGGGTGGAATATCTGGAAAAAGGGTACGCCCCGCTGAAAAAGATGTTTGAATCGCTGAAGCGTCAGGGGCCGGTCTTCCGGCTCAATTCCATGCCGGCAAAAAAAGCGCCGGACGGCGATTTCAAAAACTATCTCCAGTGGATCACCATGGCGGTGAACCGCACGGCGGAGCCGGTCCCGAAGAACCGTACCGAGGTCTGCGTGCAGATGACGAATGACCGGAAAGAACTCTGGATCGCCGTCCGCTGCTATGAGACGAAGATGGATAAACTGGCCGCTGTCTGCAAGACGCACGATGATGCGGGCATCTTCGACGATGACCTTGTCGAGGTGTATATCGATACGCCGGAACGCAGCTATTTCAAGCTCGCCGTCAACCCCAATGGAACGCTTTACGACACGACGACGGATGTCAGCATCATCAACCGGGATACGCTGCCCAATCTGTGGGAGTCCGGCGCCAGGGTCTGGACGAAGAAGTTCAATGACCGCTGGGAGGTGGAGATGATGATCCCCACCGCCGATTTCGGGAAACTCGGTCCCTCCCGTCAGTATCTCTGGGGACTCAACGTCTGCCGCACCCGGATCGCCGATCTGGGGGTCCGGAATCAGGAGTGCAGTTCCATTTCTCCCACCGGAGCGAATTTTGCTTTCCAGAAGCGCTGGGCGCAGGTATGGAAACGCTGAAAACAATTTCAATCCGGGGAGAAAAGAAATGAAAAGATATCCTTTTTTAGGGTTGATGCTTGCCTCCTCGGTTCTTGCGGCAGGCAGTGTTGAGAAAAAGGCGGAAAAGGAGCAGACCGTGATCAAAGTTGATTTTGCCAGGGGCGTCGGCACGTTCAAACCGCTGAACGGGGTAAGCCTTGCGCCTGTCATGACGAACATTGTGACGTTTGATACGCAGGAACAATACTACCGCAAGCTGAACATTCAGGGTGTCCGGCTTCATGACGATGCCTTGAACAACAAAGGGTATCGTGTGGTGGATATTCATCAGATCTTCCGCGATCCCGATGCCGATCCCGCCGATCCGAAAAATTACTATTTCAAACAGACCGATGATTACCTGAAGCCCTGTGCGGAAGCCGGGATCCAGGTGCTTTACCGGCTGGGAGAATCCATCGAACACTCCGCCTGCAAATATTTCATCGATCCGCCGAAGGACTTTGAAAAGTGGGCGGAAATCTGCTGCCGCATTGCGGAACACTATACCAGGGGGTGGGCAAACGGTTTTCACTGGACCAACATGAAGGACTGGCAGGTCTGGTGCGAACCCAATGAACCGAAACTCTGGACCGGGAGCTATGAGGAATATCTGCGTCTCTATGAGGCCGTGGCAAAAAAATTTGCGGAGCGTCTGCCGGAACTCCGCATCGGCGGTCCTTCTCTGGGCGGCTGCAATCTCGAAAAGATCGAAGGCTTTCTGAAGTTCTGCCGGGAAAAGAATCTGAAACTGGATTTCATCATCTGGAACCAGTACTGCAACAGCATCAAGGGGCAGCTGGAACAGCCGGGCCAGGTGCGCGCTGTTGCGGAAAAATACGGTTACGGCAAGGTCGCGCTGCAAATCGGCGAATGGCATTGCCTGAAGCGAGGCTGGAACTTCGATCCCGATTCGGCTTCCGACGATGATGACCTCAAGTACGGGATGAACGGTTTTGAAGCCGCCGCCTATACCGCTGCGGTACTGGCCGGATGGCAGGATGAGCCGTTGGAAAAAGCCTATTTTTACACAGGAAGCAAAGGAAAGTACGGTATTTTTGACAATAACGGTGTTCCGAAAAAGACCGCGTTTGCGCTGGAAGCGTACGGCCGCGTTCTGCGCTGTCCGGAACGGGTTGCCGCTCATGTCGGCAGGGATGTCGTCTCTTCTCTCACCCGGGAAAGGATGAAAAGCGATCTCCGGGTGCTTGCCGGGAGAAACGGAAACGAGTGTGTCATCATGATTTCCGCCTACCGCTGCATCCTCCCGGTTTTTGAAGTCGAGGTCAGCGGGCTGAAGGATTTTGATGTTTCCATTCTGGTTACGGACAAGGAACACGATCAGGCTCCCGCCGCCTTCATCCGCAAGGGGAATGTGCTGGAGATCATGAAACACAGCTCTTCGGCCGTCTATATGATCCATCTTCACTGCAGGTAAAAACGGTATGATATATTCCTTGACAGAAGTATCCGCAGGGACTCAACATCTGCCGCACCCGGATCGCCGGTCCGGGGGCCGGAATCGGGAGTGCAGTTCCATTTCTCCTGCTGGAGCAAATTCCGCTTTCCGGAAGCGCCGGGCGCAATTCCGGAAATGCTGATAGAATCAACTTAAAAAACCAATCAGGAAAGGGTAAAACATGAAGCATTCAATTCTCTTGATCGCCGCCCTCGTGGCGGGAAGTGCATGGTGCGCCGATCCCATCGACGACCTTCTGCAGGCCTCTCAGCTGATGCAGCGGAGGAAGTTCGCCCAGGCGGCGGAACTTTACGGCAAAGTCGCCGGGACCGCCAAGGATGCGAAACAACTCCGGACTTCGCAGCTCTATTACGCCATCTGTCTCGGCAAAGTCCGGGGCAAGCAGGCCGAGGCCATGAAGGCCGCCAAGGCCCTGAAGGACGCTTCTCTCCGTGAATACGCCGAAATGTCCATCCTGGCCGACAACGGCAAGTCCGCCGACATTCTGAAGCAGTTTGCGGATACCGATCTGGACAAATGGTCCGACAAATACGCTCATTACGGCTGGTATTTCCGGGGCCGGGCCTTCGCCAACCGGAAACAGTATGACCGGGGGATCAAGGAGCTGACCCGGGCGGCGGAACTTGCCGGTTCCGACACGGAGACCCGGATGTGCGCGTGGATGGAGGCCGCCACCGCCGCACAGGCCGCGAAAAAAGACGATCTGGCGTTGCAGTTCACCGGCAAGTCCCTTCAGTACAAAACTTACGCGACTTCCTATATGTTTCTGCGCCCCATGTGCATCCAGACGGAGATCCTGATCCGGCGCAAGCAGCTGGATGAGGCGGAGAAGACCCTTGCTCTTGCTCCCGCCAAGCTGGGGACGAAGCAGGGGGCGTGGGACTGTAACTACCGGATGCTGCAGGGGGACCTCGCCCTTGCCCGGGGCAATAAGGATGAGGCCAAAAAGTGTTACGAGCAGGCCAAAGTCTGTGCCGGGAAAATGAAGCACCTCCAGAAAGAGTGCGATAAGAAATTAACGGCTCTCCGCTGAAAGCAGGGGTGAAATATGAGAAACGCATTTCTTTTACTGGCGGTTCTTGCCGCAATCAGTGCCGTTCAGGCGCTGGATGTGGTGAAGAACGGGAAACCCTGCGCGGAAATCGTGCTTGATGCCAAAGCCCCCCAGGGGGTGAAACTGGCGGCGAAGGATCTGCAGGATCACCTGAAGAAGATCT
>DCGO01000045.1 GCA_002314605.1 Lentisphaeria bacterium UBA1776 | reverse complement strand
CTTTTCGGCTGTTACCACTTTGGGTAGCAGCCTCAAAATCCCATTTTGCATCTTTTCCCCCATTGTCCCGCAAATCCATCCGTTTGAATTTTTAGAGGTACCCATAATTGTTTCTGCAGAAAATGTCAAGCATGAAAAACGGGCCCGGCAGAAAAATCGGGCTGCCGGTCCCGGTTTTCAGATGCTCCAGCCCGTGCCCGGTATTCACGATCCTTGCAAGGGCCTCCGTCCGGAGGTTCAGAAGCCGGATAGCTTCTTCTGCGTCGGCTTCACAAGATAGCCTTTGTCTCCGGCGGCTTTCAGCGCTTTCCGGAACCACTCCTCGGCCTTTTCCTTATTGCCTCTGGCAAGTTCGATGTCGCCGTGAAGCATGTCATACTTCCACGACCAGTAATCGACTCTGCAGGCGTTCTTTTCCGGGAAGACGGTCAGCAGCGCTTCCGCTTCGGCAAGGTTCTTCTGCCGGATGAAGATCTCTGCACGGATGAAGGCCGGCCGGAGATACAGGTAGGAGGTCCCGAATTTCGTCTTGTAGGGCAGCGCTTTTTCGGAAGCGGCAAGGGCCTCATCATATTTTTTTGCATTAAACGCCACATCGGTGTGATCCATCAGGGCCAGCAGTTTTCCTTCGTCATCCGCCCCTGCCAGTTCATAGGATTTCCTGAAATCGGCAATGGCCTTGTCCGGCTGGCGGTTTCTGCCGTAAGCGTTGCCCCGGAGATAGAAAGCCTTGTAAGCAATGTCTTCCGGCCATTTGGAAAAATCAACCTTCCCGTATTTCTCGAAGATCATCTGGGATTTCCGGCTGTTGCTGTAAACATTCATCTCGGCAAAGGCTTTCAGAACGGGATCGGCGATTTTTTCCGCCGCCTTCAGTCCATCGTCCGTTTTCCGCTGCCTGGCAAGAGAGATCGCCTGATAGAGCCGGGCTTTGTCCTGCATGGCGCCCTTTTCGCGGTCGGCCAGTTTCCCGAAAGCCGCTTCCGCATCCGCATACTTGTACCGTGCCAGAAGTTTGGATGCCGCCTGAAAATCCTGTGTGCTGTTCTGCGCGAAAATCGAGGCGCAGACAAGTCCCAGTGTGAGGGTGAGTGTCTGTTTCATTTGTTTTCCTTTTCTGTTGGGTTGCTTTGGTTTCTATTCCTGCCGGGACCCGTTGTCCCTGGGATTGCGATATTTCCCTCGTTTTATCTGTAGAAAAACTGTTGGAAATCCCGGATGCACCTGGCGTGGTTTTTCTGGATCTCCACAGTAAGGGGGCCCGTCCGCACCTCACTGGTATGGGCCAGAATGAAGGGCTCCGCCGTCTCGCAGCCGAAACGCGCCCCCACCGAGTGATCCCGCATGTCCAGTCTCTCCGGCCACGGCTTCTGGCTTGCATGGACCCGGATGGCATCATATTTCGCCTGCATGAATCCGGTGGTGTCCACAAAAACATCGAAGGCGTCGTACAATGGCGCGATCCCGGAAGGCGCCGGAGTCATGCAGAAGAGAAGGGTCCCGTCGTAGCCGGACTTCTGCGCCTCGCGCATGGCCTTCATGGCCAGATACCCGGTGGCGATGTGTTCCAGATTGGGGTCTGCAGGCCCCATGGTGATGATGACCTCCGGATCCCACTCGAGGATCTTTGCGGCAAGATCCCGGACCGTATCCTTATGCTCGTGGGCGGTCAGGACCGTAGGAATGTTCTCCGGCACAAAGTCCGGTTTCCCCGAGGCGTAGCAGAGTTCGATTTTCCTGCCGGATTTGTCAATGAAATGCCGCTGGGGAAAGTCCAGATGAACGGGGACGGTGTTGAAAATCTTTGCCGCCTGAGCAGCCTCGGACTTCCGGACCTGCATTTCATCGTAAGCCTCGGGCTCGTAACTCACCGGTTTCCCCGTTTCATCCCGTCGGTAGTTTCCGCCGGACATATTGTTGGTGGAGTAAACCACATGAAACTCGTACCCGGCTTTCTGGTACTTGAGACAGGTCCCTCCCATGGAGATCTCCATGTCATCCGCATGCGCCGCCACCACAAGAATCGACTTTTTCACTTTCCATTCTCCATTTATTGAATTCATTCCGGAAACGCAACAGGGCATCCGTTCATAATGTACTTGAAATTTCTGAAATGTCAATGGTCCCGGAACTCAAAAAGACCTGCGGTATTGTGCCGGTGGTCCCCTGCGGCGGGAGCGCCTGACCGCGTACGCGAGGCCCGATACCGCTCCTTTTTCAACCGGGGCGATTTCGAAAAACAGCGGAAAAAACAACCCGAGGTTTGAAAAATATTATATAACAGTTATATTATCAAGAGCACGGAGTTAAGGAAAAAGGACTGCTGAAGTGCTCCGGCAGCCTCCGGAACGGCAGATGCCCCGGTCCCTGAATTTCGAACGGGGCAATTCCTGCGGATGTGTGTCAAAGGAAGGTATTGGATATATTGCGATCTCTTTTAATGATTTTGCAATTTACAGTTTCAGAAAAGTGATTATATTATATGCGGAAAAAAGATGCATTCCGGATTGTTTTACGGATGCGGTCCATTCAAAACACAGAAAGGATTGATATGAAAATCG
>DCGO01000108.1 GCA_002314605.1 Lentisphaeria bacterium UBA1776 | reverse complement strand
AGACTTTCCCCAGTGGCCGCAAGCCACCGGAATGAATTTTTAGAGGTATCCTATAGAAAGAAACGTTCAACCCAGCAAGGAGGTATATCATGAAACAGGTCAAAGTCGGGATCATCGGTTTCGGATTCATGGGAACCACCCATTTCCGGATCCATCAGGCCAACCCCAAAAGTAAAATCGTGGCCATCGCGGATGCAGACGCCGCCAAGCGGTCCGGGGATATCCGCAAGGTCCACGGCAACATCGGCGGCGGGGTCAATGACCATCTGGACCTCACCGGCATCCGGGTTTACAAGGACGGTCTGGACCTCATCAACGATCCGGAAGTCGAGGAAGTGGATATCTGCGCCCCGACCTATCTGCATGCGGCCTTTGCCATTGCCGCGCTGAAAGCCGGGAAACATGTGCTGCTGGAAAAGCCCGCCGCACTGACGGTCAAGGATGTGAAGGCCATTGTCGCCGAAGCGGAAAAGTCCGGCAAGTGCTTCACGGTGGGTCTGTGCGTCCGGGCATGGCCGGAATACCGCAAGGCCTTTGAACTCTTCAAAGCAGGCAAGATCGGCAAGATCCGCAGCGCCCTTTTCAAGCGCTTCTCCCCCAACATCGACGGCGATGCCTGGAAAAACTGGTTCATGAAGGATGAAAATTCCGGCGGCGCACTGCTGGATCTCCACATGCACGATATTGACGAAGTGCTGTATTTCTGCGGCAAACCCCGGGCCGTCACCACGGTGGGGACCTGGTACAAGACGGGGATCCCGGATCACTCCTTCACCATCTATCACTTTGACGATGACAAGGCCGTGGCCGCCGAAGGTGGCTGGTCGGCCCCCCGCTGCGCCGGTTTTGAGATGAGCTTCCAGCTGATCGGCGAAAAGGGCACCATCGTCTCCAATCCCTCCGGCCTCTGGTTCTATCCGGTGAAGGGCGAAGCGGAAAAACTCGAACTCAAAGTCGGCGACAAGCCCACCGGATGGCATGTGGAGATCGACAACTTCCTCTCCGCCTGTCTCGGCAAGTCCAGTGATGAAAAATATCTGCCCCACAAGGATATCGTGGACGGTGCCTGCATCTACGAGGCGGAACGCAAGTCTCTGGACAACAAGGGCAAAACCGTCACCGTTCGTTATCGCTGAAAGGATCTTCGACCATGAAAAAATATTTTGCGGCCATCAATACCTGGGTGCTGGGGGGCTTTGACGGCTCCCGGGATGCCTTCAAGTGCATCGACAGCGCGGCGGAATTCGGTCTGGACGGCATTGAGCTCACCGTGGGGGATGTGGTCCCGGTCACGGCGGACGATGCGCTGTGCGCAAAGATCTGCGCCTGCGCGGCAGAAAAGAAGATCGGGATCCGCACCGTGGCCACCGGTTCCAGCTGGGGACTTCCCCTGAGCAGTACCGATGAAGCCAAACGGCAGGAAGCCGTGGCGTGGACCCGGCAGTATCTGCATGTGGCCGCCCGGCTGGGCGCCAAGGCCGCGCTGGTGATCCCCGGCGTGGTCCATGCCGACTGGGACGCCTCCTGTCCCCGGACCCCTGCGGCGGCCGTGTGGCGCCAGAGCACCCGCTCCATGTGGGAGCTTCTGCCGGACGCGGAAAAGCTGGGGGTGGCCATTGCCTGTGAAAACGTGTGGGGCAAATTCCTGCCGGATCCCTTCGCCATGAAAGCCTTCATCGACCAGTTCAACTCGCCCTTCATCGGCTGTTATCTGGACGTGGCCAACTGCCTCAATGTGGGCTATCCCCAGGACTGGGTGGAGATCCTGGGCAACCGGATCAAGGGGATCCACTTCAAAAACTGGAAGAGCGAAGACTGCGGCGGCGGTCTCCACGGCTTCGGCGATGATATCACCGTGGGCGAAGCGGATTACCCGGCGATCCTGGCAGCCATGGACCAGGTCGGCTACACCGGACCGGTGACGCTGGAAATGATCCCCTTCTCCCGACTCCCGGATATGGTGCTTCCGGATCTGGCCCTGGCGGAAAAAACGGCGAAGCAGCTGCTGGCCATTCTGGCCCGCTGAGCCGGGAAACAGGCTTGATACGGGAGAAACCTGAGAGAACTTTTGAAAAAAACTTGACAAATCATTGTTCAAGTGGTATCTTATAGGCGTTGTGATTTTACAACGGTTGGAACTGAATCGAAACTTTATCGACAACCCATAACAAATGAGGTATGAAATGTCTGCTATTGCTGACAAAGTGAAGAAGATCGTGGTCCAAAATCTCGGCTGCTCGGAAGATCAGGTCACTGATGATGCCAAGTTCATTGAGCATCTCGGTGCGGATTCTCTGGATCAGGTTGAGCTGGTCATGCAGCTTGAAGAGGAATTCGGTGTGACCATTCCCGACAATGCTGCTGAAAAGCTCTCCACGGTGGGTGATGCCATTCGCTACATTGAGGAATCCCTCAAGAACAATCAGAATGCCGACGGTGCCGCCAAGGCGGAGTAATCGTGCTGCGCATTGGATCGTCTCCGGGCGGTCCCGTGTGCATTAGACATTTAGAAGACGGGGCGTTTCGCATTTTGCGAAACTCGCCCCTTTTTTCTTGTAATCAATGGAATTTTGAGGGAAAAAGATGGATGACAGGCGCGTAGTCATTACCGGAACCGGCATTCTTTCCTGTGTCGGCAACAACACTGCGGATTTCTGGAATGCGGTCGTCAACGGCCGCTGCGGCCTCGGGCCGATCACCGGATTTGATGTGTCAGAGTACCGGACGAAAATCGGGGGAGAAATCAAAAATCTGGACATCAATCGCTTCATATCCCCGAAGGATGCCCGGCACATGGACCTTTTCTGCCAGTTTGCGGTCATTGCCGCCCATGAGGCGCTGGCCGGTGCGGGACTTCCCCTGTGCCTGGAAGACGCCGGCATTGCGCCGGACCGGGCCGGCGTGCTGGTAGCCAGCGGCATTGGCGGCATGCTGACCATCTGCGATTCCATGATTGTGCTGCATGAAAAAGGTCCCAACCGCGTGTCTCCCTTTCTGATCCCCAAAATGATTACCGACATGGCTTCCGGAGAGATCTCCATTCTGACCGGCGCCATGGGACCGAATTTCGGGGTCACTTCCGCCTGTGCTTCCGGCTGTCATGCCATCGGCGAAGCTTACTGGATGATCAAGCGGGGCGATGCGGAGCTGATGATCACCGGAGGAAGCGAATCCGCCGGCATTCCTCTGGGCATGGCGGGATTCTGCGCCCTGAAAGCCATGAGCACCCGCAACGATGACCCCCTGCATGCCAGCCGCCCCTTCGATCTGGACCGGGACGGATTCGTGATGAGCGACGGTGCCGGCGTGCTGGTGATCGAGGAGCTGGAACATGCCCGCAACCGCGGCGCTGACATCCTTGCCGAGATCATCGGCTACGGCGCCAGCGGCGATGCGCACCATATCACGGCACCGAAGGAAGACGGCTCCGGTGCGGCCATTGCCATCCGTTCGGCTCTGCGTCATGCCGGGATCTCCGCCGGCGAAGTGGATTATGTGAATGCCCACGGGACCAGTACGCAGCTCAACGATCGCTGCGAGACGGCGGCACTCAAAACGGTCTTCGGCGACGACTTGAAGCACATCGCGGTCAGCAGCACCAAGGGCTGTACGGGGCACACCCTGGGAGCGGCAGGCGGTCTTGAGACCATCGCATGCGCCATGGCGATCCGGCATGGCGCGGCGCCGCCCACCATCAACTACGAGACGCCGGACCCCGCCTGCGATATTGACGTAACACCCAATGTCGCCCGGGAGCGGAAGATCGACATCGCCCTCAATATGAATCTGGGTTTCGGCGGTCACAACGGGGCCATCCTGCTGCGCCGCTATACCGGAAAATAGTTTTAGTTCTTCCTCAGGAAAATTCCAGAATATGAGTGTGGAGGAACTTGCATCCCGGATCCGGCGGGCCTTTGAATCCTACTGGGCAGGGATCCCGGAAATCAGCGATCTCGAGTACGATGCGCTGGTCCGGGAACTGAAAACGGCCGCTCCGGACCACCCCCTGCTGGAACAGCTGGGCTCCCCTCAGGTGGCGGCCCTCCGGGAGATCAGACTTCTTTCCCCTATGATCTCCCTCGACAAGGTTTACAGTCTGCCGGAACTCCTGAGCTGGGTGAAATCCTTCGCCCGGACCGACCGGGACGAACGGCTGCTGGTCCAGCCCAAATATGACGGAATCAGCTGCCGATTTGACGGACAAACTCTGGTGACCCGGGGCAAAGGGGAGACCGGACAGGATATTTCCGACAAACTTTCTTTGATTGAACTCGAATCCGCCGATGGTACAGGTCCGGTGAACCGTCCGGCCCGGGGGGAGCTTCTGATCCGGCCGGACCGCTTCGAAAAACTCCGCAGTGTCATCCGTTCCCGCGGCAACACCGTTTACCGCAATACCCGGAATGTCCTTACCGGATTCATGATGCTCAAGGACCCCCGGGAAGTCCGGCAACTGGAATTTGCCATGAAACAGACCGGGGCGTATCTGACGCTGGTGGACTACGACCGGGTGAGTTTCGAAGTTTCCGCCGGAGAGCTGGAATCCCGCTGGCAGGAACTGACGGATAAAATTGCGGCACTGCCGTACCCCATGGATGGGATCGTGGTGAAATTCGCCGATGCGGTGTACCGGCAAAGCCTGGGCAGTACCGCTCACCACCCCCGGGGGGAAATGGCGTACAAGTTCGTCAATGCCCGAAGCCCCAGCGCGCTGGAGGATGTGGAGTGGAGCTTCGGCAAGAACTCTCTTACCCCGGTGGCCGTGATCCGGCCGGTGGAACTTGGCGGCACCACCATCCGCCGGGCCACGCTTCACAATGCGAAAAACATTCTGGACCTGAATCTGCAGATCGGCGACGACATTGTGGTGGAACGGGCTGGGGATGTGATTCCCCATATTGTTTCCTCGTCTCCCGGGGAAAACCGCAGAAACGCCATGATCGACCGCTGTCCGGGGTGCGGTACGGAACTGGTCTGGAAAGGACCGGAACTCTGCTGCCCGGGTCCGGATTGCTTCGAGACCCGGCTGTGCCGGCTCTCCGCCGCCGTCCGGGCGCTGGATATCGACAATCTTGGGGATGCCACTCTGCGGCAGATCATGAAGCAGTTTGAGGTCAGAAGTTTCGGAGATCTGCTGAAACTGGACAAACGGAAACTCGTGAGTCTGGACCGTTTTGCGGAGAAATCGGCGGCCAATCTTTATGATGCGCTGCAAAAAGCCCGGAAATGCGATGATTTCCGGCTGCTGGCGGCCCTGAACATCCCCAATGTCGGGATCAATGTGGCAAAGAAACTTTTGAAAACGTGTCCCTTTGACCGGCTCCGGACGTTATCCGCCGATGAGCTTGGCGTCATGGAAGGAATCGGCCCCGAGCGAGCGGCCGCCCTCCGGAAGACCTTCACGGAGGAAAAGACCTTCATTGACGAACTCCTGGCTTCGGTGGAACTCCGTTCCAGTTTCGGGGCCGCAGAAAAACAGACGGTCTGTTTTACCGGAAAAATGCCGGAAAAACGTGCTTACTACGAGGAGACCGCCCGGCAGCACGGTCTGGAACCGGTGGACCAGGTTACCGGAAATCTGTCGCTCCTGGTGGCGGCGGATCCGCAGGAATCCGGCACCAAGCTGGACCATGCACGAAAAGCGGGAATCGAAGTCATTTCCACAGACGAATTTCTGGCTCGTTTCCCGCCTCAGAAAAAAGGGCAGCAGGAGGAAGAACAGTTGTCGCTGTTCTGAATCATGCTCCCCCGCCGTTTTCGGGTTGCAAAAATCCGGAATCAGGGTATATTGTCCCCAGACAGAGAAGGCAATGAATCGCGTACTATGGCAAAATTCAAATTTCACTGCAGAGCCTGCGGACAAAAAATACTGGCGGAGGAAAACGCCATCGGAACAAGTGCCTGCTGTCCGAACTGCGGTGCCGTAATCCTGGTCTGCCGGGATGCCGACGAACTCACATGGGCCTCAGCGGAGCTGTGTCTGGAGCGATACCGCATCCTCGGCAATCTCCCGTCCTGTGACATCGGGAGGCGGTATATTGCCCTGGATCCGGTCCGGCAGGTCCGGGTCATGCTGTACGAACTGCCGGAGACACTTTCCGGGAACCAGGCGGAAATGGATTTTGTGCAGTCTGCAGCGCGGAAAATGCGGTTGCTTCAACACCCGAATGCGGCAAGGATTCTGGATCTGCAGCAGGACAGGACCAACGGGAAATTTTTTCTGGTGACGGAATATGTTTCCGGAGTGTCGCTGGCATTCTGGAGCCGCCTCCACCGGGAGGCCGGGATCATGAATATCCACACCCTCCTGCCGCTGTGCCGCCAGCTGGCCGATGTGCTGGACTATGCCCATCAGGCCGGTATCGTCCACAGGGGACTGACACCGGAAAACATCCTTGTCACGCCGGAAGGTGGCATCAAACTCCTCTACTTCGGACTTTCGGAAACCATCCTCTTCGCCATGGCCCGGCTGGGACTGCGGCACCCGGAAACCAACGTTTCCGCAAATTACGCCGCCCCGGAACAGTGGCGAAGTTATGAACAAGGCTTTGCCCGGCTGGCACGGACGATCTTTTACGACATCCGGGCCGCCGCCGACCAGTATGCGCTGGCGGTAATGATCTATGAAATGCTCTCGGAGTGCCTGCCGCTGACCGGCTCTACCGTCACGGAATTCCGGGAAAATGTACTGACCCGGATACCGCAACCGATACCGGGGATTTCGAAGGCGGTCAATCAGGCGCTCGCCCGGGCGCTGAGCAAGAACCCGGAGGACCGTTTCTCCTGCTGCTGGGAGCTGGTCACGGCGATGCCGGACGATCCGGCTCAGGCGGGGACGGACCGGAGTCTGGATGATCTGAGTTTCAAGTTTCACTGTCCGTGCTGCCGGCGGAAGATCCGGACCGGAAAAATGTTCACCGGCATGACGCTGATCTGTCCGGACTGTAAACAGGAGATCGCCATTGCACCGGATCCGGAATTGCCGGAAGGGTTCAAATTTCACTGTCCTCACTGCCGCCAGAAGATCCGGGCCCCCGGACGGAAAGTCGGCAGCCGTCTCACCTGTCCCGGCTGCGGACAGGTGATCGAAGTCCAACCGGATCCGCCGGAGATACAGGCGGAAACCTGCAGAAAGGAAATATTGTTATGAGCGCTTCCGACTTGGTTCTCCGTATTTTTCTGGCGATCATTCTGCCTCCCCTCGGGGTGATCGGCCTCCCGAACACGGGCTGTGGAACGATCCTTCTGCTCACGCTGCTGACGGTCTTTTTCTGGATCCCCGGAACCATTGCGGCACTGATCATCATTGTCAAAGAGTATGACCGGACCAATCCATGATGGGTCCCGGATCCATCATTCCGCAATGACTTTTCCGGGATTCAGGATGTTTTTCGGATCGAAGACGTTTTTTATCCCCTTCATCAGAAGCTTCTCTTCCGGGGAAAGCACATTGGCCAAGTAGGGCTTTTTGGCATAGCCGATGCCGTGTTCTCCGCTCACCTTGCCGCCCAGAGATCCGGCTTTGGCATACAGTTCGCCGAAGACCGCGCCCAGGGTTTTCTTCCACAAAGCATCTTCCAGATCGTCCCGGAGGATGTAGATGTGAAGATTGCCGTCCCCGGCATGTCCGAAGGAACGGATCCGGACATGGTATTTTTCCTGCAACTCACGCGAAAAGAGGACAAATTCCGCCACATGCCGCCGGGGGACCACCACATCGCACTCGTCCATTTCCGTGGTAGATGCCTTGATGGCCTCCAGAAAGGCCCCCCGGGCCGCCCAAATGGATTCATTGCGCTCCGGCGTGTCGGAAATGAATACATCCAGCGCACCGCACTGGAGACAAAGCTTCGCCGCAGCGTCCCACGCCAGATCCACCTCTTCACGGCTTGCTCCGTCAAAAGTGAGGAGGAGATATGCATCGGCGGAATTGTCCGGAAACTTCCGCCCCAGAAACTCTTCCGCCGCCAGAATGACCTCCCGCTCCATGAATTCCACAGCAGTGGGGGTGACGCTTGACCGGATCACCGCCGGCACCGCCCGGATCGCCGAAGAAAGGTCCGGGAAAGGAACCAGAAGACTGATCTTGTGTTTCGGCAGCGGCAGGAGCCGCAGCACCGCCCTGGTGATGACCCCGAGGGTGCCTTCGGAACCCACCATCAGGTCCTTCAGGCTGTAGCCGGAACTGTTTTTGACGATCTTACCCCCCAGTTCCACGATCTCGCCATTGGCGAGGACGACTTCCAGCCCCCGGACATAATCCCTGGTTACACCGTATTTGACGGCCCGCATGCCGCCGGCATTGGTGCTGATATTGCCTCCGATGGCGGCGGTTTTCTCCCCGGGGTCCGGGGGATAGAAGAAGCCGCGTTCCTCGGCAAATTTGCTAACATCCATCAGGAGGACCCCCGGTTCCACCGTCATCGTCATATTTTCCTCATCCAGCTCAATGAAGTGATTCATGCCGGAAAGATCCAGCAGAATCCCCCCCAGCATGGCCACGGAACCGCCCACCAGACCGGTCCCCTGTCCCCGGGGTGTCACCGGAATATTTTCAGCGGAAGCGTATTTCAGAATATCCGACACTTCGCCGGCGGAACGGACCTTCACCAGAACATCCGGACAGCTGCGGGTGCCGGAAAGTTCATCGTGGCAGTAATCTTCGCCGATGGACTCCTTCGGGATCACACGGTCCCGGCCGCAGATGCTCCGGAGAGCCTCCAGGTCGGAGGGAGTGAATTTTTTATAGGGATGCGGCATATCTCACCTCAATTCTGCTGTGCTTTGATGTTTTCGACCAGACCGGGAATGATTTCATACAGATCGCCGCAGATCCCGATATGGGCGACCTTGAAAATCGGTGCTTCCGGGTCCGTATTGATAGCGATGATCTTTTCCGCTCCGCTCATCCCCGCCACAAACTGAATGGCGCCGGAAACCCCGCAGGTGATCATGAGTTTGGGCTTGACAGTGCGTCCGCTCAGACCGATCTGCCGTCTGGGTTCCATCCACCCGGCCTCCACCAGCGCCCGGGTGGAGGCAAGCTGTCCGTGAAGAAGGCCGGCAAGTTCCTGCAGCATTTTCAGATCGTCCAGTTGCCGGACACCCCGTCCGGCAACCACCAGCACTTCGGCTTCCTCAATCCCCTTTTCCGCTGCTTTCGGCCGGGCTTCCAGGACTTCGATGCCGGAAACAAGCTTTGCCGGATCAATACTGCAGAGGCGGATTTTTCCGGCGGCCGGGGTTTTCGGCGGGATCGGGAAGATTTTGTACCGCACGGTGGCAAACTGGGGACGGTGGCGTGGGGTATTAATGTGCGCCATAATATTTCCCCCGTAAGCCGGCCGGATCTGGTCCAGATCCGTGGTTCCGGAAATATCCAGTCTGGTACAGTCGGCGGTAAGTCCGGTGCGGAACCTTGCGGCAGTCCGGGGGGCCAGGGAACGGCCAGGCTGGGTGCCGCCAACCAGCACGCTGGAGGGGCGGACCCTGGAAATAAAGTCTTCCAGCACCGCCGCATAGGGTTCGATCCGGAAATATTTGAGCTCCGGATAATCATAAACAAAAACCTCATCGGCACCGTATTCCAGGAGTTCCCCGGCCAGCTCAGCTACGCAGGAACCGGTCACCAGACCGTAAACCGGGTAATTCACCTTGGATGCCAGTTCCCGGGCCTTGCCCAGGAGCTCAAAAGTCACGGGATGGATGCGCCCATCCTCCACTTCTGCGGCCACGGCAATGCCTTTCCAGAGGCTTTTATCCACCGTGACGGCAGGCTTCTCTTCCACAAACTCGAAAACATCCCCGGCCTTTTTGATGCACATCCGGCACATCCGGCAGCCGGCATTGATGACCAGCGTTCCGTCACCGGCCCGTTCGATGGCTTTGAAGGGGCAGAGCTCCGCAAGTCCGGCCCGGCCGGCCACTTTTTCCTGATGGATTCTGATGTAGGACATGGATCACCTCAAATGCTGGAGAAATTTTCTGTCTTCAAGAAACCGGAAAAGCCGTTCCGACAATTCCGGTCCGGACCCCTCCCACGTCTCATGGGTATTGGCATTTTCCGGCGGGAAAATGCGCTTGACCTGAGTAGGCGAACCGTTCAACCCGTAATGGAGCGGGTCCTGATCCGGCATATCGGCCAGGGTGATGACTTTGATCTCCCTGTCCTGCGTGGCAAGTTTGAGCTTGTATGAAGGAAGCCGCGGCTCAAAGATCCCCTTGTCCACTGTTACGAGGCACGGAAACTGGATCCGGATGGAATAAACACACGACGGCATATCCACGTCCGCCTCCATGTTTTTTTCCGTGACTCTGCCGATTCTGCATACATGGGTCACATGGGGGATCCCCAGAAATTCCGCCAGCTCCGCTCCCACCTGAGCGGTATCGCCGTCGGTGGTCTGTCTGCCGCAGATGATGAGGTCGAAATCCCCCGCCGCCCTGATCCCCTGAGAGATGGTGTAAGATGTGGCCAGTACATCGGCCCCTCCGAATTTCCGGTCGGAAAGCAGGACCCCGTGATCCACCCCCATCATGAAGGCCTCGCGCAGTACCGACTGAGCCTGAGGAGGCCCCATGGTGAATGCCGTAAGTTCCGCGCCGTATTCCCGTTTGAAACGAAGGGCCGTTTCCAGCGCGTAGAGGTCAAACGGATTCATTTTGGATTCCACGCCATCCCGCTTCAATACACCGGTAGCGGGATCGATTTCCACCTGCGATGTGCCGGGGACCTGTTTGATGCAGACTGCAATTTTCATCGATTTTCCCTTATGGGGCCTGTTCTTCCGGCTCCTGCGGAAGTGTACAAACCTGCCAGAATATAGTCCTTTTTGCCGAAAAAACAAGCACAAATTCCCGATTCCGCAGCACCGGGGAAGCAATTTTCAAAAATTCTGAAAAGAGATCATGAAAACATGTCCGGAATTTTTGTTTTTGAAAAAAAACGTGGTATAGTAGTCCTCACCATGACAGACCCTCTCGGTAAACTCCGGATCCTCGCTCAGGATTCCCAGTACGATCTGGCCTGCGCCTGCGGCACTTCCAGGGGAGAACACCGCAAACGCATGACGGACGGCCAC
Source organism: Lentisphaeria bacterium UBA1776 (assembly GCA_002314605.1). Lineage (GTDB taxonomy): Bacteria > Verrucomicrobiota > Lentisphaeria > Victivallales > Victivallaceae > UBA1776. Next base: position 178 of record DCGO01000108.1, on the reverse strand, counting down.
TGGCTGTACCCGGTCCCCCTGGCCAACGGCGGTACCGGGATCATGTTCAAGACTTTGCTTTCCAACTGCTGTTCCAACGACTGCCGCTACTGTCCTCTCAGAAACAATGCCAATACACAGCGCTGCACCCTTTCCCCGGAAGAAGTGGTGAAGCTTTTTCGGTCCTTCGGGAATTTTT
>DCGO01000034.1 GCA_002314605.1 Lentisphaeria bacterium UBA1776 | reverse complement strand
TGGCCCTTGGCATCCAGCAGGACCTCTCCGCGGCAGACGATGCCGCAGAAGAGCGATCCGAGCAGAATGATCCAGAACCGTCTCATCGCCGCCCTGGACGGTCATGGCGGACCGGACGCCTTTTTTTCGGGTAGCGGGAGGCCTCCTTCTCCGGTCTGCACTCCCGGATCTCCCGGGATTCGCCCCACTCCTTCACCAGCGGAGCCAGATCCTCCCCGGCAACGGCGTGGCGGATGAAACCAAGTTCCCGGGCGTGGGAAAATCCCCTCTGCCGGAGCAGCTGCGGCCGGAATCCCTGCTCCAGCGCGGGCTGCAACAACAGGATGTGCTCCGCCGAAAGCGTCATCCGGATCATGGGAGTGAGCGGTTTGAAGAGCGTCCCGAGGACCCGCCGGATGGCATCCGAGGCTTCGGGAGAGTTCTCCCAGAGGGTCCCCGGCTCCCGCCCCAGCGCCTTCTCCACGAAAGGAAGCGCCAGCGCCGCCATGGCGAGCGAAACGCTGTTGCGGTACGACCGCTCCTCCACCCGGCAATTCCGCTCATAGAGGAGGTCGATGGCGTATTCGGTTTCGGGCAGTCCCCACGCGGCGTGGATCGTCGGCAGGAAATACTGCAGAAGTCCGTAGTCATGAAAAACCTGAAGATGCCGGTCGTTGTAACTGGACTGCAGGAGTTTTTCCAGTTCCAGAGTCAACCGGGAGACGCTGGCGAGTTTCATGCAGGGGAGTTTGGAGAAAAGGGCATTTTCCGTCTGATTCTCCAAAGCGAAATCGAACTGCGCCACCAGTTTCAAAGCCCGGAGCAGTCGCACCGGATCCTCCTCGAAGCGGAGGGCAGGTTCTCCGATGGCCCGGACCAAGTGGTCCCGAATGTCATCGAGACCCTGTCCCGTCAGGTCCAGGATCTCCTCCTTCACCGGGTCGTAGAAGAGCGCGTTGACCGTGAAGTCCCGCCGCCACGCATCCTCCTCGGCGGTCCCGAAGGCATTGTCGGAAACGATGAGGTTCTCGCCCCAGTGGTCCTTTCCTGCCCGGGATTCGGTCTTGGCGGGAGCCTGCCGGAAAGTGCTGACTTCGTAGATCTCGCCGTTCCGGAAGACGTGGGAGAGCCGGAAGCGTTTCCCGATGATCCGGGTGGAACGCCGCCCGAAAACGGCCCGCACCTCCTCCGGCGTGGCGGCGCAGGAGACGTCGAAGTCCTTGGGGGAACGCCCGAGAAGCAGGTCCCGGACCGCTCCGCCCACGATATAAGCCTCAAATCCTGCCCGCTGCAGGTCCTCCACGATCTCCGCCGCATCGGCGCTGACGTTCAAATGCTGTTTCATCCGGTCGCTATTCTGCTGTTGTGCTGTGAAATGTATCTCTCGGTACCGTGTCAAAGTTCCCGCTGGATGATGGTATCCACACACTCCAGTTCGGGATCCAGATAGGGATAGTCCGCGTTGTAGTTGAGACCCCGGCTCTCGTGCCGCTTCAGGGAGGAGTCGATGATCAGTTCCGCCACCGTGGCGATGTTCCGCAATTCCACCAGATCGGCGGTGACGGTGAAGTCCCAATAGTACTTCTCGATCTCCTTGCGGATCAGTTTTATCCGGTTCTTGGCGCGCTCCAGCCGCTTGTCGGTGCGGTAGATGCCCACGTAGTCCCACATGAAGCGCCGGATCTCGTCCCAGTTGTGGCTGATGAGGATCAGTTCGTCGGAGTCGGTGGCGTTGCCGGTGGTCCAGTTGAGGGCCAGTTCGTCGTCGGGGAAGTGGTTCTTAAGTTCCTCGAAGCGCTTCTCGATGTCGGCCGCCGCGAACTTGGGCATGACGATGGCTTCCAGAAGGCTGTTGCTGGCGAGGCGGTTGGCGCCGTGGAGGCCGGTGCAGGCGGATTCGCCCGCCGCGTACAGCCCCTCGATGCTGGAGGCTCCCCGGATATCCGTCTGGATGCCGCCGCAGGAGAAATGGGCCGCCGGGACCACCGGGATCAGGTCGTGCGCCATGTTGATCCCCGCCTCCATGCACTTGGCGAAGATGTTGGGGAAGCGGCGCCTCAACTGTTCTTCGGAGAGATGCCGGATGTCCAGATAGACGCACTCCTCGCCGGTGCGCTTCATCTCGGAGTCGATGGCGCGCGACACCACGTCGCGCGGCGCCAGACTCTNNTGCGTTTCATCTCGGAGTCGATCGCCCGCGCCACAACGTCACGCGGAGCGAGACTTTTCATCGGGTGGTACTTCTGCATGAATTCCACCGGTTCGGAGTCCCGGTTCTCCCGGCACTTCAGCACGGCGCCCTCCCCCCGCAGCGCTTCGCTGATGAGGAAGGAACGGATGGTGGGATGGTGCAGGATCGTGGGATGGAACTGCACGAATTCCATGTTGGCGATCCGCGCCCCGGCCCGGTAGGCCATGGCGATCCCGGAACCGCAGGCCACGTCGGGATTGCTGGTGTAGAGATAAACTTTGCCGATGCCTCCACAGGCAATGGTGGTGGTGGGAGCCAGCATGGTGATGATGTTGCCGGTGCGCACGTCCAGCGCGTAAGTCCCGAAACAGCGGTTGGGACCGCCCATGTCCAGCCGCGAACTGACCACGAGGTCGATGGCACAGCAGTACTCGAAAACGGTGACGTTGGGCATGGCACGGACGGTCTCCACCATGACGCGCTCCAGTTCCGCCCCGGTGATGTCGCCGGAGTGGAGGATCCGCCGCTTGTGGTGACCGCCCTCCCGGCCGAGATCGAAGCTCTCCCCATTGTCCTTGAAGCCGAGGTCGCTGCGGGTGGTGAAGTTCACCCCGAGGCCGATCAGTTCCCGGATGGCATCCGGCCCGGCTTCCACGATGGCCCGGACGGCTCCGGCGTCGCACATTCCGGCGCCGGCGGTCAGGGTATCCTTGATATGTTCGTCGAAGGTATCCAGCGCGTCCATAACGCAGGCGACTCCGCCCTGTGCCAGACGGCTGTTGCACTCATCGATGGCCCGTTTGGTCAGCACCGCCACGCTCCGGCCGGACTTGCCCAACCGCCAGGCCGAACTCAATCCGGCCAATCCGCTTCCGATCACGATGTGGTCGAAATGCTTCACCTCATGATTTTTCATAATCTCCAGTCACTTTCAGCGGAATCGCCGGAACGATACCGCCAATCCGGCAAAATTTTCGGGATTTTCAATGCCCGCAGGATTGCCTTATCCTTCAAATTGCAGTAAATTACACCGGAAACGCAAAAATTGCAACATTTTTCCATAAAAACATGACCACATTTTCAGAAAAAACCGGAATATCCTGGATTTCATCCTGCTTCCGGCCGCCTGACGAAGCAGGACGCATCCGGCTGCACCGGGCGGCGGGGAAACTCCTCTTCTGCTTCGCCGGAGGAACGATTTTCGCCGCCGCGCTACCCCCCTTCAATCTGGAGTTCCTCGCCTTCTTCACCCTGCTCCCGGTGCTGTGGAGTTGCGGAGAATACGACGGGAAACCCTTCTCCTTCCTCTGCGGATGGTGCTGGGGCCTCGGCTGGAGCCTCTTTGCCTTCCGTTTCCTCCGGGAGATCGACCCCGTCATCCCGTGGCTCCTCGCACCCGTCATTTCGCTTTGGGCCGGCGTGTGGAGCCTGATGCTCCCTCCCCTGAAGAAGTACGTCCTCTACCCCGTCCCCATCCTGCTGGCAGGGGAAGCCTCCCGGACGAAACTGGCCAAGGCGGGGTTTTCCGCCGGAAGGCTCGCCCTTTTCGCCTTCCTCGCCGCAGCAGCCTACACCCTTCTGGAGTGGACCCGCTCCCGGCTCTTCCCGTGGAATGACCTCTCCGTCACCCAGTACCGGAATCTGCCGTTGCTTCAGATCGCAGCGTTCACAGGGAGTTACGGCGTGCTCTTCCTCGTGGCATTGGGCAACTGCGTCCTCTTCGCCGCCGCCCGCAAGCCGGGGTGCAAAGTCCTCATCGGCTACCTCCTGCTGATGGCGGCGGTGACGGGGTGGGGCGCGTTGCGGGTCCGGGAGATCGACCGCAAGGCGGCGGAGTGTCCCGCTCCGTGGAAGGTGCTGGCGGTCCAGGGGGATCTCTCCCAGCGCCGCCACGCCGACAACGCCGCCACCGTCGAAGCGATGCAGCGGTATTACGGGCTCACCCGGGAAGGGATGAAAACCCATCCCGAAGCCGAAGCGATCCTCTGGCCGGAAAGTGCGGTCCCCATTCCCTTCTACAGCGCGCAGGACTTTGAAAAACTCTCCCGTCTCACTCCCTACGGAGTACTCATTCAGGCCTATCAGCGGAGTGTCCGCGCCCTCGCCGTGGAGAGCGGAAAACCACTCCTCTTCGGCGCGCTGGACTTCGAGGAGACGCTCCCCCTAAACGGGATGTCCCCCGGCGCCACCAACAGCGCCTTCCGCATGGACCCCGATGGTCGCATCGGCGCCCGCTACGACAAGATGCACCGGGTGCCCTTCGGAGAATACATCCCCTTCCGGGACCTGCTCCCGCAGGCGCTCATCCGCTACATCGACATGGGCCGGGACCTCGTCCCAGGGACCAACCCGAAATACGTGGAATTTCCCGGAAACGTCCGGGCGGCGGTCTCCATCTGCTACGAAGGGATCTTCGGCTATCACGTCTGCGAGGAGGTCCGCACGGGGGCCAACGTGATCGTGGTCCTCTCCAACGACGCGTGGTATCCCCTCTCCAGCGAACTGGAACAGCATCTTGCCAACGCCGTGACCCGCTCCGTGGAGAGCGGACTTCCCATGGTCCGGAGCGGCAACAACGGAGCCACCGGCGTGGTCCTGCCCAACGGACGCTTCACCCAGTGCGGGCCGGACTTCAACAAAGGGGCCAAGGCGCTTCTGCTCTCTGTCCCGGTCCTCCGGGATGCAAAACCGGGCTGGTTCTGCCGGTGCGGGGAGTGGTTCATCGCCCTCCTCGCCCTCGGCTGGATCGCCGGAAGCACCGCCGCGGCCGCCGCCTGCTGGCAGCGCCATCTCATTCTGCTCCGGCTGACCCGCAGGGAGGACCCGTCCGGCGCCGGGCACGCAGAGAGCTCCAAGGATCCAGGAGAATAGTGTCATGCGGATCGGTCCCGGATGCGATGACTGCATCGCGAAATTTTTAGCCAAGGTGGCGGCGGATTCCTCCGAGGACTCCGCCCGGCAGGCGGAAGTCCACCGGGAACTGCAGGAACTCCACCGGAACTACTTCAGCAGGAAATCCCCGCCTCAACTGGCCGGGGCCATCGGCGATATTTTTCAGCGGGAGCGGGGGGAGATCGACCCCTTCCTCGAAGTGAAGGACCGCTCCACCCGGCTGGGACTGGAACTGCTGCCGGAACTCCGGCGGATCGTCGCGGAGTCCGCGGACTCCTTCGCGGCGGCAGTGAGACTGGCCATCGCGGGAAACATCATCGACTACGGAGCCACGCCCGACTTCGATCTGGCGCAGGCCCGCACCCGGATCATGGAAGCCCTGCTGCTTCCGGCGGATCAGGCCGCCATCGACCTGCTGAAAACAAGCATGGACCGGGCGGAACGCATTCTCTACATCCTCGACAACTGCGGAGAAGCGGTGCTGGACCGCCTGCTGATGGAGCCTTACCGGGAGAAGATCACCATCGGCGTCCGGGGGCGTCCGGCGCAGAACGACGTGACCCGGCGGGATGCCATCCTCTCCGGGCTGGATTTCGCCCCCGTCATTGACACCGGCGACAACAGTCCGGGGGTGGTACAGGAGCGGGCCTCGAAAGTTTTTCTGGATGCGCTGGATCGCGCCGACCTCGTCATCGCCAAGGGACAGGGAAACTTCGAGTCGCTGGAGGACAACGTCTCCCGGCCGACCTTCTTCCTCTTCCGGGCCAAGTGCCCCGTGATCATGAATTACATCGGGGCGGAGAAGAACTCCATCCAGTTGCGCACCCGCAACCTCTGAAGGCCCCAACGGGACTTCCCACACCGTCACGTTCGCAGGACGCGGCCGCTCCCGCGGCGAAACCGGGCAGACGTACTCCTCGAGCCCGCTGACGTTCAAAATTCCGGCAGGAACAGCACCTTCCCATGCGGTCATTCCATGAGCGGCGCTTGACTTTTCCGGCATCATGAGGTATATTTTCAACCAGTCAATATTTCTATCGGGAAATTCGGAACATGCGAACCTTGCGGCTTCTTTTTCTGGCACTCATCATCGCGGTGGCGCTTCCTGCGCCGCAGGCGAAGGCCATCGACCCGGTCACCATTGCGATCCTGGGTCCCATCGCCATGAAGGCGGCGGCCGCCGCAAAGCCCTATCTCGTCCGCGCAGGGATCAACTCTGCCAAGTGTATGTGGAAGATGTTCAAGGCCATTTTTGAAATGGGCTACTTCCCCTACGGTTTGGGAAAGATGGCGTGCGGCAACCTGCACAACGGACTCATCTACACCTTCCGGGGCTGTATCGCTCCCTGCAAACTGATCCTCCAAACGTTGCTGCTTCCGGTCTATATGATCGGCATCGACATCCAGAACTGATCAGGGGAAGGCTCCCCCTGCCGATCCCTCCAACACAAGGCGGTGCGCATGCCTGAAAAAATCTCCATCTTCCGCGCGAGAGAACGGAAAAAACGCAACCGGCGATTCCGTATTCTGGAGGATTGGTACGGCACGGATTATGCCTCCACCGAAATGGCCGCCCACACCAGCCAGCCGGAGGCGGTGTCCGACGTCATGGGCAGACTGCTCACCCACATCAACACCCCGGAGAACAGCCTCTTTCTGCAGCTTTCCAGCCGCTGGCCGGAGATCGCCGGAGCCCAGTTGGCCCGGCTGACGACGCCGCAGAAACTGGAGGAAGGGATCCTTTTTCTGGAGGTCAGGCACAGCGCGCTCCTGCGGGAACTGGCCCCTTCTCTGGACCTGATCCTCAAGAAGATCCGTTCCTGTTTCCCAGAAAACGACCTCTGCCGGGAGGCGAAACTGGTAATCTCAGGCGCGGGCAGGAACTTCCGAGAGCGCCGCTGATATCTCGTTGAGGAAGTCCTCCGCAGCCGTTGGACGCGCCAGTTTCAGCGCGGCTTCCCGCCGGCACGCCTGAAGTCCCGGATCGCGGAGAAACGCCCGGATCTCCTTCAGCGCCCGCTCCCGATCGAATTCATTGTTGGGAACCAGCACTCCGGCTCCGCCGTTGACGTAGGTCTGCGCATTATCGAACTGGTGGTTTTCCGCCGCATAGGGGTACGGGATCAGAACGGCAGGCTTGCCGAACAACGCCAGTTCCGCAAGAGAACTGCCGCCGCTCCGGGCGAGGACCAGATCCGCCGCCGCGAGGAACCAGTGCATGTTTTCATCGCTCTCCAGCAGAAGCACGGGGAAGTCAGCGCCGGAGTAGATCTCCTTCGGCGTCTGCATCTTGCCCTTGCCGCAAAGGTGCAGAACCTGAAATTTTCCGGTGGCGGGGTCCGCGGCCAGTTCCCGCAGAGCCAGCGGCAGGACCTCGTTGAAGATCGCCGCCCCCTGACTGCCGCCGAAAATCAGGAACGTGGTCCTCTCTTCCTCCAGAGGCACCTGAAAATGTTCCCGCAATCGGGCGATCCCCTCCCCGCGGGGAAGATTTTTTTCCGCCAGCAGTTCGGGACGGACCGGCATCCCGCAGAGGACCATGGGACAGAGGCAGGCATCGCCGTTCACCGGCGGATAACCGTTGCCGAGGCGCCTGGCGATCCGACTCAGGACCCGGTTTGCCAATCCGATCCGGGCGTTGCCGTCATGCAGAAAAATGGTGATCCCGCCGGTCCACGCCGCCGCCAGCGGCGGCAGGGAGGCAAAGGACCCCATGCCCAGCGCAGCCTGCGGACGAAACTCTTTCAGCAGCTTCCGGGAACGAAAATATCCGGCGATCAGGCCCTTCAGAAACCGGAGGGGATGGCGCGCGGAAGGCATCCGGGGCAGGATGTCGGAAGGAATCCCGAACTCCGCCGCGGTCTTCGCCTGATTTGCGGAATTGATGCCGGAAAGCAACAGCCTGACTTCGCCGCCGGCCGCCTGAAAAGTCCGAGCGATACTCAGTCCGGGATAAAAATGTCCGCCCGTACCGCCGCAGGAGATCACCAGCCTGCTCAAAGGAGTTCCCGGTCCGTAGTTCGCCATAACGCAGAGTCCCTTTCTGTAATATCAGCGTCTTTCACGCCTCATTTTCCCGCTTTTTCCAGGGGAGATGAGCCTTGATCCGGTTCAGGATCCGCTCCGAATACTCCGGGTCCACCGCTTCGGCGGCGATGGAGAGCAGCAGTCCGACGGCGGTCAGCGAGGCCATCATGTTACTGCCCCCGTAACTCAAAAACGGGGCCGGCATCCCCTTGGTGGGAATGCTTCCCGACACCACGGACAGATTGATGATCGCCTGAAAGGCAAGCCCCATGGTCAGCGCAAATCCCAGCAGCATCCCCTGCCGGGAGGCCGCCTTCAACGCGATCCGGATGGCAAAAACAGTGAAGAGCGTGTAGGCGATGATCACGCAGACCATGCCGATCCAGCCCAGTTCCTCGCCCACCACCGCCAAAATGAAGTCGGTGTGGGCCTCGGGAAGATACTTCGCCTTCATCCGGCTGGCCATGAAGCCGACGCCGCACCAGTCCCCGGATCCCAGCGCCATCAGCGAAGTCCAGAGCTGGTACCCTTCGGTCTCCTGCACACTCTCGGGGTGCAGAAAACTGGTGACCCGGGAAAGCCGTTCCGCGTCGAAAAGATAGATGTAAATCCCGATGAGGGTCCCGCCGATGATGGGGACGATCCAATACCACATGGCCAGTCCCGCCACGATCAGCGTGAGGAAACAGGTGAGCGAGATCAACAGCGTGGTCCCCAAGTCCTTCCCCAGCAGGACACCGCCAATCAGCGCTCCGCAAATTGCTCCCAGCGGAAGCAGTCCCCGGCGGTTCCAAAGCTGTCCGAAGGTCCGCAGGTTGTCGCTACAGTACTTCGCCGTGAAGAGCGCCACCGCCAACTTCGCGAACTCCGACGGCTGAAGAGAGAATCCGCCGAAACGGATCCAGCGGTAGGCTCCATTGATCTTCGGGAAGAAGAAGCGCGCGGCAAGCAGGGCCAGAAAACAGCCGATGATCAGCGGCCAGCAGAACTCCGAGACCTTCCGATATCCGAAAACAAAGGCGGCCCCGCCGGACACGACGCCCAGCCCCACCCAAAGCAGCTGGTTGCGGAAGTATTTTGCGTTGGCGACGCCGTAACTCGCAGAGTAGAGCATGGTCAGCCCGAACATCACCAGAAGCGCCACGATCAGCAGAAGCCACTCCGCAGAGACCAAAGCCCCGGCGGAGGTATCCTGCACCTCCAGTTCCCGGGGATTGCCCCGCAGACGATTGAGACCGAAGCCGACCATCTTCCGTGCGCCCTCCTGCCGTCCTACTCCAGAACGATCCGGTCGCCGGAGAGGATCCGGATCGAATGGGTCCCGGCATAAGCCTTCACGTCATCGGCATCCAGAGCGATCCGGGGCGCGATCTCGATCAGGGCATCCACCGTGCCGTCGGCTTTGCGGGGAACGGAGATCCCTGCGGCTTCCAGCCGCTTGGCGTCCCGCTCCACCAGCATCGCCCGGCAACTCTCCGCGGAATCCACGCCGGTGGCGTTCTTGGTGGGACCGAACACTTCCGCCCGGTCTCCTTCAAGGATCATCACCTTTTCGGCCATGGGCAGAGCATCAAAGATGAAACTCTCCAACTTCACGCCGTTGGGAGTTTCCGGCTTGACGGGAGCGCCGGAGGCATCCACGCAGGGGATCTTCTTGTCGGCGCGGTGCCAGGGCAGTTTCAGAGAACCTCCCGCCGTGAGCCGTTCCACGAACTGCCGGCGGATCAGATGCATGGCAGGAGAACCCGCGATGAAGGCCAGAGTCCCGTCAGGATTCTTCCGGACCGCCAGTTCCTCCGGCAGATCACTGTATTCGATGATGTGGGTGCGTCCGCCGGAAACACAGAAGTTGCCCAGTTTCTCGAAGGGGTTGGTCTTGGCCAGCATGATGGCGCTCATCTCCGCGCCCTCAAGATCGTGCAGACCGAGGAAGAGCGGATCGGTCATGGCCACCAGCGGATTATCCACCTGAAAGTAACTGATGACGTCGGTTCCTTCCGCCGCCATCCGGTCCAGAGCGCCGGATTTCCGCAGGGCCAGAAGCGTTCCGCCGTGGCCGTCGGGAGAGAGCGCGAGACCGTCCTTGCTGCCGAGAAGCAGTTTCCCGTCGTAGCCGATGGCGGGCATGGTCCCCTGCGTGAAGAAGAATACCTGCTCCGGCGCGAGGCCGAGGTAGTCGTGCTCCCGGAAGAACCGTTCGGTCGCCTCCCGGTTCAGCAGACTGGTCATGACGTACCAGGTGATGGGACGGCCGTACTTTTCGCCGGCACGCAGAATGTTTCCGGCGAAATACTCGAAGAGCGTGCGTCCGCTGACGGGACCGATGGGATAAGTCCCCTTGGGACCGTCGAACCCCAGCCGGGTTCCCTGCCCTCCGGCAACGGTGAGACAGCAGACCCGGCCGCTTTTCAGCAGCTCGGCGCCGCGCTTCCGGGCCTTGACGTAGAAGGCACTCTCCGCATCGGAACGGGGATGCAGCGCAAAGAAGGGGGCAGGTCCCAGATCGTCGGGGATGACAGTCTTTGGCTTCTGAAGCACGTACTCTTTGATCAGTCCGGCGAGTCCGTTCAGATCCAATGCGGCGATCTCTCCGGCCAGTTTTGCGCGTCCGGCCGCGTCCAGTTCCGGCCAAAAACGCAGCAAATGTTCCTGCCCCACCGCCGTCAGCGCCGTTTTCAATTCCGTTTCAGAGATCATATTCCGCTCCTTGTCAAAAACCAGATTCTTCCCATCGGCAGAAAGGGTTCGCGACGATCCGCATTCCTGCACGTTTTCTCCGTGTATAACTTAATCCTCCCTCCGCCGATATGCAAGGGGAAATCCACGGGATTTGCGGATTTTCCTCGGGAAACGTCCATTCCGTTTGCAAACAGGAGGAAACGACGGTATATTACCCCGGCACATAAAAGTCCGTATTCTTCAAGGAGGCCGGAAAAATGCTTCGTTATCTGTTCCCCGTCTGCGTCCTGTTGTCCGCAATGCTCTGTGCTCCCGCTTCCGCGTGGGAGAAAAAACCGGTGCTGTGGGTCTCCCATCGCGGAGAGTCCTGGGAAGCACCGGAAAATACCGTGAAGGCGTTCGAACTTGCCCGTCAGGGCGGTTCCGACGGTTGCGAGTGCGACGCTCGCCTCTCCAAGGAAGGGAAGGTCGTGCTCTCTCATGACTCCTCCACCAAACGCATGAGCGGCGTGGATCTGCAGATCGCGGAACACCCCGCAGAAGAACTGCGCAAGGTCAATGTGGCAGGGAAATTCCGGGCTAAGACCGGCTTCGCGCAGATCCCGTATCTGCAGGAGATCTTCCCCATCATCGGACCGGGACGCTTCCTCACCATCGAACTCAAAAGCGCCTGTCCCCAGCTGGTCACGGCGATCAAAGAGTTGCTCCCCGCCTCCGGCGTGAAGCCGGAACAGATTGAATTCTGCTGTTTCAGCGCCAAACTCTGCAAATATACCAAAGCCACGCTTCCGGAACACCGGGTCCTGTGGGTCACCATAGGCAAAGAGAGCCTGACGCTGGAGAAGGCGCTGGAGACCCTGCAGAAAATCAAAGCGGATGGCATAAGCATCTACTGGCGGTCTCCGCTCCTGACAAAAGAGAACGTGCAGAAATTCCATGACCACGGCTATCTGGTGCTGGCGTGGACCGTGGACACCCCGGACACGGCCCGGAAAATGATTGAAATGGGCGTGGACGTCCTCACCAGTAACTGCGCAAGCAAGCTGAAAAAACAGTTCGCCGGGAAATAGGTTTTAATCATGAAACATTCCGCTCTGAGTCTGTTGCTGTTCACGTTCGCGCTCGTTTGCTTCGGGGGGGAGACGGTGCCGGTGCTCCGGATGGATCCGACTCACGTGTCCCCGGAAAAAAGAATCATGCTTCAACCGGAACAAATACTGGAACTCTCGCTGAAATCCAACCCCACCACCGGTTACGACTGGCAGGTGTTTCTGCCGGAGACGGAGGTCCTCATCCGCGGAGAACGGGAATTCCGCCCCTGCAATGAAAAACTTTGCGGAGGCGGAGGCTTGGCGGTCCTCCGCTTCAAAGGGGGGAAACCCGGCCGTACCACGCTCATCGGATGCTATTACCGGAACTGGGAAAAAATCGACTTGCAACACGACCAGACGTTCACCGTTTCCGTCGAGGTCGTTGCGCCGAAGCAGTGATCCGGCGGCCCCGGCCCGGTCCGTTCCGCTTTTCTTTCCCGTACCCGCCTTTCTGCTCGGGCTCATCCGGCCGGGAAACCTCTTGCCGGGGGCGGTCCAACCTCAAATTTGACCGAATATCAATCCCATTCGTCAGCGGGGGATGGTGGACGGGCACAAGCGATTTTCGCAGATGGGAGTAAAAACAGCGATCATGCCCATTATTTCTTCTTGATATTTAGAAAGGAGAGGGGTATATTATGTCAAGAGAACCGGGGATTGGAATATCCAATCCCCAAACTCATGGAAAAACACGTTGGGCAGATTGAGAATAAGAGAAGAAATGCTGTTCGGTTGCCAGGGAAATCTGGGAGAAAAATATTTTCTCCGTTTTCTGTGGTACTTTTTCTCTGTTCCGTCAGGGGGTTCTTTTCCCAAAAATCAAAAATTCAATGGAGTTGCGGATTTCAGCGTGAGTTGAAGTTCGCTCCTTTAATTTTTACCCCGGAGGGGTCCTGTGGCGGTTCCCTCCGGAAATAATGAGGCCTCGTTGCCGGAATGATTTCCCGCGACGGGGCTACGGCATGCCGGGATTTCCGGTTTGATTTCCCTGGACCGCGCAAAAAAACTCCCGCATAACTCCTGTTTGCATGCATTCACGGGAACCTGCACAAAAAAAATTGCAGAAGTCATATGCATATTTCGCACCGTTCACGTAAAATATACGCGCAATAAATGGCAGAATCTTTAAAACAGAAAATGTTGTCCGGCATGTTTTGGGCCGGATTGGGGCAGGTTTGGAACCTGGGGGTGAATTTCATCATCACGGTAATTCTCGCCCGCCTGCTGATGCCGGAGGATTTCGGCGTAGTCGCGGTCATCAGCGTTTGCATCGCTATTTTTTCGGTCTTCATCGATTCCGGATTCGGCGCGGCATTGATCCAGAAAAAAGATCTGCGGCCCGAGGATTGTTCCAGCGTGTTTTTTGTCAATCTGACAATGGCGCTGCTTCTTTACGTTGCGCTTTTTTGGGCCTCGCCATGGATTGCCCACTTTTTCCGCAAGCCGATTTTGTCCCCCTGTATCCGTGTCTCATCGTTGACGATGATCATCGGAGCGTTTGCGACGGTACAAAATTCCATGATCCGCCGGGAACTGCGAATGAGTGTGTTTTTTCGGACCTCCGTAATCTCAGAAAGCACTTCCGGAATAATCGGGATCGTCATGGCACTGCGCGGATTCGGTGTTTGGGCATTGGTAGCGCAGACTGTGTTGCGGACGACCATCAACACGATCCTGCTGTGGATATGGGGGACCTGGCGGCCGATCTTTGTCATCAGCCTGACCCGTCTGAAAGGATTGTTCAATTTCGGCTGGAAACTGTTATGCGCCAACACCTTGGATACGGTGTACAACAATTTTTATTTCGCTGTATTCGGGAAACTGTTCAACCTCTCCACGCTGGCTTACTACAATCGGGGGAATCAGATCCCCGGGTTGGGAATGGGAATCATCAGCAATACCATCACTTCGGTATTGTTCCCCGCTTTCTCTAAAATTCAGAACGACCGGGAACAGATGGCGCGCGGGATGCAAAAGATCCAATCAGTCATTTTCTTCTTTGTGGTCCCTGCGATGACACTTTTGTTTGTCATCTCCGAACCATTGATCCTGTTGCTGTTCGGCGAGAAGTGGCTGCCGGCGCATCCCTACATGCGGATATTTTGTTTTGTTTACGTCCTGTATCCATTTCATTCCTCCAATATTTACCTGTTATCCGCATGTGGCCGGAGTGATTCTTCGCTGACTCTGGAAGTCATCAGAAAGGTGCAGGCGGTCATCTGTTTGCTTTTGACCTACCGTCACGGTCCCATGGCGGTGGCCTACGGGGTCGGATTCATCAGTCTTTTATGCGCGGTTGAAAATGCCTGGATGAGTCAGAAGGTGATCGATTTCGGTCTGAAAAAGCAATTCCTCAATATCCTGCCTTGTACGGCGATCAGTCTGATTTGCGCGGCACTTTGTTGGTTTATCTGCAAAATGTGTGGGGGGTGCTGGGCCAAGACGCTCGGTACTTCATTTTGTTTCGTTGTGTTTTATCTTGGGATTTCATTCTTTACGAAACAAATCCCTCAGGACGTCATTCAAATCGTTTCCGCCAAAGTTCCTTTTTTGAGGCGCGCAGCGTGATTTCCCGTTTCATTTTGTGACAATGCAGACGCGTTCGTCGCTCCAGTATGCCCAGGTGAAAATTACCCTTCATCCTTGGCTTCCGTATCCGGTATATCATCTCATTATCGGGAGAATCTAAGATGTCTGATCCATTGATTTCCATCATTACCGTCGTGTATAACGGAGCTGCCACTTTGGAACGTACGATCCGAAGTGTGGCCGCGCAAACGTACAAAAACATCGAGTACATTATCGTTGACGGCGGCAGCAAGGATGGAACGCTGGAGATCGTCAAAAACAATCAGGATAAGATCTCACGTTGGATCAGCGAGCCGGATCACGGTCTTTATGACGCGATGAATAAAGGGATCAGACTTGCGCAGGGAAGTGTCATCGGTCTGGTCAATTCCGATGATTGGCTGGAACCGGATGCCGTAGAAAAAGTTGTCTCCTGCATTCCGGAACACGAAGATCTTTTTGTTATACATGGCGATATCTGCTACTGGAATGGCTTCGAAAAAAAGATTTATCATACTCAAGAGGATATAAAACCAGTCGGTTATTACTTTCGCATCGCCCATCCAACCTGTTTTGTCGCCGCGGAGGTATATAAGAAAGTCGGTGTATTTTCCGACGAATACAAAATTGCGTCCGATGCGGATTTTTTGTTGAGAGCCGTTCATTATCCGGTTCACTTCATCCATGCGGGAAGTGTTATCAGCAATATGCAGACCGGCGGGGAAAGTCAGAAACATTTTTTCAAAACCCAGAGAGAGGCAATTCAGATTCGGCACAAGTGGGGGGTCCCTCTTTGGAAGTTGTACCTTAACGCATCAAAACTCTTTCTGATAATGTTTCTGAGTTCTCTCAGAAGACGCCACTAAGAGGATCCTGTTCCGCGACTGAAAAATTGGCGTCGTTCCCGTTTATACTACGAGGCGAAATATACAGATTATTCCTTTCTGCGAAAAAAGATTGTGATGACGTCGTGGATCTTATGCATATCGAACCTCATACTTCTGGCCCGCTTGCGCCGCATTGTGAAGAGGAAGAATATTTGATCATGAATACCGTGCAAGATAATCGAAAGAGAGAGAATCCATTGGAGGAGGCTTTTTAATTCATGGATAGTATCAGGAAAAACAAAGGATTCAATAATTCCTTTTGTCTGGGGATTGCTGTCACGTATTTGGTAATCATGTGTACCCAGTATATCCCGCTGGAGGGCTGGACCGTCAGTCCGATCAAAGTGAGCCTCATGTGCTTGAGCCCCTTGCTTTGGTTGGTGACGCGACCGCACCTTTCAAAGGCGGTATTGCTCGGCGGCTTGTATCTTCTCTGGTGTTTCGGGGACATGTATTTGCGATTCAGTAATCCCCGGCTGGAAACCATGGGCTATTCCGCCATGTTTTTTTCGACGTATTTCCTTTTCTATGAGCTTGTATATTACAAGAAGGTTTTTACGACAGACGGATTCCTGCGATTGATGAGGGTACTTATTTGGAGTTATACCATCGTTTTGATCGTGCAGCAGATGTTATCCCTGACCGGATTTCCGATCGTGGAATGGTGCAACTTATATTGGCACCACACCACGATGAAGTGCCAGTCTTTATCCATAGAGCCGTCTCATTCTGCGCGCATTTTAGGCGCAGTGGGTTACGCTTTTCTGAAACTGAACGAATACAAAAACGGGGAAAAAATATCGATACAATGGCTTTGGAGCAATGAGCGCAGTCTCCTTGTCGGATTTCTATATGCCATGCTGTCCATGCAAAGCGGAACTGCCATCTGGGTCCTTATGATTTTGTTCTTTTATTTCTTCCACTGGAAATATATTCTGCTGTTTGTTGTCTTTCTGATTCTGCTGCCATTCGTTCAATTGATCGTGCAGAGTGAACAGATACAGCGTGTCGTGGACGTGATCACCGCTGTTTTTTCCGGTGATATTTCCGAAGTTATTACGGCTGATCGAAGTGCATCTTTTCGCATCGTGCCCATGTTGAACATGTTCAACTTAAACTTCTCTGACATCTATACCTGGATCGGACACGGAACAGATACTGCCGCATCATTGGCAACGGAGGACATCGCTAATGTCGGAGCCCTCTCTGAAAACGTTGTACATAATGGTATTTTGGACTATGGATTTTTCAGTTATATTCTCGGTTTATGCTTTGTTTTCTGCTGTTGCATCAAACCTGTTTTCTGTTTAGCAACGTTTATGTTTTTCACCGGTGTCGGAGGCAGTTTCGGGAATGTTGCCTATGGGTGGGGTATTTTAATGATTTTCACAGTTGTGGGTTATTTCAAAACTGCAAAAACAAAAGATTATCTCCGAACGGGAAGCGGGGTTGAGTGAGTTTGCCTAAAAACCGTTGCTGTTTTACGTTTTCTGATGCAGATATTTTATTTGAAACTTTTTTTCATGAAGGTCATCTTGAAGCGGAATTGTTAGTGTTCCACACTGATAAAAAAACAACCCAAAACGTTTTGGACATAAACAAAAATGAACAGACCTAAAATAATCCACTACTGTTGGTTCGGTCCGAAGGCGCTTTCTCCTTTGTCGGAGCATTGCATCGCGTCATGGAAAAAATATTTCCCGGAATACGAATTGATGTTCTGGAATGAGCAAAATTCTTCTCTTGAAACGAGCATTTTTGCCTCCCAGGCACTGGAATGCAAACAGTATGCGTTTGTGAGCGATTATGTGCGCTTGCAGGCATTGTACCGCTTCGGAGGTATTTATTTCGATACGGATGCGGAGGCCTTGCCCGGACTGAAAGAGTGTTTGGAAAGTCATGAGAACGTGGTCGGCTTTGCCGGCAGCCATACGCTGGGAGCCGGCGTGATGGCCTTTACGCCCGGTCACCCGCTTATAAAAAGATTCCTGGAAAAGTACGATCATCCTTTCATCGTCGACGGAAACATGGATATTTGTGCCAATCCCGGCATCCTGATGGAGTTGTTACTTGAAGACGGTCTGGTCATCAACAATCAGACCCAGAAGATCGGAGACGTCACGGTTTTCAGCCGGGACTACTTTTATCCGAAAAAGCTCGGCGCTGATGAATTCCGGACGACGGGAAACACGGTTTCGCTTCATTATTTTGATGCCAGCTGGCTGACGGAACGTCAGAAAAAGCGGGGCAGCAACAAGATATGGATCAACGTCTGCCGCCCCGTTTTGCGCACTTCGGCTGATTTGCTGCAAAAGGTAATCGGCAAAGAACGCACCAAAAAAATCGAACTGACCATTCGCAAGTATTTGAAGTAACACGTCCTGATCATTGTAAAAACAGGAGAAAATGGTGGATACATCCGATAATTGGTCCTTGGCGTGGACGGCTTTGCACGCATCGTTGCTGTCGAGTTTCCTCTCCGAATTGAATGAACGCAAGATCCGTTTTTTCATTTTGCGCAATTATGAGGGATTGCCGGAGAGCAATCCATCGAAAGACATCGACATTATTCTTGCCCCTTCCCAATATGCTGCTGCGGCGTCATGCCTTGAAGAGTGTTATTGCCGATATGGTTTTCAATACGTCTCTGTCCGGCGCTACGGTCGGGCGCACTGCTGGTATGCAGCCAACCTGAAAGACAAAGCCTCCATCCACATTGATTTGATCGCCGGCTTTGTCCACAAGGGATTTGAGATATTTCCCTTTGATGAACTCTACGAACACACCCATCCCTTCAAGGATTTCCGGGTGCTGGATGACGACTACGACTCCGTCATCCTGATGTATTATAAACTGTTTGCCGCAAAGAAGTTGATTCCGCGTTATCAGGAACGCATCACGGATGGTTATTTAAAAGCGGGCAAGGCGATCGAGCAGATTTTGCTCGCCACCTGCGGAAAAAAATTAGGCGGGGAACTGATTCTGTGCCTCCAGAAGAAAGATTATGCTTCGCTCGGCGCAATGACCGGACGGATCTCACGCGCGACCAAGCGTTATTCTCTGAGCCGTCAGCCGTTGCAAACGCTCTGCAGGATCGGCGCCTACGTGGCGGAACAGGTTTTCGTTTTGGGGTTCTGCCCCCGGCGGCTTCAGAAATTCATCGCGGTTTTGGGCCCGGATGGCGTTGGGAAAAGCACTTTTTACGACCATCTGCTGCCGAGGCTTTCCTTTTATTTTGTCGGGGATGAAAGCCGGATCATGCTCAAACATCACCGTCCTTTGCTGCTGCCGAATCTGGGAGCCGTGGGGGAAAAAGCCGGCATTATGAAGGAGGATAAGAATTTTACGAATCCGCATCGGGGAAAACCTGCCGGTTTTTTGAGTTCTTTCGCCCGGATGACTTATTACTGGCTGGATTACGTTATCGGGATCCCCCGGGATCTCCGTGCGGCGGTGAAAAACGACCGTTTCCTTTTGTATGACCGTTACATTTATGATTTTCTGATCGATCCTTATCGTTCCCGCATCAAACTGCCGTTCTGGATCCGCAGGGCATTTGCGGCAATCGTTCCGCAGCCCCGCCTCGTCTTTATTTTACTGACCGATGCGGAAACCATTTTCAGGCGCAAACCGGAATTGACGGAGGATGAGATCCGGGCGCTGACCGCAAAATATCAGGAACTGGCGAAGACCCACTCCCGGTTTGTGATCCTGGATGCCTCTCAAACTCCGGATGCGCTTGCCGACGAAGCGGTCGAAGTGATTCTGCGTACGTTCACCAATGCAGACGGGATCATAAAGTGCTGACCGGAGACGCAAAGTCAGGATAGAGAAAGCATGGCAGAAGCAAATGAAGTGAAATTTTACCGTCTCGACGGGAACAACGGCGCGACTTTTTTCCTGCCGCTGACTTCATGGCGTGAATGGCGGCGCGGAGCCGAGTTTTACCGGGCGCTCTCCTGGTTGGGCCGCGTAAAAAAAACAGCGCTGAAACTCTCTTATTTTGTTGCGCGCAACAGAAGTTCGCTGACGGCGAAAGAACTTGAAGGGATCATGGTCCAGACGCTTCGGCTTGATTTTGAAGCGTCGGTGGGGCGGAACGATTCCGTCATGATCTCTCCGACCCGGGATAAGATCATTATCCACCGGCACGGCAGGGGATACGAAAAATTTATTGCGGGCGAGAGCCTTGCCGGGGGGCGGCAGGAAGTTGCCGTTTACCGGCATTTGGCAAAAGTAAAACCGGACAATTTTTGCTGTTCGCCCGTTGACGTGCTCCATGAAACTCCGGGCGTCCTCCATTTTTTCATGGCTTATGCCGCGAAGAAATTCAGGGAAGACATTCCGGACCTGATGAGCCTGCTGCCGTCTTTGTCCGAATTTTGGAAAAGTTCGGCCTCCGTCAGACCGTGGTCTCAGATGTGGGCGCAGATCAGTCCGGATTTTCCGGTATCCGCGGGGGAGAAAGAGGGAGAAACGCCGGTTGGACTTGTGCACCGGGATTTCAAACCGTGGAACGTCAAAAGCGGAGCAAAACCTCTTTTTTTCGATTTTGAATCCGCGGATTTTGCGGGGGCTCCGCTTGAAGATTTCTTCAATTACGTTGTCGATCCTCTGATGAGCCGTCTTTCAGCGGAGGCCTTATGGCGGCAATTGTTGAAAAGAAGGTTGCTGCTTCAGGCAGCGGAGTATTTGAGCGCATTGGGAATAGATCCCGATCAGGTCCCAAGATACTGGAAATGGTATCTTGGAGAAAGGTTCACCTTCTGGGCGCATCAGAAGCAAGATGGAAAAAGCAGAAAATTTCAGGAGCTTTATGAGATTTCACGTCCGTAAGATCGTTGCGAGTGAAATTTTCTGGCTCGTGCTGATTATGCTTCTGGCGGTGGCATTGCGGCTGATTTATTTGCAGAATCATCCGCTGGAAACCCGGGACGGGATACGGTATATGGCACAGACGCAACAATGGTTTTCCGATGGCACCTGGCAAAAACAGGACCCGTATCTGCAATCGTCGCCAGTGCTCTATTGTTATCTGTCAAAATCTCTGATGCATTTGGGATTCAGCGTGGAACGCAGCACGATCTGCGTCAATTTCATCGCCGGGATCGCCCTTTTGATCCCGATTTGGCTTGCCGGAAAAATTTTATTCCGGGAAGAGAAAGCGGATGCTCTGCTTTTGACTCTGTTCGCGGCGGTTTGCCCCAAACTTATTCAGTATTCGTGCGAACGCTTGCGGGAAGGAACGTTTTTATTTTTTTCCGCCTGTGTTTTCTGCTCATGTTTTTACGTCATATTTTGTGAGAAAAGAACAAAACTTGTGACAATTCTCTGCGGGACGTGTACGTTTCTTGCCGTGGCGTGTCGATTTGAAGCTTTGGAACTGCTCTTTTTCTGTGTTTGTGCCATCTGCGCCGTCGCGGGATGGAGAGAAAAAAAACTGCTCTCTTCTGTTCAATATGCGTCTTTGTTTCTGGCGGGGTTGATCATCGGCTTCGGGATTTTCGCCATGTTGCCGGGCTTCCCGAATATTTTTACGCTGTATTATACCCGGTTGCGGTGTTTATGATGAGTTTTATCTTTCAGATTCCGGCGATTTTGGGCAAAGCACTATGGGAGCCCATAGGAATATTGTTTTGGTGCGGAGTGTTTTGGCTGCTCTGGAGCCACAGAAAAAACTGGAAAGGGCCTCTCTTTTTCGTCGTTTCGGCAGGGTTGATTTTCGCCTTTGGATGGCGCTTTTTCATTAAACTCTCCACCGCCCGGTATTATCTGACGTTTCTTCTTCCTGCGCTGTTCATCATTTTTTATTTTCTGCGGCGAGGTCCGTGGCCAAAAAAAATTTCGTACGTTCTGCTCCTGCTCCTGTTCGTTCTCTGTCTCGGCAAAGATCTGCGGCATAACGAAAAGGACAGGCAGAGCGGGTTGCTGTATCAGGTCATCAAAGAGGATGCAAAAAATTATCAGAAACCTTTGATGATCCTCTATGGCGGCAGCGCATCCAAAGCGCCTTACTACACCAATCTGCCGTCGCTGAAAATCGGACACTCCGTCCTCGACCGGGAATTGTATTTCGAGAGTCTGAACCGCAATCTGAATTTCTATCATGGCATCGTCGATTGCATTTATTTCTGTACGGAATTTCGCGCTGACGAAGGGAAACTCCTTCAGCGGTGGAAGAGCGAGCCCCGCTTTACGGAATTGGGCGTCAATCCGGATAACGGCTCGTCCAAAAAACGGAAAACTGTCTTTAAATACGTTCCTTCTGACGTCCGATCCGATGATGAGTTGTCTTCGCTCAACGTGTTGGGAAACGGCGACTTCACGGAGTTGATGTCAGACCGGGAAATTGATGACCTGAGAAATGTCTGGAAGGCTCAACTGCCGTGTACTGCAAAAGAAGATTTCGCGTTTCCCCAGGGATGGTCGATCAGTCACAGTCGGACCACAAAATCAGATGCCGTTGCGAAATGCATCCGCGAGAAAGAAAAGAATGTTCTGGATATTCACGCGGAAAAAAATTTCATTTCCGTCATTACGCCTTTTTTTCCGGCGGACAAAGCCGTTGCACTGTGTTTTTCCATCCGGGCACTTGAAGATTCCCAGATCGATCTGATCGCTCATCTGCAGAATCCGAAAGGCCCAAAAAATGAATTCTATCCTTTTTTCCCGATCTTTATGCCGGCAGGCGCACAGAAAAATGCGAAGATCATCATCCCCGCATTCCCCGGGCGAAGCAATGAAAGAATCCATTTTTGGCTGAACCGCGGTCACGTAAGACTCTCGAACGTATCAATCCATCCTCTAACGATGGGGAAATCATACCATGAATAAGAAAATCATCGTCATCGCTTATCAGTTTTCTCCGTACCGCGGTTCCGAATATTCCGTGGCGTGGAATTACGTGAATTCCATGTCGCAGGATAATCATTTGACCGTGATCTATGGGGTCAACGGCAAATATATGGGGGACTTTGATGATACGGAGGAATATTACAAACTTCTGAAGTATCCGCAGAACGTGACCCTGATCCCGTTGGCACCGTCCCGGTTCGCGAACCTTCTGAATTATCCGAACCGGCACAAAATATGGGGTTGGGCCCACTATCTCGCCTACCACGTCTGGCACCGTCAGCTCTATCATCTGGTCAAGGGACTTTTGACAAAAGATCATTACGATTTGGTCCACTTTCTCGGTCCGATCGGCTATCGGGAGCCCGGGTATCTCTGGAAATTAGATATCCCGTACATGTGGGGACCGACCAGCGGATTTTACAATATGCCTGACGTCTGCATCTCGCTTCTGCCCCGTAAAGCGGCCTTCAAATACAGAATGCGCAACCTGATCAACTGCTGCCAGCGCAGAAGTGCGCGGGTACGCAAAGCGATCCGGCGTGCCGACGTGCTGTTGGCCGCGACGTCCCTGAATCAGCAACTCATTGAGGCGCTGTATCGGCGGAAGGTCGATTACCTGCCGGAAAACGGGATCTTTGCCGCTGAAATCAATGAAAACGTGCTTGCGACCCGGGATTTCAACTGTGACTGTCTGGAGTTTTTCTGGTGCGGCAAGTTGAATGGAGCGAAAAATCTGCAGACCGTTCTGCATGCGCTTGCCTTGCTTCGGGAAAAGATTCATTTCAAACTTCACGTCGTCGGTTCGGGGCCGCTGGAGAATCAGTTCAAAGCGCTTGCATCGGAACTTAAACTCGACGACCGCATCGAATGGCACGGCCAGATCGAGCGCCGCGAAGTGCTTCAATTGTGGCAAAAGGCGCATATCCAGTTGCTCAGCAGCCTGTTTGAAGGCAATCCCACGGTCGTTCTGGAAGCCATGTGCAACGGGGTTCCGACGATCTGCTTCGATACGTGCGGAATGCACGATACGGTGTCCGATCAGGCGGGCATCATGGTTCCGCTCACCGATTTCGAGCGGATGCCGCAGGATTTTGCGGCTGCGATCGAAAGGCTGGCGTCTGATCGGGAACTTCTGAAAAAACTTTCATACCAGACGTTGCAGAGGGCGCACAACTATTCCTTTGACGAGCGGCATAAATTTTTCAACCGCCAATACGACCTGGCGATCGCCAATTACAGCGGTAGAAAGTGATCATGCGGAGAATTCCTTTCATTTTCATTCTACTCGCCGTTCATTTGTCCGGTGCGGAGATAGATGCCGTTTTTACGCCGGAGACGGTTTTCAGTGAGGAAATGAACATTGCCGTACCGCAGAATATTCAGCCTCGAGGAAACTATATCAATTATGACTATTTTAAGTTGAAAATTCCCCAAAACTGGTACATTGCATATTATTTATTCCCCCCG
The DNA here is from genome assembly GCA_002314605.1 of Lentisphaeria bacterium UBA1776. Classification (GTDB taxonomy): domain Bacteria; phylum Verrucomicrobiota; class Lentisphaeria; order Victivallales; family Victivallaceae; genus UBA1776. The sequence continues at coordinate 5,584 of DCGO01000034.1, read as the reverse complement.
AATTGCTCTTTCGATGATATTTTTTATGAATGCGATGAGGAAGGGTTTCATATTGTATCCACGCGGCAGTTGTGGTTTCAGAGCCGTAATCTGATCAAACCTGACGTTTCAGAGTTTGAGATCCGGATCAAAGTAAAAGCACCGGCAAAAAGCAAAACCAATGCGGCCAGTATCTCCGCACAGATCGATCGTTCGGGGATCGTCGTTTCCGGTCCGGAACAAGTCGGAAGCACGGAAATCAAACCGGGAGAGGAGAAAGAAATCGTTTTCCCGTTCTCCCTGACGAAAGGATTTCCGAATTTTTCCGTCCGTCTGGGAGTCAGTGGCGATTTGATCATTCAACACGTCTCCCTGCACAAGGCCGCAAATCAGTTGCCTGCCAATAAAACTCTCGTCGAAGGCACCATCGTGGAACATTCCCAATTGCCGCCGGCGACTACGGCCGATTACGCCGATTGCCGTTTTGTCTGCAAATTCCGGGGAAACGGCATTCTTGCCGGGAGTTCCTGTCCGCAGGAAGTCGCATTAGTCGTGGAAGGGTTCCGCAATCGGAAATATCTCCCCTCCGCAAAATTGAAGACCGGGGATCACATACGGCTGCTGATCCGGCCTTATCATGCTCTTTCTTCTTCGGAACAGATGATCCAGCAGGCCGATGATCTGAATTTATTCACGCTGGCCAGCTATTACGCGGATGGAGGAGTGTACATCCGGAAATACGTTTCTTCCCCCATATCAACGGAGAACAGCGTCCGCTTTGAATCGCAACAGTACATTCCCCTCTCGACGCGGGAGATCAATCATCCTCTTGAGCCGTCCGCCATTCAGGAACAGCAGACCGTCATCAGGAAAGATTTGGAGAAAATCAATGCCCGGCTGGCGCAGTATCCTGCGGAGAAGAGGAAATCGCTTCAAAAAGAATTTGCGGCTGCTTGGAAACAAAATGCGGATTCCGATCTGCCGGGAAGAAACAGGAGAACTTCAAACGGCTGGAGAAAATTGAAATTGCCCGTTCGCGTATGGCGCAACATGGACGGGTCGTTCTGGGAATTACCGGAAAAATATGACTTGAATTCAGGGGAGCAGAGAGTATCTTCGGAAAACGTCAGGTCCCTTATCGCACTGCGGGACTGCCTTGCTGCGAATGGTTGCCAGTTGATCGTGTCTCTTGTGCCGGATATGTATGATATTTCCGCGAGAGTCATCAATCGTGATTTCAGGCGTGTTCCGGACTTCAGAAACGCAGAGATCGTGAAACAACTGCTGGAAAGCGGGATCGAGGCGGTGTATGGTTCCGATGCCATAGTACAGAACTATAACCGTTATCCATGGGCGTTCTTTTTTAATGGGAACGATCATCCGTCCGACACGACACAGGATATCCTGACCGATCTATGCGCCGAAAAACTGAAGCGGTTTCAGATCCCTGCCGATTTGGATACTAGGGATATTTCGTATAGGTGGAGTCCCCATGCCTACGGATCCGACCCGACGATGGCATTCCCGGAAAATTGCGATATCGGAAACAATCAGCCCGGTTCTGTCTATCGCTGCCGGCAGGTCTTTTATCAGGGCACGGAGCTTGCCACGCAGGAGAGAGGCCCCGTCCTGGTCGTTGGAAATTCGTTCAGCGAGACCCCGATGAATTATCCCGACTCTTTTCCCACCCTGTTGACCGCCAAAACAGGGATAAAGATCGCGCACTGGAGACAAACTGGCGGAGCCGGACCGCTCGTGCTCTTTATTCAGGAACTTTTCAACGATCCGGAAAAATATTTGAGAGGTACCAAAGTCGTCGTTTTCGCAATCGGAGAAAAACATCTGCTTCATAATTGGATGTTGAACATTCAGACGCTGGAACAGAGCGCCCTTTTATTGTCAGGGAAACAAAATCTTTGCTCCGTGAGTATTGATAAGAAGGAACTATCCGGGACCTTAAACGCAGAAGGTTTCAGGGAATACTCATTGATGATCCCCACGGGCGTTGAGTATAATCAGAACAAACCGCTGGTTTGTGCTGTTTCCGTCAATCCCAAGGGGGAACGCCTGAGCGTTTCCTCCGGTAAAAATGCGGCTATGTTTCCTCCGCTTCCCGGCAAACAGGAGGCCGCCTTAAAGGTGAATGTGCAAAATAAAAGGTTTTCACTCCGTTTTGCCGGGAATCCGGGCCAGTCATTTCAGTTGCGAAGCGTGAAACTTTTTCAATAACTGACCAATATAAAGAGAGCGAACGAAAAATCTTCCACAGAAAAGAGGTTGTTTTGCGATGACTTTCCACGATTTCGTTAATGCGGTTCGCAGAGATGATTGTACTTCCCAAAGCATGGGAGGCGGTACAAGTTATTTGAGAAAGATTTTTTTTAATTTTAATACGAAATTTATGTTTTGGCTTCGTCTTTGCCAATATTTGAACACAAAGTTTCTAAAGGGGTTTGGTACTTATTATTTGACCTTGTTCTTTTTCCGGCATCTTTCATATAAAACCGGCATGATTGGGGCCGGAACTGTTGTCGTTAAAAATATTCCAGATAATTCTGTCGTTGTCGGCAATCCGGGACGTGTCATAAATGCCAATGGCAAGGAAATGGTTTCGCTCTATTTGAATTGAGTTTGTTTTTTATCTATGCGTATTCTGCACTACTTTTTAGGATTTCACCGGCAGGGAGGGCTCAACCGGTATGCCGCGGATCTGGCGATGGCGCAAGCCAAGGCCGGTGACGAGGTTTTCGCCCTGTATCCCAATGGCAGTCTGTTTCCGCAGAAGCGGGCAAAGATACACGAGACCGGAACACACGGCGGAGTGCGGTGCTTTTCCCTGACCGGCGGACGATGCGTACCGGTACTGGAGGGGATCAGAGAGCCGCAAATGATCCTGGATCCGGCGAAAGAACTTTCCGGAGATGAGATCGAAAGGTTTTTGCAATGCGTTCGTCCGGAAGTGTTCCATATCCATACGTGGATGGGGTTCCCGGAGGAACTTCTGCCGATTGCAAAGGCGCACGGGACGAAGATCATCTATACGACCCATGATTACTTCGGACTGTGTCCAATGGTGAACCGCCTGAAAGAGGATGGAACTGTTTGTCAGGGGGCTTCCGACGAAGCATGCTCTTTCTGCAACCGCCGCGCACCTTCCGAACGCTATCTGGAGTTGCGGAATGCGGAGACGCTGATCCGCCTGAAATCTCTGCTGCTTCTGCCGAAAAAATTTTTGCACAGAAGACATGAACCCGTGTACACGGAAGCCGCACCGGATAGGGTTTCCGTCAAATCTTTTGAAAAATTACGGGAACATTACCTTGCATTATTTCAAAAGTGTGATAAACTACACTTTAACAGTCCGGTGACGCAGGCGATCTTTTCGGATGCGCTTCCGGGAAGTTCCGGCGAGGTCCTTGCGATTACCCATGGCGGGATCGCAGATTACCGTCCGGAGAAGGTGGTCGTTCATGAGCCTTTGCGGTTGGTCTTTATCGGTCCGGCAAAGCCTTACAAGGGCCTGCCGATGCTGTTGGAGGTCCTGCGGCAGTTGCACTCCGAAGGACTGGTCCGGTGGCATTTGGACGTCCACGGTTGTGAAGGCGTGAACTCTGACTCCGTGACTTATCACGGATCTTTTCAGGGGGATCAGGAGTGGGCGATCCTGCGGGACGCGGATCTCCTGCTCGTGCCGAGTTTGTGGGACGAAACGTTCGGTTTTGTCGTTGCGGAGGCACTTTGTGCGGGAGTGCCGGTACTGTGCTCCGATAAGGTCGGGGCGAAGATATTGGTCGATGAACAATGGATCTTTGCAGGAAAGGAAGGTTTGTTGATGAAATTGCGGGACGTTCTTTCCGATACGGCAGCGGTGCTGCTTGAGAAGCAGAAGCTTTGCAAGCAGAAACATTTTGTTTCAATGGGTGAACATCTCTCGGCAATGAGAGAATTTTACCGTGGAGCATGAGGCAGTAAATTGAAAAAAGTTGCGATCATAGGAACGGTTGGTCTGCCTGCCTGTTATGGCGGGTTCGAGAGCCTTGTGGAACAGTTGGTCCAGCAGTTATGGGACCAGTTCGAGTTCACAGTCTATTGCCAGAAGTCGGCCTTCAAAGAGCATCCGGCCAAAATCGGTAAAGTCAATCTGAAATATATGCCTCTGCACGCAAACGGCATTACCAGCGTTCCTTACGACATGCTGTCGATTCTCCATGCTGCGTTTCACGCGGACACGCTGCTGATCCTTGGGGTAGGCGGATGCCCGCTGTTGATATTGCTGCGTCTTTGCGGCTTCCGCAAAAAAATCGTCTGCAACATCGATGGCATCGAGTGGCGCCGGGCCAAATGGTCGATATTCGCCCGCTGGTATCTGCGTTTTGCAGAAAAATGCGCAGTAAAATTTTCAGATACCGTGATCGGTGACAATCAGGTCATCGTGGATTACGTCCGGAATACTTATCACAAGGATTGTCAGTTGATCGAATACGGCGCTGACTCCCAACCTCTGGTGAAATAATGGAAGAGTATCCCTTTCTTAACAGACCGTATGCTTTCACGGTGTGCCGCATTGAACCCGAAAACAATCTTCACCTGATCCTGGAGGCGTTTTCCGAGCATCCGGAGATGCCGTTGGTGATTGTCGGCAACTGGAAATTCAGCTCATACGGTCGTGATCTGTTCCAAAAATATAGCAAATTGCCGGATTATCATCTTCTCTCGCCGATTTACGAGAAAGAACGCTTGAACAAGCTCCGTTCCCAGTGTACCTTCTATTTGCACGGGCACTCCTGCGGCGGGACCAATCCATCTTTGGTGGAGGCGATGTATTGGGGACTGCCCGTGATTGCGTACGATGTGAACTTCAACCGCGAGACCACGGAAAACAAGGCCATGTACTTTGACACACCGGAAGCGTTGCGGCGGCTTTGCACCGAGACGTCCGACGAGGAGCGCATTGCCATTGGAAAGTCAATGCAGGAGATTGCACAACGGCGTTATACGTGGAAGCGGATCGCTGATTGTTACGCAAAACTTTTTTAAGGTAATAGATTTATTTAAGTAGTGTCCGACACGTCTGACACTCTTAGCATCATTTCCCTGCCGCCCTGGCCGCCTGGCACGTGATTCTGTAATCCGTCAGAATCAAATGTGCGCAAAATCTCGGACACTACCCGGTCCGACGCTCTTACCATCATTTCCCTGCCGCCCTGGCCGCCTGGCCTGCCCCTCGTTTCCGGGCATAAAAAAACCTCTGATCGGGTGCGAAACCAACCAGAGGTAAAAAGATTCCCGGCACCGTGCTACTCTCCCATAGTCAAATGTACAGTACCATCGCCGCTGGAGTCCTTAACTGTCGTGTTCGGGAAGGGAACGAGTGTTTCAACTCCGCTATGAGCACCGGAAAAAAATCACAATAAAGAAAATGTCCATCGGTCGATTCCGCAGCATTGGCGAGGCATAAGCTCTTATATCAAGAGCCAGTGACCTTTTTCTCAATGATCGAAACGATCGCTGAGAAAAAAGGTGGTTAAGCCTCACGGCTGATTAGTAATGGTAAGCTGAACACATTGCTGTGCTTACACATCCATCCTATCAAGGTCGTAGTCTT
>DCGO01000055.1 GCA_002314605.1 Lentisphaeria bacterium UBA1776 | reverse complement strand
TCTTTGCCTTTGTCAACATGCAGAACCGCTCCGGATTCCAAGTCACGGACGATGGTCCAGTATGCCGGTTTGTGGCCGACAATATGGTGGTTTGATATCACCCAGTACCGCGGTTATGCCAAGGCGCACCCGCAGGAGCTTTTCAGGGACGAAAAGGGGCATTACGCCAATTTCTTTCACAGTCAGGTCCGCACCAGCAAAGAGATCCTGGAGCTGCCCGCCGGCAAAGACGGCGGCTATTCGCGGGTCAGCGATTACTCCCGCAGTTTCCAGCTGGAAGCGGCGAAGGCCATCGAAGAAATCTCCGCCCGCGTTGCTGCGGCTCCGGAAGGGAAGGCCGTGGCGATCGTCTATCTGAACGGCGGCCGGGACGGCCAGTGGTTCGACCAGTGGGACAGAACCGGCAGTCTGACCGATTACTCCCCGGCAGTATTGAGCGCGTTTCAGGAGTTTCTCCGGGAAAAGTACCATAATTCTGAAACGGAGCTGAAAAAAGTATGGCGGCAGCCGGATGTTTCATTCGACAGACTCCGTATCCCTCCCCGTGATCTGTGGTGGGACAACCGGAAGGCGTTTCACACCCTTGGACGTGAAAATTCCGAAGTCCACGATTTCTGCGAATTTTTGGCGTGGGGCCATGCGCGGCGTCACGCGCTCTGGTGCAGGGCGGTGAAAAAGGGCAGCGGCGGGCGCTGGATCGCCGGTTCCTATCACCGTGCCGCCGGTTTGCGGGGATTCCCGCAGTTCGGGCTGCTCTCGCTGCATTATCTGATCCGGGATCCGAATATCGATTTTGTCATCAAGGTTCCAAGCTACATCCGCAATTTCTATGCTCCGGTGCATCAGAGCGGCTACGACGGATCGCTGCTGCTGCACAAAAAAATGCTGATCACCGAGATGGATCTGCGCAACGGGGAACTGCCGTATTACGGTCGCTGGGGAACCGGATTCTGGCGGTCGCACAATCCGGTGGAGCGCTTCGATGTCGATGTTCAGCGTTTTGCCGCATCCGCCGTGGAAAAGGGTGGAGCGTTCCATGCCTACGATATGGATGGCGGCTGGTTCAACAGCAAAGGATCACTTGAGGCCTGGCGGAAGGCGTGCCGAATACTGAAGGAGCGGCAAAAAACTGCCTGGAACAATCAGCATATCGGCATTTTCTCTTCGGAAAATTTCTGGCAGTACCAGAGTCTCGGCCGCGGGCGGATGATTGTTTATGCCGCCGTGGAAAATCCCGCCTTTGCGCTGTACCGTGCCGGAGTCCCCAATAAATACTATCTTCTGGATGAACTGTTCAACCCGGCAAAGGAGTTTATCGCTCCGCAGGTGATGATCTTCCTCAATGCGGGGTCCATGACGGCGGAGCAGGCGGAGCGGATCCGGAAGCAATACGGAAAGGACCGCCGGGTGATCGTCTGGCACTGGGCCCCCGGCATGTTCACGACGGACGGCGATAAAAACATCGGGAAGATCACCGGATTCCGGCTGCGCAGGATGGACCGGGAAACGGATCTGACATTGACTGCGGAAAAAAGCTCGGTTGATCCGCTGCTGAAAAAGGTGCAGGGTTTTCTGCTGACAACCTCCGAAATCCCTTCCGTCAATCAGGGAATATCCTATGAGGTCGCGGATCAGGACGCTAAGATCCTGGCCCGCTACTGCCAGACCGGGCTTCCCGGCATGGCGGTGAAGCGATACCGGGATCATACGGAAGTCTATATTGGCGCCCCCTGCGGATTGACCCCGCAGCTCTGCCGGAACTTTGCGATTGAAGCCGGAATGACGCCTCTCCTGGACACCGATGATTTCTGCGGGTACAATGCGGGACTCCTCTACGTTTCCGCCCTGACCGCCGGAAAAAAGACCATTGTTCTGCCCCGGGGGACTGCGGTGGAACGGGTGCTGACGGGGCAGCCGGTCCGGATCGCGGATTCTTCTGCGGAGTTGGAAATGAAGATCGGCGAACTGCTGATCCTGAAACTCTCCGTTCCGCCGGCTGCCGGAAAGAATTGATTGGACAAAAATAAAGAAGGAACTGGAAAATGCAGAAAAAACACAATGTTTCCACGGGGTCTTTCCTTTCATCTTCCCTCACTCCCTTGCCCCGGCGAAATGAGATGAAGACGGATCATTCATCACGGCAGTTCGGGCGGTGTTTCACCCTGATCGAATTGCTGGTGGTGATCGCCATCATCGCCATTCTGGCGGGGATGCTGCTGCCGGCCCTGAATTCCGCCCGGGAACAGGCGCGGATGTCCAAGTGTCTGGGGAACATGAAGCAGCTGGCAACCGGCGTACTCCAGTATGCCGATGCAAGCTCGGATTATTTTCCGGCCATCAGCGTGAACGGTCAGGGCATGGCCAGCTGGAAACTGCAGCTGCTTCCCTTTGTTTCCCAAAGCAAAATCTCGCTGTCCTATACTTCGGAACAGCGGAAACTGGTCTCCAGCGGCGTCTTCCGGTGCCCATCCTGGACGGTGGAGGGGATGAAGGGGGTTTCCGATTCCGTCAAGATAAATATGAGCAATTACAATAACGACAGTTCCAAATCCGCCGGCGGATACGGCTACAATTACGGAAAAGGCAAGGGTGGAAACACCTACTTCAAGTGTCCAGGGTACACGACTTTTCTCAACAAGATCACCAAACTTCAGCATACCAGCGAGCTTCTGATCGTGGGAGAAAGCAGCGACCACTATTCCGCCGACGCCGGTCAGGCTGCATTGTGCTACTCGAATCCCCGGAACATGATAGAGGGGCGCCACAAGGTCTATACCATCATGCCCATCGCCTGGGCCGACGGGCACGCCGCTCCCATGTCCAACACGGAATTGAGTCAGGGGAAGCCCCGGACCCGTACCGAGGACGACCGCGCCAAGGAAGTTTACAACTATTACTACGACTGCTACAAATAGTCCGGTCCAGCAGGGCTATTCGCTGTACCCGATGCCGAGGTAATAGGACATGTTGTTCTGGGTGGTGTCCAGTCTCCCGAACTGGACCACCAGCGGCGTGGTTGACCGGATGCGCAAAGCATACTGCGTAAGAACGGGGATCGCACAGCCGCCGAGATCTTCCGGGTGATCCATCCGGAGGGAGATCACCCGTTCCGGCGGGACATTTACCGGGATATTTTTGACCGGCGCCCGGTCACTGAAATAGATGTCGATCCTGATATCGGCGGCTGTCTGCTGCGTGTTGAAGAGCATCAGCGCCTCGTGGGCCTCCATACTGCTTTGGGGATTCTTCGCGGGGAGGTAACCGTCCGCAAAATACCAGATCTTTTTTCCGCCGGTCATCATTTTGTTCCGTCTCTTTCTGTATTTTTCCGGGTTTCTTCCAGCAGTGCCGCCGCCCAGAGCGCGTTGGCAATGGCGTCTCCGCTCAGGAAATGCGCCTGACATTCCGGACGGTCCGGCGGCAGGAGCGCAAGGTCGCCGGGATGCATGTAGTACATTTCCTTCACAGTAAGTTTCGTCAGCACGTCTTCTGCGGCAGACAGGGCCTCCTGACGCATTTCCGGCACATGCCTTGCCGCCAGCAGTCCGGCCCGGACGATCATGGTACTCCAGCCCATCCGGGGACCGAATTTTTCCGGTTCATTGAGCATTTTTCCGGTTTCCGGATCACAGGGGACCGAGAAGCGGGTGAAGCCGTCTTCCGTCAGGGTCTGCTTCGCCTCGTCCCACATGATTTTCATCCCCCGGCGCAATGTTTCGTGATACGCTTCCGGCACCGGTGCGGTTTTCAGCAGGATCTCCTGATTCATCACGTCCATGGTGACGGCGTCCGCCTCTGCATAAAGCCGCCCGTGCTTCCGGCGGGAATTTTCCGGGATCTTATGAAGGTTTTCCTTCAGGATCCGGAGGGCCTCCTCACGATATTCGTTTTTTCCCGTATAGAGATGGGCCATCATCAGAAAGGATGGGAACCGGAGCGGCGGCCACACCATGTCCTTCACATAATAATAGTCAAAGACGTATTTCCGCCGGTACCAGAAATCCACCATAGCCGGGATCATTTCCCGAATCATGGCCAACTCCTCCGCATCGGCAAAGGGACTGTAGTCGTGCATGGCATAAATGGCATACAGATACTGATCCGTACTGGTCTGGCGGGAAAGCCGGTTTCCCCAGATCTTCGGGAAGAACCCTCTGTCGAATTCCTGCCCGACTTCATAGATGTGCCGGATGCCGTGAAACGCCCGGTGCGCGAGTTCCCGTACCTGCGGGGAATCCCCGCCGGGGGTGCGCATCCGGCTGCAGAGACCGGCAAGCCGCGAGCCCGTGGTCATCCCGCAGTTTTCGTACATCCAGAATCCGGCGGGGGAGATCTTCACCCCGTGCCAGAAACGTTCCGCATCCGGATGCCGGCGGAAAAATTCCTTCGTAAGCGGGCGCTCCTTTTCCCCGTCGATCTGGGAATAGACGACTCCGTTTTCATCCAGAAAATGAGCCTCGAGATACGCTTCAAATTCCTGCATTTTTTCCATGTTTTTCAGTCCAGCGTGAAATTGCAGGATGCGGCGAATTCCTTTTTGAGGAAGGTTTTGATGTACCTTGCCGCCTTCGGGCACTTTTCGATCTCCCGGTCTCCGAGGATCACAATATCATGGATCCTGCCCGCCGCCAGATAACGCCGGGCCTTTTCCAGATGATATTTCATCGTCTCCACGGAGTTGGGCAGACAGGCGATGCCGTAGTCGAACATGAAGATCCCCAGCATAATGGGTTTTCCCGGAAACATGGCACGGCACCGTTCCACGGCAAGGTCCATTTCCATCAGGTCCGTTTTCTTCCAGAACCAGAGGATTACATGGTCGATGAAGTCGGCGATCGCCCGGACTTCCCGGCTTTTCCCGTCCAGTTCCCAGGAATAGACGACCCCGTAAAGCTCCAGCTTCGGATTGTGCTTGTGGAGGCTCTCGTAGATCGCCCGGTATTCCCGCTGGGAATAGTTGAAGCCGTAATTGCCGGACATGTCGTCCACCACGCCGCCGACCACATTGGGGTACTTCAGGGACATTCTGCTCAGCATTTCCGCTTCTTCCGGGTCGGATGCCATGGCGGCGCCGGCAGTGCGGCAGTTCCGGCCCAGATGGCAGATCACCTTGCCGCAGCTGCGGTGGATGGAAAGCATTTCATCGTTGATTGGACCATAGACGTACATCACATTGTCCACATCAAAATATTTTTTGGCCTTGAGGCTGGCGTCTTTGGCCATGGAGCCGCCCCAGCTGGGAGTGGGGCCTCCCCAGACGAACACGTTTTCCCTTGAAAAGTGTTCCGGGCCGCAGAGGTCCAGGTCGCGCTGAAACCAGGATTTCAGCATCTTTTCCGATTTCGCGTCCGTTTCCCGGACCAGATCCAGATATTCCGGGGAGGCAAATTTTTCTTCGATCGGGAAAATCTTCTTCTCTTCCGCCGTACTTCTGACCTTTGCAAATGCCTGACAGATACCGGTTCTTTCCTCCGCCAGTGCCTTCATTTTTTTATCCATAACCCTGAATCCTTCTGAAAAAAACACAGAAACCCCGACTGCAAACAATTCCGCAGATTTGCCCCTGCGGAAAACCGCAGGGGATGTATAAACTGAAATTACTTGAGTTTCAGCGAAAGTTCCAACTTGCCGGGGGTAAGCGGCATGATGCGGACCTGGACGCCGCTGTTCAGGTAGGTGACCCCGACAACGGAGCACTTTTTCTCGCTCTCAACGGTCAGGACCTCACCGGTGGGATACTTGATCTCAATGGTCTGCTCTTCGCCGTCATTTTTGAACCAGCCGTATTTGGTCGCGGCAGGAACGCTGACGGCCTTGCCGTTGAAACGGATCTCCTTGCCGGCAAAGTCGGCATAGGGCAGATTGACGGCGAAAAAGTGGCCGATGGAAACCAGATGGCTGGGATCGTATTTCCACTTGAGTTCGACCTCGTCGCCGTCCTTCTTGATCTCCTCCACGAAGGTCAGAGGATCCGTCCCCTTCAGCGGAGCGCAGGTCCCGGTAAAGACGTACTTGCCGTCGGCCTTGGTCATCTTGGGAGAGGTTCTCGCAATGGAGTGCCACTTGTCGGTTTTCCACGAAAATTCCATGGAGGTCTTTTTCCCTCCGACGGTCAAGGCAAGATTGCCGGTGGTGACGTCCAGTTTCCCCTTGCCCAGATCAATGACCTCGGCGGCAGTGAGCCCCATGGCGGCGACGGCCAGCATGGCCAGCATTGTTTTTTTCATCAGAATCCTTCCTTTCTTTTGAACCGGTCTCCGGTTCTGTTTTTATTCTGTCAAAACGAATTTTGACATGGTTATTTCTTCAGACACTCCGCATCAAAAGCATGATTCGGGTCGTACACAAAATAGCCGGACATCCCTTTCCCCTGACGGATGAAGCAGGAGGTTCTTTTTTTGCCGGGACGGACCATCCACCAGCCGGCAGCCGGATTTTCGATCCTGACGGGGCAATACTCGCTTCCCGCAACGTGTTTGGCGACTTTCCCGTCCGGAGAAACGAAATCCACATCGAATCCGCCTCGGTGCAGAGTCAGTTCAAACTGTTTCGTTCCTTCTTTGATCCGGAAATACATGGGTTCTTTCATGTCATTGATGTACAGTCCGCTGGGTTGACGGGAGTGTCCCATGGCGTAGGGCATATTCATGGACACGATCCGCCATCTTGCTCCCGAACGGTACTCGTAAAGCGGGAGGTAGTTCAGCAGAATGGTCTGACCTTTTTTCATCCTGAACCGGATCGCGCCGTTATCCGCCATGCATCCGGAGGAGATGGTTTTGACGGTCTTTCCGTCGTATGCCGTGAAATACGGGATCTCCGGGCGGTATTTTTTGCCGGTGAAGGGATCCGGATTGGTCTCCCACTCCAGTTTAAGTTCGGCAACGCCATCCCGGTCCGCAAGGATCACGAAATCCTCGGAATGGAACCAGCTTGCGGATCTGAACTCTTTTGCGCACGGGATCTTTCCGGAAACATCGGTTCCCGTCACCGGACGGAAATTTCCCGGAGAAACGCTCCAGACGGAGGTGTAGGGCAGTACGCCCCAGAGATCCTGGGTGGAAAGGGTCCGCCGTTCATTGATCTCCGCAATGCCTTCGTCATCCAGGTACAGGGGAGAATCTTTGGTGACCTTGCCGAGATTCATGCAGCGGACGTGATATCCGGTCAGGCGGAGGGCAAGTCCGAAGGAGTTTTCCAGTCTCCACTGCTGGAATTTGTTCTTTTTCGCCTTCAGGGCTTTTTTGTAACAGGCCTCGATCTCCGGCCAGTGGGCGCCGTAGCCGTCCGCCATCAGATCGGCATTCATATTGTATCCCACAAAGCCTTTGTGGTCATCCACATGTTTTTTGAAGCCGGCTTCGATGAGGTCGTAGATCTTCCGGACATGGGGGGCGGCCTCCTTGCCGAAGGAACTTTCCAGCCAGTCCGTATAAAGGGTTTCCACGGGAATATCGGGATTCCATGCAAGGCGGGCGCAGATCCAGCCGTCGGGCACGCTTCCCACACTGCCGGAGGGCTCGAACCTGGCGCCGGTGAAGTTGTATTTCAGAATGTTCTGACGGATCTCTTCAAGATATTTGACAGCAGGCGGAAGCATGCCGTTTCCGTGACGGTACCAGAAATCGTATTTGCCGTACCCTTTGGTCGAGTTGGGGAAGTATTCCATCCAGCGTTTGATCCAGCGGTGATAATTGGCATTCAGTGGATCATAGTAGCGCACTGGTCCGTAAGACGTATGCAGCAGCCAGAAGTTGGGGCTGAAATTACCCGGCATAATGATTTTTCTGCCGTTTTTCGGGGGAAATTCGTATTTGTAATAGAAGGATCCGGTCAGGATCAGGTCCGGACGCTTTTTCTGCACGCTCTCGGAAACGGTCTTGTAGTAGTTCAGCACAAGAGGTGTCCAGGACTCAAAACCGCCCCGGTTTTCCGTGGGCCCGGCTTCCTCTTCGGTGAAATGTTCCACCGAGGCCTGGCAATTTTTGCAGGAACAGGTCGGAGTGGCATCATTGGGGGTAATGGCAATGATCCGGTTTCCCGTTTTTTCCGCATACAGCAGGACCCGTTCCGCCACATCCTTCAGCACATCGGGATTGGAGAGGCAGAGCGAGAAAAGGTCCGAACGGGTCTGCGGCGCGATGCGCTGTCCGTTCGGGGCCATCTGGAAATATTCCGGATGTTCCTGGAAGGTCTGTTCCCGGTCCTTCAGATAGGCGTATTTTTTGTTTCCTTTGGCCGGATACAGATCGCCCCAGCTGTGGGCGAACCCGTAGGGAATGGCAGAGATCTCATGATTGGGGAGATACATTTCCGTTCCGTAGGGGGTCCAGCTTTTCCGCTGGGTGATCCGGGGCCGGTAAGTGAAGTCGATCTTGTCCACGGCAAAGTCTGAAGGCTGTTCCGGGATGTGGTTGCGCTTTTTCAGGGTTTTCATGCCGGAACCTTTGGTATCCAGCACCGGCAGGAGAAAGCGGATCCCCATGTACCGGTCCAGAAATTCATAGGTCCCGTAGAGCGTGCCGAAGCTCTTGCCGCCGTAAGGGGTGTTCCGGTCTCCGGGATAATCTTTGCCGGCAATGTAGAGGGAACCGTCCTTCGTGAGGATCCGGAGTTCTTCATCCTTCAAAGCGGGAGCGTTGATCCCCGCCATCCGCATTTCCGGGGAATCGCCCAGGGCGATCATTTTCTTTGCCGGCTTGTTCACGATCTCCAGCTCATTGCCGGTGGCGGCTTTTACATATTTCTGCATGACGACCCCGGCCAGCCGGACGCTCGCCGGCGCTTTGTCGGGGACATAGATCACGCAGTCTTTCAGAACTGTTTTGGCCTGCAGGCCAGGCATCGGGGCGAAGAGCGCCGCCGCCAGCAGAAGTGTTGCAAATCTCATATTTCTCCTTGTCAAGCAGGGGTTATTGTGCGGCAAACATCTTGAGATCGATCACCGTATTGATGGAATATTTGCTCACATGGCCGTCCGCGTAGCCGACATTCCCCGTCTGCTGGTGACAGCGCAGGTCAAGCCCGTAGCCGCCGCTTTCCGCCGTGTTGTACTTGGTGAGATTCGGCAACCCTGTGTAGGTGGAGCGGGCCGGAACGGCGAACTGAATGGGGAGACCGTTGTTGGGATTCAGGATCCGTTCCCCCATGATGATGGTGGAACTGGCCATTTTTTCCAGCCGTTTGCAGTGCTGAGCCGCGACAGCGTAGGAATCCAACACCAGATGGGTGTTTACATATCCCGCCCTGGAATCCGGTGCCACCTGCCCGTTGTAGCCGGTGGTGAAATCGTAGGAAAAGATTTTTTTGACCGAGAGGCTCAACCCCGTATCCCGGGCCTGGTCGCAGTAAAAAAGTCTCCGGTGTTTCTCCTTGTCCGGATAGTGGTAGCCGTAGGTGGCAAAGTCGGCGGCCTTCAGCCCCATGTATGGCCCGATGAGTTCCCAGTAGGTGAAAGTCAGCGTGGGAAATCCGGCGTTGTCGGCGGCATAGAGGGTATTGGCTTGAAGCAGTGCCTTCTGCTTGTTGATGCACCCCACGGCACTGGCGGCGAGCCGCGCCTTGTTCAAGGCCGGCAGCAGCATGGAAGCGAGGATGGCGATGATGGCCACCACCACCAGCAATTCAATCAGCGTGAACGCTGATCTTCTCAGACATGAAACAGGGAGGCCGGGGGATTTTCGATGTTTTTTCTGCATTTTAAACTCCTTTTCTTATATGGCCTTCAGTCTTGGACCTTAAATCTTTTGTCTGCCGCAATTCCGGAGCGGATCACAGGGGACAGCGGGTACCGGCGTCCCCCATTTTCCGTTGCTTATTTGCACCGCTGCGCGATGCCGAGAATTCTCTCTGCATTGCCGAAAAGGATCGCATCCTTCTGGCTCTGCGGGATGTCCAGTGCTTCAATCACCTCCCGGCAGAAACGCATCTGCATGGCCCCCTGAAGCGGGGAATCCGTGCCGAACACCACATGATCCGCCCCCGCCAGACGCACCATCTTCGCCATGATGGTCTGATAGGCGTACAGGAGATAATGGGCCGTGTCGATCCACACATTGTCCGGCAGTCCCGCATCGCAGATGCGCTCCAGGGAATCCATGTTCGGGAAGAAGGGATAATTGCCGTTCTGGAAAAGCCCCGCACAGTGGGCCAGCACGAATTTCGTCTCCGGGTGGTTCCGGGCAATGGACACCACCGTCTCCGCCCTGGAGTATCCGCTGCCCGGCATGCAGGAAACATGGAAAAGCATCATGGGCGTCTTCCCTGCGATCCGGTCCACAAAACGGTAATTGGACGGCACGGCAAGATCGTACCCGTGATAGTCCGGGTGAATTTTCACCCCCCGGAACTTCGGATTGTCCCGGAGATAATGCAGTTCATCTTCCGATTTCGGGAAGGTGGGGCTGATCACCGCATAGCCGTAAAACTCATCGTGTTTCTTCAGCACGGCGTCCAGTTCCGCATTGCCTTCAAAAATATCGTACATAATGGCTCTCGATGCGGAGAGACAGAGTTTGTCCGTGCCGGAGCCCTTCATGTACCGGACCAGTGTCCCGGCGTCCGCCTGCCAGAATTCGCTGAAATTGATGTTGCCAAGATGTCCGTGAATATCAATGACCATGATGTTTCTCCCGTCAGAGAATGTTGATTTTCCTGCCGTAGCTGGAAAGCATTTCGGCGGGGCCTTCCGCCTTGACCAGAAGCCCGTCCTCCCAGCGGAATCCCATTCCGTTCCGGTGGAGGAACATGTCCTGCATGAAAGTCATGTCCGGCTCCAGCATGTATTCCGAACTGGTTTCGAGGAAGGGGTATTCGCATTCCATCTGGCCGCAGCCGTGGGCCGGACCGTACAGAATGGCGTCGCCGTACCCCTGACTGCGGATATAGTCGTGGATCTTCTTTGCCACGTCGCCGGATTTTCTGCCCGCACGCATTTCGTCAAAAGTCATGTTGGCGGCGTCCAGCCCCACCTGCATGAATTTCCGGATCTCATCCGGGCAGGTCCCCAGCACCACCGGGCGGCCGATGCTGGCGCTGTACCCCTCGACCTTCGCCCCGATGGAAAAGTGGATGATTTCCCCGCACCGGACCTGCCGCATGGTGGGACGGCTGATGGCCTGATCGGAATTCGGCCCGGAACAGCACCACACCGGGTATCCGGTGGCCTCGGCCCCGGCGGCGGTCATGGCGGCGGTGGCGATCCCGCAGAGTTCGGATTCGGTCATGCCCGGTTTGATGGTTTCGAGGATGGCCTTGAATCCGGCTTCGGAGGCCTTGGCCGCCGCCTTCAGGCAGGCGATCTCTTCGGCGCTCTTTTTCATGAAGACCGGTCGGATCAAAGCGTCCGCCGGGACGATGTTCTCCATGCCGCCCATGGCTTTGGCCAGTTCGGTCATCATGGCGTAGGGGAAGAGATACCATCCGCAGATGCCGATCTTTTCAAGTTTGTACTGCGACACCACATCGCTCCACTTCGGGAGTTTCGAGCCGGGGTAGTCCGGCTGGGAGGATTCGCGGAAATCCATCAGCTGAATGATCTTCGCGATCTTCGACCGGCTGGAAGCGTAGGTGAGGCTCTCCGGACCGATCAGGAGCGCAGGATCTCCTTCCGCCGGGATCAGGACGGCGGTAGTTTCAAAGCTGGGCCAGTAATCGGAAAAATACCGGCACGCCGCCGGTTCGGATTCGGTGGAAAATACGAGGACCGCGTCCAGCTGATTCGCCCGGACGGCCGCCTGAGCCGCCTGCATGCGGCGGGTAAATTCCTGAGATGTTAAAATCGGCATACTATCCTCCTTGCATTCTTTGCGTCGCCACTATATATTATACCACAGAGCGGAAAAGATGTAAATGTCATTTTTGATCAAAATCCATGTTAAATATTACTGAAAACCCGCAGCAGACGGCGCCGGTCCTGATCCCGGAGGCCGATATTTTCCTCTTCGGCAGGGGCAAGGTGAATTTTTCCTGGAACTTCACCCGGAAGGTCCCTTTCTGGTTTCTGTATTACATTGCGGAACCGGGGGCCCGGCTGGATTTCGGGGGACGGATCGTGCGCCCCTCCGGGCAGGAGATCATCCTCATCCCCCCCAATACGCCTTTCTGCAGTGCATGCGATTCGCCCTTTGAGCATCTGTATATTCATTTCACCGCCGGTCCCCCGTACTCACGGGTGAAGCCGGAGGTGATGATCTTTGACCATTCCATCTGCGGGATCCTTGATCTTCTGCTGAATGAAAGCTCCTCCTCGGATGCGGCGGTCTATGCCATGCTTTTTTCCGTGCTGGCGGCGATCCCTCCGGAACAGTTCGGGGTCGGCGGGACTCCGGAGGATGACCGGATCCGGCATGCCATCATGCTGATGGGAAAGGGCGTGCACCGGGAGGAAATCTGCCGGACCATCGGGATGTCGTCCAGCAATTTTCAGCGGAAATTCCGGGATGCCACCGGGGTCTCCCCCCACCGGTATGCACTGCAGATCGCCATGGAAAAGGCCCGTACCATGCTTTCCTTCGGGACGGAGAGTATCGGCGGGATCGCTGCGGCATGCGGTTTTGCCGACCGCTACATCTTCTCCAAGGCATTCAAGAAAGAAACCGGCATGCCCCCCGCCGCATACCGCTCCTGCCGGAAAAAAACGGAAGACTCCGTGCCGGTTTAAAAGCCTGATCATACAGAAGAAAAGACAGATAATGTATTGACATTGCTTTTTTTCAGGCTATATTGGAGACAGAGCCCGGATGGAGGGAGAAAGAAACATTGAAGACGCAGTCGATTTCCTATTGGGCCGGTCCCAGGATCGTGACCCGGCTAGCATACGCGGAGCGGAAGTGCCGGCGGGCATCCGCTTCTTTTGAGCATGTGCACAATGCGTCCCACGAGCTTGTCCTCTGCCGGAAAGGGAAGATCACCGTTGGAACCGGCGGCATAAAATTCATTCTGACTCCGGGGGATTTTCTTGCTGTCCCCAAATCGAAGCGGCATGTGGTCGCGGTGGAGACCGATCGCTCGGAATTCATCAATGTTCTTTTCCGGGGGACTCTTTTTGACAATCTCCGGAACCGGCTCCTGCCGCTGAATCCGGAGGAGCTGGAGCTCTTTGATGATCTGGTGGAGCATGCCAGGGAGCCTTTCCAGATGGTCCGGGCGGAACTTGCCGTGGCCGATCTGACCGGAATCCTCTGCCGGATCTCCCTCCGTCTGCCGGAGGATCCGCTTCAGAACGGCACGCGCTCCGCCAACGGGAAAAAATATGCGTCCGACATCGTCCTGAAAGCGCTGGACTATCTGGAGGATCATTACCGGGAGCCCGTCAGTCTGGAGGAGACGGCGGACCATACCGGCATCAGCGCTTCCCACCTCCGTCATCTGCTGCTCAGGGAGACCGGCTCCGGGTTTTCCGTCCATCTGCTCCAGATTCGCATCGCCCACGCCAGGAACTTGATCGAATCCTCCTCCGGGAACATCAAAAACATCGCTGCGGACTGCGGGTTCAATTCCCTGACGTTCTTCTACCGGGTCTTCAAGCGCCTGACCGGCATGACCCCGGCGGAATACGGCCGGTCGGTAAGCTGATCCCCGGAAAGTGCGGTCGCATGTTTGATTTTTCATTCATATTCCGGCCGGATAATACAATAAAAAAATCTGATAATTCATTGACAAAACCGTTTCCGGCGTCATATTAGTGCGAGATTTGGCAGATGGAATTTCTTCTGATGTTGAAAACTGAACAGGAGAAGGAAGATGAGTGACAAATTCAGGATGATCCCGGTCTGCTTTCCGGCAATGCGGCTGTCCCCTTTTGTTCAGGCCGGGAAAAACGATGGAAACGGTGGTGTACAGGCAGTATTTCGATCTGCAGCTGGAGCAGGAACCACGGATTTCTACTTGGCATCATCAGGGGGATTCGCTGGTCGTTTATCTTGATTTTCACAAGACTCTCAAAGAAAATGAATCGTGGTGGGGTGCATGAGACTCCAGG
>DCGO01000118.1 GCA_002314605.1 Lentisphaeria bacterium UBA1776 | reverse complement strand
GTCCAGATACGCAAAGTGGGCCGTGGCGCCGTAGCTTTCGCCTTGCAGAAAGAGTTCGCCGCCGTAACACGGCTGCCGCCGGATCCAATCGAGGGTGTCAAGGCCGTCCTGACGCTCGTGCATGTAGGGGATGAAATCCCCCTCGCTCCGGCCGCATCCCCGGCAGTGCTGGGCGATGACGGCGTACCCGGCCTGCAGATAATCCATGCGTCCGGGGAGGGTTTCGGCAAGGGTCACATCTTTTTTCCCGTAAGGAGTCCGGAGGAAGACCACCGGATATTTTCCGGATCCCGGGGCCATCACCTGGGTATAAAGCCGGACACCGTCCCGCATCGGGATCATGTATTCTTCTGCAATTGGTTTCTGCATCTGTGAATTTTCCTGTTTTTCCGGTACGTTCCGGCATCCTCCGGACAGCAGGAGGGCGACCGGCAGGAGCGCGCAGACCGTTCTCATTTTCCTGCGGTTCCCATGATCCGGTAGGTGGTGTTCAGAACCTGAAATCCCTTGCCTTTCCGGAGCAGGACATGGTCTTGCACTTTGCCGTCCGGGGTACGGCAGACCAGTTCGATCCCCGAATCGCCGACCCGGACTTGGATCACCGAAAGTTCCGCTCCTGCGCCGTAGGGGCCGTCGTTGACATAAACGGGGAAGCGGACATTTTTCAGGTCCTCCTGGGTGGGGACGCTGCGGCTCCGTTTTTTGCTGTACACCCCTGCAAGCTCCTTTTTGACCGGGTCAAACCGGTAGGGAGAGTGGATGTCTCCGCAGAGCCACAAGTCCAGGGGACACGGGGGATTTTCGCCGAAAAAC
Organism: Lentisphaeria bacterium UBA1776; assembly: GCA_002314605.1. Classification (GTDB taxonomy): domain Bacteria; phylum Verrucomicrobiota; class Lentisphaeria; order Victivallales; family Victivallaceae; genus UBA1776. The sequence continues at coordinate 21,550 of DCGO01000118.1, read as the reverse complement.
ACCGTTCCGGCCATTTTCCGGATGCCGGCAAAATAGTAGCGGCTCTCAAATTCAAAGGGGGTGGCATGGGCCAGAACGATCCGGTATTGCGCCTCTCTGCATTCCGGCGACCGGACGATTTTTTCCAGGAAGCGCCGCTGTTCCTCCATGTAGCGCGCGGTGTCGGTTTTCAGGGTAAAGTGATTGGCGGTGCGGATCATGGCCTTGTCCTCCCCGGTGTCCAGCACTATGAAGAAGATCTTTCCGTACCGGAAAGCGTAATAGGGTCGCCCGCAGTATTCCCCGAAGAGGGGCGCCTCCTCCCCCCGGTATTCGTGATTGCCCCGGACAAAAACGAAGGGACACCGGACCCCGTTTTTCTGTAGAGGCGATATGAAGCCGGAGCAGTAAATTCTGGAGAAGTGATCCATCATGCTGTCCACATCCCCCATGGAAACCACGAAATCCCCGGTCCCCAGACCGCAGTTCCGGACCATCTGATCCAAAGCGGCAATGCGTTTCGTTTCCCCCACCTGCAGGTCGCTGACGGCATGAAAGAGACAATCTTTTCTGCCGGCCGGAAAGGTGGTGAAACTTCCGGAGGCGACGGTCCTTATTTCCGGGACCGATTCATCAAGGATCAGGACTTCGTAATTGTACCCGGTACCGGGCGCGAGGCCGGAAAGGTCGAAACGATGGACTTTCCGCGCTTCTTTCTGGCCGTGAATTTCCGTCCATACTTCGTGCTTCTCCTCCGAACCGTGTTTCCACCACCGGAGTCCCGCCGCCACGGGTTTGGAAAAGGCCGCGCCTGCCGATGCGCTGTCGGGGGTCACGCGATGAACCCACGGCTTGCACAGGGTCTGAAAGGGCACCTGCTTCTGGAGGGCGGCGAAGATTTCCTGACGTTTGGCATCGGACTCCGGCCAGTTGCCGGCGGATAACTGAGTGAACCCGACTTGCCAGCTGCTCAACCCCCGCTTCAGCAGGAAAACGATCCGGTTTTTCCCTTTTTCCAGCGCCGCCGGATAAACGGTGTCGTATTTTGAGACCGTTCCGGCTGGATTGCCCTGGGGGAAGGTCGTGAAAACCTGTTTTCCGTTCACGAAACAGCTGAACCAGTAATCGGCTCCGGTTCCGAAATAGACGGTTTCTTTTCGGGGATGTTCCAGTTCGCAGGCGATGATGGCCAAAGAACCGGCGGGCATCTTTTTCCCCGCCACGGAATCCAGGTCGAAGACCCCGCTGCCGGACTCGAAGGGTTTCCCGGCGACCGGTCCGGTTCCCGCCGATAATGCTTGCGCCTTTTCGGGGGTGAGGGTGTTGTCAAAAGATACCGTCCACGCCGTACCGGAGACTTCCGGCAGCAGTGAAAGTACCGCGCAGCAGAAAAGCGTTTTCCAATTCAGCATCTGTGAGATCCTTGTGTAAAATATGTTTTTGCGGAAACGATCTCCGGATCGAGGTCGGAGAAGATTTCGAACATTTTGCGGTAAAATACGTCCCGTTCGCCTTGAAACTGCTGGACCGGGTAGGCGTCCAGCGCCCGGGCGAAAAGTTCCGGGGACCACGCCGCAATGGCTTCGGACTGCAGGTGCTGAAATTCCGACAGCGACGCGATGAGGCCGTAGAACGGTTCCGGAATGAACAGATTTTCCGCCGGCGTGATCCTTGTCCCATCCAGATCCATGGTGTATTCCAAGGGCATTTCCGGGCCGAACCCTTTGACGGCGCCGCCGTTGGGCCGGGAAGCGGTGATCCGCACGGAGCCCTGTCCAGCCAGCGCCCGGAAGAGGGGGATGGTGATGTCCGTCTCCACCTTGCGGAAAAGTCCGGTTTTCCGGGACCAGTCGATCCCGGCGGGATGACTGGCGGCCTCCATGAGATTCCGGTAATTTCTTTGAAGCTCCTCTTTTTCCCGCTGTTCCGCAGCATGGGGATCAAAGTCTCCTCCGGTACCGTAAGTTTTCCGTTGCCACAGGAGAAATTCATCCGGGAAAATATGTCCGAGGCCGTCCGCTTCGGTGGAAAAGATCAGCGTTCCGTATCGGCGGTACAGCCGGACGAGCCAGTTCAGCGACTGCTGTATCCGCGCTTCTGTTTCCGGATTGCCGGCACTGGGAATGGCTGGCGGGGTCCAGTTTTTCTTCAACACTTCCGGCAGGATCTCTTTGTACAGATCCCGGGTTCCGCAAGAGCCCCGCAGAATGAACGAGAGGTGGTTGACTCCGGCGGCGGTCACTTCCCAACAGGGATCATAGGCGTCCCGCCCCGCCAGCCGCGTAAGATCCCAGCGGTGATTGCTGAAGCCGCCGCAGATCCCCAGCGCCCGGATCCGGGTGTGAGTATTCACCAGATGGGAATAGACCGCCACCGGATTGGGGAAGATCAGCATCAATGCGTCCGGACAGGCTTTCTCCATCTTCCGGGCGATGTTCAAAATCGTCCGCCCCAGCCGGAGGGAGAGAAACGCCCCGTTGACGGAGAGGTTGTCCGTGGCGATGAACCCGTACCGGTTGGCCGGAAAAAAGGCTTCCTGATAAGACGGCTGGCGCCGGGCCCCCATGGTAAGATAAAAGACACTTGTTCCCGGCAGGGCGGAGTCGAGATCATCCGTCCAGATCACGCGGCAGCCGGTCCGGGCATATTCCGGGGCGGCCAGGATCAGTTTCCCCACCGCTTCGGCCCGGGGGAGATCCCGGTCCACCAGACGGATCTCGCCATCCTGAAGCACGGCGGGCGCCGCCGAGAAGATGCCCCGGATCAGCGGCAGAATCCGCAGGGAGCCGCCGCCCAAAATGGTCACGTTCATCGTCTTCCCTTCCTTCCCGAAGTCAGTCGAACCACTCATCGGCGGGATCGAAGGCGGGGATGGAGACATTCATGATCTTCATTTTCCCCAGCGCCCGGTGGCGGCAGTACGGCTGGATGAAAATGGCGGAACCGGGCCGGACCGGGACCCTGGCCCCGTCCAGCTCCATTTCTCCGGAGCCCTCCAGAATGCAGTACATCTCAATATGACTTTTGTGGTAATGCAGCCGGGCGTCGGCAAAAATTTCCACCATGTGGAGGGTGGCGGGTTTGCCCCCCACTCCTGTAAACGCCCGTTTGCTCATCCCGCAGGGACAGCGGACCGCCTCGATCCCGCTGAAATCCTCCACCGCATAGCGTTTTGTTCCGCCATCCATTATGGAAGTTTCCCCATTTTCCGGAGCCAGACACCGGCAGTTTCCCCCCAGTCGTCTGTATCTTTGCCACGGCGGACCACGCCGTATCCGTGACCTCCGGTGGGCCAGATATGGAGTTCTGCGGAACCCCCGGCACGGTTCAGTGCCTGGAACCACGCAACGGCATTCCGGCAGCATACCGGGTCGTCCTGAGCCTGGATAAGCAGTGCGGGCGGGGTGGATTTTTCCACCTTGAATTCCGGCGCAAGGGCAAGATCATCATCAGCTAAATAGGCCGGATAGATCAAAGCGGCAAAATCCGGGCGGAAGGAGAGTTTGTCCATGTCGTCTTTTTCCGGGTAGGGCACGGTTTCCGCCGAGGCTGAAAGCATGGCGGCAAGATGCCCCCCGGCGGAAAAACCGATCACGCCGATCCTTGCCGGATCGACTTCAAACTCCGCCGCGTTGGCACGGATGAACCGCATGGCCCGGGCGCCGTCGGCAAACGCTCCCTGACGGTGCTGGGGACAGCGGTATTTCAGGAGAAACGCATCCATGCCGTTCCGGTTGATCAGACTGCAGATATCCCGTCCTTCCAGATTCCACGCGAGGATATTGTAGGCGCCGCCGGGACAAACCAGCACGGCGGGACGCACATGATTTTCCGTGTCGTTCCGGGTGCAGGGGTAATAGGTGAGGGTGGGGACGGTCACATTGGTAACGCGCTCAATGCCGGAGGGGCCCCGCTGCACCGTTTCCGTCAGAAGTTTGTCCTCCGGACGGGTCAGCGGTGCTTCCCCTTCCCAGAGCCGGAAAATTTCCTCATAGCCAGCCATAAAAAAACTCCTGTCGTTCAGCGTGGTTCCAGCACTTTACCGGTATGGCGGGATTCTTCGGAGGCGAAGACCATCAGGTGACTTTCCAGCGTCTCATCCGTTCCGGAGAGGATCAGCGAGCGGTCCCCCGTGCGGAGGGCAGTCAAAAAGGCGTTCATCAGTCCGCCGTCGCCGCCGCCGTGGCCGCTGTTGATGGTGTCGTCCGCCAGCTTGCTGATCTCGTATTCGGTGACTTTCCCTGTCAGAAATTCGGTGACTCGGATCATTTTGGCGTCCGATTGAATGGAGCCCCGGGTCCCGAAGATCCGGGTCTGGCGTCCGTCGTTGCAGAAGGCGGTCATGGTCAGCGTCGCGGTGCGTTTTCCCTCAAACTCCATGTTGACCACCTGATTGTCCACCACATCGTTGTCACAGGCATAAACACAGCGGCCGTAAGGGCCTTCCCGGAGCGCCTTCATGACCCCTTCCGGCGTCATATCCGGCGTCACCACATCGGTGGGCCAGCCTTTGGTTCCCTGACAGACGCGGTCGCGGAGATAGATCTTGATGGCCGAATAGGGACACATGGACTCCACTTCTCCGGGGCAGTCGGGACAGCGGTCGGCGGCGCCGGCGGGTTTGCCGGCGGCATTGAAGTGGTGGAGGCTCCCGAAGGACTGGACCCTCGTGCAGGGCACTCCCATGATGTAGCGGATCCAGTCCAGATCGTGACAGCACTTCTGAAGGAGCATGAAGGAGGTCTCCTTTTCGTTCCGCCAGTTGCCGCGGACAAAGGAGTGGGCCTGATGCCAGTGTCCCACCCCTTCCAGCCGCTGGATGGAAACAAGGTCGCCGATGACGCCGCCGGCAATCAATTCCTTGATCTTCCGGGTGCTGTTGGTATAGCGGAGAACGTGACAGACGGCAAAGGGCACTCCGGCCTTTTTGACGGCGGCAACGATCCGGCGGCAGGCTTCCGCCGTGGGTGCGATGGGTTTTTCCAGCAGAATGCCGTAGCCAAGTTCCGCCGCCTTGACGGCAGGGCCCTCATGCATATCGTCCATGGTGCAGATCAGCACAGCATCGGCGAATTTCGGCCGGGAAAGGGCTTCTTCCCAGCTGCGGAAACGGTACTCTTCCGGGACATGGTGGGCATCTCCCGTACTGTTGCGGTAGTAGTCCCGGGGTTCCGCCACAGCCACGATCTCCGCTTCGTCCGGATGCATCTCGATGTAGCGGGCGTAGGCCCCCTTGCCCCGGCCTCCGCAGCCCAGGACGATGACTTTCGGTTTCTTTTCCATAATCAACTCTGTCTTTCTCCTCTATTTTCAAAAATCCTGCCGGATCACTTCTGCAGTGCGGCGGGGCGTTTGTATCCCTTCTTGACCTGAGGAAAATCCCGGACCGCCGAAGCGGCACAGCGCTTGAGCAGCGCCGCTTCTTCTCTGGAGATCCCGGCCGGGACACAGGCGGATTTTTCCGGGTCTTTGCCGAAAAGGAACCCGTACCAGACCAGTCCCTGAAGATATTCCCCCCGGAAATTCAGATGGATCGGGTCCTTCCGGAAAACGGTTTTCCCGGTCTTCCGGTCCTTGCCCCAGGTGAAATTGCCCACCACGTCTGGATTCACCGGATTCTCCCCCTCTTTCAGACCGGCAAATTTTGCCGGATCGGGGCCTTGGAGTTTCTCCTTGCCGACGGCCTTGCGGTACAGCTGCACGGCGTATCCCGAAGGAATGATCCTGCAATCGTACTTCTGAGCAAGACTGGTGTACCCGGCGGTCAGCTTGTCGTACATCATGTCCTGATCGATCTTCCAGACTTTCGCCGTGAGCCGGGGATCGTTGGCGTGATAGCTCCAAGTCTGCTGAACCACGATCTCCGCCTGAGGGGCGTTCTCCCGGACCAGCCGGACGATGTTGTCGGCGTAGGGCTGGTAGGTCTCCGGCCTCCAGCTGAACTGACTCACCTGCTGGATGGTGACAATATCCCACTTGTCCTGCCGGATCATTTCCTTGAGAGAGTATTTCCCTGCGTAGGGTTTGCGGCCTTCCTGATAATATTTCCAGTGTCTTTCAAAGGAGCATCCCCCCATGTTGGCGGCCACAATGGTGACTTTGCAGGAGGGATCCGCCTCCACAATACTCCGGAGAGACTTGAAGACACTCCAGGCGAAGCTGTTACCGATGGTCAGGATCTTGAGTTCCCTGACCGGCTCCGCCGCCGTGAGTGCGCATGTTGCCAGCGCGAAAAAGAGAGCAATCAATTTTTTCATTTTTTTCCTTTCCAGAAAACATTTGTTTTGTCATTCTTTTGCCATGCGAAACCAAGCCGCAAGATTCTGTCCGATCAGCTGTTTCCCCCGGTTGTTGTTATGAACTGCATCCCGGCTGAACCAGGCTGATTCCTGCGGACAGTCCTCCACGATCCGGCAGGGGCCGGTGGTCAGATCCCAGTACGCCGTCCGGGTCTTGTCCGCAGCGGCAAACTGGTAGTCCCGGCGGTAGGGACGGAAGCCTCTCTCCGTAGTCCAGTCTTCGCGCCACGGCACGGGGGCCGCCCCCGGTCTCCACTTGTACGAGAGAGGCGGGCTCATCACCACAACTTCCGCTCCAATGGCCCGGCACTGCCGGATCACGGAAACAAGATCCGCTTCCGGGTCCCCGGTCTTCCCCACGTTGGAGATGCCGCTGATCATGACCAGATCCGGCTTGAATTGCCCGACATATTCCTGAAAATTCGCCGGTTCCCGGTAAAACCAGACCCCGGTGCTTCCCCGGACAGAGAGCAGGAACTGCAGTTTCGCCTCCGGAAAATCCCGCATGACAAGGGATTGAAAATTGGAACACCAGGTGTCGTTGACAATGCTGTCCCCCAGCATCAGGATTTTCCATGGAGTCCCCTGATTCAGCGCGGCCCGGGTTTTCGGGAGGAGCCGGAAAGCGTCTTTCGCAACCGGGAAGGGTTTCTGCGGAAGGGCCGCAAAAAGCCGGTCGCACCATGCGGCGGCTTCCGCCGGGGAGATCCTTTCCAGCCGGATATCCCGGACGGCCACCCCTTTTTTGGTGACAAAGGATATTTCCGCCCGGACCGCCCGGGGATCGGCGAAGAATACTTCATCCTGCCGGACCGCCTTGTCCGAAGCGTACAGAGCGCTGTTGATGTCCGCCAGAGGCTTGCCGTCCCGGTCGTAAAAATCCACCCACCAGTACCCCTGCACGGCGGCCTGCGCCGTAAAGGTGAGACGGAAAAAAGCCCCTTCCCCTGCGGGTTTGTTCAGGGAAAATCCGGGAGACTTGATCCGTCCTCCCTTGCTCTCGTAAACCCCCTCAAAAGGAATATAGACCATTTTTCCTTCTTCGGAAGCAAGAAAGGTCCACCCCCCTTTGGCATCCGGCTGCCCGGCAAACTCGTAAACGGCAGCTCCCGCCTGCAGGCCCGCCGCATAGACGGCAGCGGCCCCGGCCTGCTGAAGGATTTTCGTCACAGCTGTCATCTTCCGGTCACTCCTCGTACTTGATATCCGGTTCCATGGGGTCGTAGCGGGGGTGTTCGCATTTGGGGATGCGCATCCCGCCGGTACGGTAAACGGCCGGTTTCCGATCGCAGACGAATTTCAGCACCGGGGCGGTCATCTTTTCCAGCGCCTCCGGGAGTTTCACCGTGATTTTGTCCCCGGTCTGCGTGAACTTGAGGGGCGTGCTTCCGCAGACCAGGACGGACCGGACTTCGGCCCGCAGTCCGGTAAGAGTATAACACCTCCCCGGATTGTACTGCATCACCAGATAAAGGTTGTTTCCGGACGCCGCGAATTTCCCCTGCGGGTCCCAGTCTCCCCGGTCGGCGGGGTTCGGGACCGTGGGGCTGAAGGAGAGCTTGTCGCAGCCGGAAAGGACTTCGCTTCCGCCTTCCTCCCGGATCCATCTGCCCACGGCGCGGATGATCTCCACGGATCTTTCCGGAATGGAACCGTCCCCCCGGGGACCGATATTGAGGAGGAGATTCCCCCGGCCCAGACCGCAGGTCATGAGCATATTGATGACCTCCGCCGGGCTCTTCCAGCAGTGGTCGCTCCGGTGATACCCCCAGTGGTTGTTCAAGGTCATGCACGCCTCCCAGGGCCGCCACGGCACCGGGGCGGTGAGGTGCTGTTCGGGGGTCCCGAAGTCCCCGGGGAGGCCGTTCCGCCCGTTGAAGAGAAGATGGGGCTGGATCTCCCGGAGTTCCCGGTTCATCCGTTCGGCCTGCCAGCCGTCCCGGTGGTAGGGCCACCAGCCATCGTACCAGAGGATGTCAATGGGGTTGTATTTTGTGACCAGTTCTTTCAGCCGGTCAAAGGTGTTGGCGATGAAGATGTTGTACTTTTTCGGATCCTCCAGAGCGTCCACTGCGTCCGGGGCGTCGTGCCAGTTGTTGAGGCTGTGGTACAACCCGGTTTTCAGGCCGTGTTTTCTGGCCGCCTCCACGATCTCCCGGGCGAAATCCCGGTGACAGAATTTTACGCTGTTGAACCCGGAAAGACCTGTATCATACATCCGGAATCCCTCGTGGTGCATGGTGGTGAAGACGATGTACTTCATCCCCCCCTCCACGGCCAGACGGCAGATCTCGTCGGCATTGAAGTTGTCCGGGTGAAAGTTTCCGGCAAGGGCCTCCATTTCCTCCACGGGGATCTGTTCCCGGTTCATGACCCATTCGCCCCGGGCCAGTTCGCTGAAAAGCCCGAAGTGGACGAACATTCCGTAACGGAGTTCCGAAAATTCTTCGACAGTCATGTTGCTCTCCTGTTAAAATTGCCGGCAGAAAACGCATTCCGGATCATCGCAGAGGAGGATCCGGGGATCTTTTTTCCACAGTTTCATGCCGATTTCGTAAAAATTCTGAAGGTCGATCATCTGGATCTTCCCCATTCCGAACGGGATCTCGTGAATATGGAGTCCTTCCTGCACCGCCTGCCGGAAAAATTTGCAGTTCTCCGCATCTTTCCGGTAAAAATCCCGGTGCCCCGGCAGGTGTTTCTCCAGAAGCACCGTCCGGAGAGCACCGTCCGGATCTTTCACCCTGCACACCGCCGGCTGCAGGAAGGGGGCATCGTTGACGGTTTCAATGTAGTGGAGGAAGGTAGACGGGGCCAGGCCCGTTCCAAGATAGATCACCTTGCCGCCGTTTTTCAGTGCCTGAGCCATGGGGGAGGTCGCGGATGCCGGGGGATCGGTGAAACGCTGATCCCGGGTGAGTTCTGCGGCACGGGCCCCCAGTGCCGCCCATGAATGGGTGGCGTGTTCGCTCCGGACCGCGTCCGGGAAAAATTCCAATACGGCTTTCGGCAGCTCTCCCACCCAGATCTGTTCCGGATCTTTCGGGTCGTAGGGCCGGTAGTTCCAGCTCTTGTTCACATTGGTCCCGAGGTAGATATAGGGCCGGGTGAAGGCGGGGAAGAGGGCCGTGCCGCTGCTGCCGAGAGCATCCATGATGCCGTTTACTATGGCCCGGACCCCGCCCTCCACATAGCCGCAGCCGGAGACGGAGGAGTGGACCAGGAGGATGTCCCCGTTTTTCACCCCGAGTTTCCCCAGAGTTTCCGCCAGCATGGCGCGGGTGAGGGGGGTGCCTTTCACCAGTTTCAGATATCCCCATCCGGTAAGATACCCGATGGCGTTGACGGCCTTGCGGATCTCCGGTTCGGTCATGGTGACTTCCCGGTCGGCTTCCGTTTCCAGAATGATCTGCGCCAGATCTTTTTGTCCGTCCATGCCGGAAAGGATGCTTGCGAAGGGACCGTACAGCACCCCGTCCGGCAGACGGCGGCGCTTGCGGAAGGGGATCCGGACCTTGTCCTGCGGCAATCCCGTCCCCACCCGGTCGAAGACCTGTTTTGCGGCGTAATCCCTCCACGGGGAATGGATCGGATTCAGCACCGGTTCCGGCAGGGGCTCCTCTTCGCCTTTGAAGAACAGGACCTCTTTGAACCAGAGTGCGGCCAGCGCCGTATATCTGGCGAAGACCCCGGGATCCAGGAACCCCTCCTCCGTCTGAAGGGAGGTATGCCAGAAATTTTCTGCGTCCGGAAAGTCGGGATCCTGTGTTTTCAGAAACCAGACCGTGGGAATATTGGTGGTGGCGGAGAGAAACATATCGTCCACACTGCAGGGCCTGGTCAGAAGGGTCTTCACTTCATTCTGCAGGGAAGTGCTCAGGTTTTTTGCCATGGCGACCCCGTGGAAGGGAACGGAGCGTATCGGCGGCATGACCTTGCACATATCTCCCTTCCGGCAGGCGATGGAGTCGATATTGGCCGCGCCGATGACCTTGCCCGTGAAATTGGCGTGAAATGCGGCGTAGCCGTAAAGCTCCATGGTGAAGACCAGCCGCAGGGAGTACTCCGGGGTACCTTCCCGCAGGATCTCCCGGGCGATCCGGATCCCGGCGGTCACCCCGTTGGAATCGTCGTCCAGCAGGGGTTCAAACGTATGGGCAAAAAGCCAGACCTCTTCCTTTCTCCGGCCGGGGATCAATGCGGTGGCGGCAGGGAGTTCCCCCTTGAAACGGCGCCCGTCGCACTCCACTTTTGCCTTCAGTCCCCCCCTGGCGGCCAGTTCCCGGAGTTTGTTCCCCATGGTGAGGCTGACCGAAAACGCCACAAATTCCCGGTCCTCGCACTGGATGTGCCAGTTGCTGCCCTCGGTACAGGCATTGACCCACTGCAGCGCTTCCGGGTGTTCCTGACGGCCGTGGAGCAGAAAATCGGTGATGAACCCCCGTCCTCCCTGATCCAGAATGGGGGTGAGGACCGCCGCCCGGGGCCAGGTGGGGGATTCCAGGATGACCAGCGCGTTCCGGGGATCCTCCCCGGCCAGAAACTGCTGTTCCGTAATGATCCGCATGATCTCCCCTTCCGGTTTGACCGCGCAGGAGCCTTTGACGAGATGGAAGGGGTGAGCCTGAAAATCCGCGGCCACGGTCCCCTCCTTGTCGCAGAGGGTGAGTTTTCCCACGGTGGCGTCCCAGCCGAGGGGCATGCGCTTGTCCTCGTAAACGGTGGTTCCGTCCGCCGGAAAGTTCAGTTTTTCCACATTGGGAATGCCCGCCTCGCGCATTTCACTGCAGATGCGGTCGATGGCCTGATGGTAGTGGCGGAAGGTCTGCCCCATTTCGATCCGGCAGAGTTCCGTGGTCTTCCGGACCAGTTCCCCGCCGTCGATCCGGCTCAGGATGTCCTGAAATTTCCGATTCATCGTGTTGTCTGCGGTCATGGTCAGTTTTCTCCTTCATTTTCCGAGAGTATCAGTGCCGAAAAGGGTGCCGGAGCCAGCCAGCGGAACATGCCGTTTTGAACTTTGCAGTCCGCACTCTGCGGCGCAAAAAGTGTGTGTTCATGGGACTTTGCCGGGAACGCGATCTCCTCCGGAGGATTGCCGAAGGTGTGGAGGACTGTCAGTTGCTTCTTTCCCGACCGGAAGCGGACACTCTGCCACCCTTCCGGACGCAGAAAGGACCGGTTCCAGTGCTGTTCCACATGGAATTTCCCGGTGCAGACGGTCTCCGCCGCCGCCCGGTACAAATCGCATGCTCTCCGGACCACGGCAAACTGTCCGGCGGAAAGTTTATCCAGATCCCCCGAGAGACAGAGACGCCCGAGGAATCCCCCGCAGAGGAGGTAAAAAAGACGTTTTTCGTCGTTCCACGGCCTCAGCGTGACCCACGTCTGATTCTTGACCGCCGGGACCATCCGGAGGGTGTTGGCGGAAATGAGGGGGATCTCCACCCCCTCGTGGGCGTCTGACACGCTGAAGAGGTCCGCGATCCGGCCCCACGCCGGAGTGCAGCGGTGCCCTCCGGAAGCGCATATTTCCAGTACCAGATCCGGGAGATCCCGCCGGATCTCCTCAAAAAATTCCAGCACGGACTCCATGTATTTCCGGTGATTTTCCGCCGGATTTTCCGGGCCGTCGCACCATCCTCCCGTGGAGCCGTTGTAATCGACTTTCATATAGCCGATGCGGTACTTCCGGAGGAATGCAATGACCTTTTCCCGCAGATGGTTCCGGACTTCTTCTTTGCGGAGGTCCAGAAACATCCGGGGGCCCGTCCGGACGGGGGTTCCGTCCAGGGTCAGAAACCAGTCCGGGTGTGCCTTCGCCGTGGCCGAATTTTCCAGACAGATCTCAAATTCGAACCAGATCCCCGGGATCATGCCCGCCTGCCGGATGGCTTCCGTCATGCCGGCAAAGCCGCCGCCGGGATACATTTCGTCTTTCGGGTTCCAGTCTCCCACACAGCCACGGTTTTCTTTGGCATCGTTCCGGAACCACCCGGCATCCATCACGAAATACTTTGCCCCGCACGCGCTGGCGGGGGTAAGGAGCATCTCCAGATTCTTTTTCCACGGACGGCCCCAGGTGGTGCAGTATTCATTGAAGATGACGGCGGTGTCTTTTTCCGCAGGGGGGGCCGTCTGCTGATACTGCTGCATTCTGCCGCAAAGGTCGTCCAAAGACCCATGCACGCAGGAGACGATCATTTTCATGCTGTCAAAAGTTTCGCCGGGATGCAGGACTCTGGTCCAGGATCCGGTTTCCCTGCCGGGACAGCCGCCGGAAAGGCTGAGAAAATCCCCCGTCCGGGCGATCTCCAGTTCCCACGAAGCCGGGGCTTCCGCCTGAATTCCCCAGAAAACGCCAGCCTCCCGGTCCTCCAGTGCGAGGAAGGGGAAGAATCCCCGTACCGGCATGGAGCCGTTGACTCCGAAGCGGATGTTCCGCAGTCCCGCCGCCTGCCAGGACATTTCGAGGTTCGCTTCGTCCATGCTTTCCGCAAGGGGGCGGCCCTCGGCGGCCCATGCCGACTGGAAACGATGCACGAAATACCGTCCGGGTCCGTCGTCCGGAGCAAAGGGGGAAAGCATTCCCAGCGAGACTCCCGCCAGATATTCCAGCGGCATTTCACGTTTGCCCTGATGGATGAGCCGGGTGCTGACAACGAGATACGGTTTCCCTTTTTCAAATTCCGCGATATTTTCCACCACCACCCCTTCCGGGTGCCGGAAACGGGTCCGGACCGAGGTTTCCGTCACTCTCTGATCCAGAAACTGCAGCCGGGAAACACTGCCGCTGTTCCGCATGGACCTGCCAGGAAAACACTGGGCAAAAGCCGGGTCTCCGGAAAATTTCAGCTGCATCATGCTCTCCAGAACATCCGGTTCCAGAGGAAAACGCTGGAGGTAGGACTTGTTTGCCTCATTTTCCGGGATGGCGGTCCGGTGGGGAGTTACTGCTCCGCAAAGCGCCGTCGGAACAAGCGTGAAAGCATACGTTTCCTTCTGCCGGAAAAAGAGCATCGTCATATCTCCGGCTTCCTGTCTGAAAAAGAGTTCGGTCATGGTGAAATCTCCGTCTCGATAATATACGGGGAATACTATACAGCTGCATTTCCTATTTTCAATCGCGGATCCGATTTTATTCATGGCGGATGTGACGGCGGGGAAACCGACCGGGAGACGTGACGCGGGGGAGGTGTTTTTATTTCATCAGTTCAGACAGGAAATTCATCGGAATGAGTCTTGAAACAGATCCGGAAACATGATATATTTTCCGGAAACAGGATGATGTTGTCATGGAAAGCGTACCCGTATCATTGCAGCAGAGAATCGAGAAGCTGCGTCAGTTTTATCAGGAAAACCATTGGCCGGAGGAGTGGCTCTGCGATATTTTGCGGGAGATCCACATCTGGTCCTGCTATTCGCTGCGCCGGGGAGGCCCCTACGCCGTCCCGGCGAAGTTTGAAGGCTGGCTGGACACGGTTTTTTCCGGACGGCTGATCCGGATCGGACGGCTGGAGTATGACCGGGAATCCCGTTTCGGCGGCCGGATCGTGGTTTTCCGCCGGGGGGAGGAGGTCCTTGCCATGGCCGAGGACGGTCTGGTTTTCGGCGAATCCGGCTTCCGGGCGGATTCGGGCTGGAAAAGCGTCCTCCGGCAGGAGGGCGGTACATGGACCGGCAACCGGATCACGGCCGGACGGGCGGAGCGGGTCCTGACGGCGATCCCGGCCGATGAGTGGGAGATCGTGCTTCGTTACGAAGACCCCATGACGGGCATCCATATTCCCGAAGACGGGGAACTGAATCCCGAAGCGTGCCGGAAATCCCTGCAAAAGGCCGCCGCCTTTTTCGCCGGAAACGATCCGGCGTGGCGGGGTTTTTTCTGCCAGAGCTGGCTGCTCCATCCCGCCTACCGTGAAATTCTGGACGACTCAAGCAATATCGTGCAGTTCCAGAAACTTGGGATGCTGTACCCCATGGGGGCGAAAGTCGATCCTCTGGACCGGCTGTATCCGGGAAAACTGCGGGATTTTGTCCTGAAACAGCAGGCGGCCGGACGGGAACTGCGGGACGGAGGAATGTTCATCCTGCGTTCCGCCGGGAGAGAGCGTAGATAGATGTACGGCAAATGGAGAATGCCGCCGCGATGTCCCGTGCAAGAGCGGCGTTTGAGCGAGTGATCAGGTTCCGGAAAGGTTATGACTTGATTTCTTTCTTGAAAAACTGTTGACAACGCGAAAAAGTTGTGCTATAATTACCGGTCGGCGGAATATCGGTATTTTATTGGCAACCAGAAAGAAGGAGTTCCTGAAAATGCGGAAAAAACATTGTGCATCCCCGGGGCTTTCAACCACCTTTTTCTGCTCCCGCATTTTATGCCCGAAAAGAAGGTCAAAGTTCACTTTGATCGAGCTTCTCGTTGTGATCGCCATCATCGCGATTCTGGCGGCCATGCTGCTGCCGGCTTTGAACAAGGCAAGGCTTAAGGCCGTGCAAATCCGGTGTCTTGCCAATATGAAACAGGTCGGGTTCGGCGTCATGGGGTATCTGGACGCTTCCGGGTGGTATCCCCCCACCAAAAGTGCGTCAATCGCCAACACGGACGGCCCTGCCAAATTTACCTGTATGTCCGGCTGCAACGGATGGATCGCCAAGGACAAGTGCTGCGGCATCGGGCGGTTCATCGGCCCGAACGTGGGAGACATCGGGTACATCACCGAGACCCGCGCCGGATCTTTTGTCTGCAGTCTGGTCCCGCGGGGGGTGAAGGTGGGAAGCTCATACTATTACTACACCATCGGGGGAAACACCTGCCTTCGCAATTCCCGGTACAAAGCGTCTTCCATACGGCGCACGTCCACGCTTATTTTCGCGGGGGAAACGCAGGGGGTGGATGCCGGGCAGCTGGCCAACAACTCCAACGACAATGGAGAAAACACTGCTCCGCTGCGCCACGACGGAGCCTATGTGTTCTTTGACGGCCACGGCGCCATTATCACCCGCCTGGATATGAAAACCGGCGGGGGAGTCTATAACGCGGGGACCCGCAACAAACTCCGCTGGTACACCCTCAATTGAAGAAGTTCCACGGGCCGGGTGATCCGGTTTCCTGACCATGCTGCAGTTTCTGCAGCTTTGACAAAACAACAACAAGGAGAAGATCGAAGATGAAAAAAATGCTGATCGCAACTGTTTGTGCCGCCGCCGCCGCCCTCTGTGCCGGGACCCCCGCACAGGATTTCAAAAAGGGTACGGACCTCCTGAACAACTACAAGTACGCCGCTGCCGCGGACACTTTTGACAAGATCGCCCAAAGCACCACCGGGGAGATGAAGAACAAGGCCATTCTGTACAAGGCTCTTGCCATGGCGGCCAACAGCAAGCTGAAACCGGAAGCGGTCCAGCCCGCCATTGACGCCATTTCCGACGCCAAACTGAAAAACTATGCGAGGATGACCATGCTTCACGCCCGTCGGAACTGGAAAAAACTTGCCGCCGAATTTGACGGCGAAAAGATCAATGAGTGGCCGGAGGATTACGCCTATGTCGGCTGGCGCATGCGGGGGGAGGCCCGGATGTACAGCAGAATGTACGACAAGGCCATTGAGGATCTGCTTCTGGCGGAGAAAAATGCCGGTTCCGACAAATGGACTCTCCTGAATGCACAGCGCTGCCTCTTTTCCGCCTACTGCGGCAAAAAAGATTATGAAAAAGCTGTCAAGACCATTGACCGCATCCTTCTCCTGAAAAAAGAGTACAGCAACTCCTGGTGCTTCCTCTCGCCGGTCATTGCCAGCGCCGATGCCTATATCCAGCTGAAAAAATATGCCGAAGGCCAGAATACGCTTGCGGAACTGGACCGGATCCAGAAGACCTCCGCCGACAAGGGGACCTACGGCTGTCTCTTCAACATCAGTCTGGGAAAACTTTATCTGGCGGAAGGCAAGAAGGCCGAGGCCAAGGCGGCTTTCGAAAAGGCGATGGCCTGCGACAAAGCCCACAAGTACTACCGGGATCAGGCTCAGAAACAGCTGGATGCCATCAAATAACTCAGGGGCATAAAACATGCATAAAATTCTTCTGTTATGCGGGGCCCTGCTGGCGGCCGCACCGGCGTTCGCCCTTGACATTGTGAAAAACGGTGTCCCCCAGGCGGAGATCGTGGTGGCCAAAGACGCCCGGAACGGGGTCAGGCTGGCGGCCAGGGACCTGCAGACGTATGTGAAGCAGATGTCCGGGGCGGAACTGAAAATCGTGAACGCCCCCACGGACGCGGTGAAAAACCGGATCTACGTGGGCGAAAACGAGTTCACCAGGAAGCTCGGGTACAAACTCCCGGAATTCAAAAATTCCGGACTGGATATTCTGGTCAAAGACGATTATGCCGTTCTGGCCGGTCCCTCCACCATTTACAGTCAGATGCCCAAATACACCAAAGAGAACATTCAGGAATTCTGGAAATACATGGGGGAAAAGTACTCCCTTGACAATTTCGATACGGCGGAACCCCAGAACTGGCGCCTCGGGATCGGCCTCAACGACGATATCGGCGAATGGCACGCGGTAAGCGAGTTCCTTGAACAGCTGGGCGTCCGCTTTTATGCGCCTTACGAAGACGGCACCGTGGTTCCGGAGAAGAAAGACGTAACCTTCAAACCCGGCAGGATCACCAGAGAGGCGGCCTTCGGGAGAAGAGAGTACACTTATTACAGGGCCATGCGTTCCGACGGGGAAGGCGTTTCCTGGCTCAAGCGGATGAAGTGCGGCAACCGGAGTGCCATTGTCTATAACCACACCACCCGGGCCCTGATCCAGTATCCGGAAAACCGCCAAAAACACCCCACCTGGTATGCGGAGGAGACCCCCGGAAAACTCTATGCCGGTGCCATGAAACAGGGAGGGGTTCCCCGCTACACCGATCCGGACTTCCAGAGAGCCTGCATCGACTGGGCCAATAAACTTTTGGACTCCAATCCCACCCTTTCCGCCGTCACACTGGGTTCCCCCGACGGCGGCAATCCGTGGGACTGGCGGGATCAGAAGAAGTATGCCAAAAACGGCATGACCATCCGTCAGGCCTACGCCGACATGATGTGGGATTTCCATGTGGCCATTGCCAGAGGAATCAAAGCAAAGCACCCGGATAAAAATCTCATCTGGTGGTGCCAGTACAACGACAGCATCCCCACCAATATCGATCCGGCCAACATCCCGGACAATATTCTGGCCCCGGCTCAGGCCATCGGGCCCTTCCATCTGGTGCTAAAATCCACCTTCAATAACAAGCTCAAGGGGCTGGAAAACATCCGGAAGGCCTTTCACTGCAAGGCGAAGAGTCCGGCGTGGGAGTGGTGGCTGCCCTATCAGCGGCCCTACAGTCCCCGGTATCCCATTTTCTACGGAAAAACCCTGCAGAAATGGCGGCAGGCAGTGCGGAATCACACCGACGGGGTCTTCATGGAACTCTCTCCCGCCTGGCAGGCTTCCGGTACCAAAGGCGACGCCGGGCAGAAGATCGCCGAAGTGCCGCTGGTCCACCTGATGCTCTATATCAACAACAAGCTTCTGTGGGATCCGGATCTGGATCTGAACGCCCTGCTGGACGAGTACTACCATCTGTGGTTCGGTCCGGCGGCAAAGGAGATGAAAGCCTTCCATGAATTTGCCGAAAAGGTGTGGTCCAGAGATGAGTCCCGTTCCGTCACGGAAACCAGCGGGTTCCTGAAGGAAAAGGATGTCCCGGAATATTTCCGCCTGCTGGCCGAAGCCAAGGCGAAGACAAAGCCGGGGACCGTGTATTTCAGGCGCATTGAAGCCATGGAAAAGGGCTATGCCTCTCTCAAGAAGCTTTTCCCGTCCCTCAAGCGGACAGGTCCCATGATCCGGGCGTACAGCATGCCCGACAAAACGGAAGTTGACGGCAATCTCGGCAAATACAAACACGGCTGGATGACCATGACTGTCGCCCGGACCGGGGAAGAGGTCAGGCGCAACAGCACCGAAGCGGTGGTCTCCCTTTCCAAGGACCGGAGCAGACTTTTTGTGGCGGTCCGCTGCCATGAGACCAATATGGACAAGCTGGTCCGGAAGTGCACGGCAAAAGACGACAGGTCGATTTTCGAGGACGATCTGGTGGAGGTCTATCTGGACACGCCGGAACGGAGTTATTTCAAGATCTGCGTGAACCCCAACGGGGCCGTCTGGGACGAGACCACCGACATTTCCATCATCAACCGGGATTCCATGGGAATTCTCTGGAACCCCGGCGTGAAGGCGGTGGTGAAGACTTACCCGGACCGCTGGGAAGTGGAGATGATGATCCCCACCAAAGATTTCGGGAAACTTGGTCCCACAAGCCAGTATCCCTGGGGCATCAATATCTGCCGCACAAGGATCTCCACGCTGGGCTTTTCCGGTCAGAAAGGGTACTGCATCGCCCCCACCGGCGACGGCGGATACCGGAATCAGAGGTGCTGGGCGAGGATGTGGGTAAGGTAAGAAATACTGCGTCATGAAGCCCCTGTTGTTTCTTCTGTTTCTGTGTGCAGCGATTACCGTTTCGGCAGCAGAGCCCGTTCTTCGGATCGGAATCCTGTCCGATTCGCACCTGGATTATTCCACGCCCGACACGGAGAATACTTTTTCTGCGCTGAACCATCTGGCGGGGAAAAAGATCGACGTACTGGTGCATGCCGGTGATTTCTGCAACGGACAACCGGAGTTGCTGTCACGGTTCATTGAGGAATTCAATAAGGCTTTTCCCGGGAAAAAACCGAAAACGCTTTATGTCCTCGGGAATCACGACATCATGCCGGAAGCGGCGATCGCCTCCGGCAAAACAGCCGATCTTGCGGGGGCCGGTGTCAATTTCAGAAGATATCTGGGCGTAAAGACGTTGTATCCCGTCCTGACGGTCAAAGGATATACCTTCATCGGGTTTCCTTTCTCTCACTACGGGACCGATGATCTCCGGCGGAAAATTTATGAGTTGACGGATGTGGCATTGAAGCGGCATCCGGAGAATCCGGTCTTTGTCGTGAGCCACATTTCCCCCCCGGATACGGTCTGGTACATGAGCGAATACCGGGGCGAAGTGTATTCTTACGGATACACAAGCGACATTCTGTTCCGCGCTCCCCGTTTCATCAACATCACGGGCCACAGCCACGCAGATTTGACCGATGACCGGAATTTTTGGCAGGGACAATGCACCGTTCTGAATGCAGGCTGCTCCATTCATCAGTTTTTGCTTGCGGAAGTGTATCCGCAGGAAATCGTCATCCGCAGATATTATTCCGCCGACGGCAAGGAAATCTGTCCGGATTCCCCCTGGAAAATCGCTCTGCCGGTGAAAAAAATCCAACCGGAAAGATTCGGCCGGCTCTGGAAGGCGGCGCCGGCGTTTGCCGATGCTCCCGGTCTGCGTGTGAACGTTGGCACAAGCCCGGAACATGAACTCGTTCTGTCGTTCCCCATTCCGGCTGGAGACGATCAGGCGCTGACCTATACTGCAGATTTTTATTCGGACGGGAAACCGGTGCAGACCCGCTCTTTCTGCCGGAAAATATGGAACAGCACCGATGCCGCCCGGCGGGAAATCGAATGGAAAATCCCCGGTGCGATCCTGCAGAAAGCCGGAAAATATACGGTGAAACTTTCTGCCAAAAACGGCGGCGGTTTAATCTCCAATCCTTTATCGGCGGACTTCCGGATGCCGGAAAACAAAGCCGTTTGCATTTATCAGGAACCGCTGACCGAACGGGAAAGGGCGGAAAGTTTGGATATCCGCGGAAATGCGTTCCGTTTGCCGGTTCGGGGAAAAGGCTTTGTGATCCCCCCAAGGAACAACCTTGAGATTCATTTCCCCGGAGAGACGGTTTCCCGAATGAAGGGAAAAAAAGGATACGTTCTGCTTACGGTGGAAACGGATCGCTGTATGCGGCAGAATTTCAAGATCTCCGCCGGAAAAACGTTTGTCTCGGAATCGATTCCCGTATCCACGCCGTTTCCCATGGATTATTTATGCAGATTTGAGTGCCCGGACACCTGTTCCGATCCGTATTTCACGATCCGAAACTTCTGGGGCGAAGGAACCGTTTGCGTCAGGGACCTGCGTATTTTTGTTCATTGACAGGCAATGAACTGTTTTTGTTTGGAAAGGAAAAAACAATGAATCAACCGACTGTTATGGGGGTTGCCGCACACTGCGATGATGTGGAATTTCTTTTCGGCGGGACCCTGCTGAAGTATCACGAAAAATCGGATTACCGCGTTATCTATGTGGAATCCACCAACAACATGTCCGGCAGCTGGGCCCTCAAGGATGACAAGCCGGAACTCCCCCCCGGGGATTTCAAGCGGGAGAAAAAAGAATATTTTCCCGGCCGCTTCTGCTGGCAGGTCCCGTGGTTCATCGAGATGCCCCGGCGGAAGGAGGAGGCGGCTCTGGCGGCGGCCTGTTACGGGGCGACCCCCGTTTTTCTCGACTACCCCCAGCGGCACTACTGGAATGAGGATCTTGTTCGGATCGACCTCGAGTACGGGGCTCCCCGTCCGGCATGCGTTCCGGAACACATGCCCACCATTGTCACCGCCCACGACCATCCGGAAGAAGTAGCCAGGGTAACGAAATTCATTCTGGAGGAAGATCCGGAAGTCATCATCACCCACGCTCCGGTGGATTACACGGAGGAGCATACCGCCACCAGTCACCTGATGCGCAAGGCGTTTCTGGCGGCCAGAAAACAGGGCTACGACGGGTCCCTCATCTTTGCACAGGGGGTGACCGCCGGACTTTACGGCTCCTTCTTCGACCAGTTCGACACCTTCATCGACATCACCGGCTTCGAAAAGAAGAAGCGTGAGGTTCTGGGCAAGCACGCCTGTCAGGTCCCCTTCCCGGAAAAACTGGACATTGAAGACATTCCCCGGGGAAAACGCTGCGGCGTGGGGGCGGCGGAACTCTACTATGTCTTTGAACTTTCCGGGACGCGCCAGGGGCTGCTGACCGAAGAACTGAAGAAGAATTACCGCCAGGTCCGGACCGACCGGTGATCCGTCAAAGGAATATCAACCGCGGGTTCCGGCGGCCTTGCGGCTCTCCGGCGGAGGTTTCGGTACCTGAAAAACGCCGGATTGAACTCAACAGGGTGCGATCTCAATATCCAAGGAGCCGATTTCAAAAGTTTTGGCTCTTGATCATTGTTAACTTGTTTTTTGTGTGTCAAAACCGTTTTGACACATCACCATTCTTCCATGCTATATTTTAC
>DCGO01000123.1 GCA_002314605.1 Lentisphaeria bacterium UBA1776 | reverse complement strand
GCAATGAATAGAGGTGCCCTAAAATATTGTTTTTTACGATGAGATTCACAGATTTTTTTCCCGTTTCCGCATCCGGCAGACGCATCGTTTCCGCTTCAGCGGAGCCGCTTGCGGAGTTTCCTTACGCAGATGAGCTGAAACTCAAGAACAGTGCATTCCGCAGTTTTCTTGAAAAAAACGGTCTTCCCGCCGCCGGACCGGCGGTGCCGTCGCCGCTGCCGCGCCGCTACCGCACGACGGGGAAAAGACGCATCAGCTGTAAAAAAGGATGTGTTTTTCTGCACATGGGCAGATTTCCGGGGAACGAAAAGAGCGTTTATTCGGAACTGGAGCCCGAAGAGTACAGCCGCATTTATGAGATCATCCATCATCAGCTTTCGATGCCGCGCAGCAGAGCTGCGGCGGAAGCCGCCAATTACTGCATCGTGCGCGGCGGCGAAAACGACCGCACCCTGATCCTCAATGTCCGCGCGCTTTCGGGTGACATCATCCGCACGATGCGCAGTGCCGCCGAAGCGGTCGCCCGGCAGATCCCGTCGGTCCGCAGTGCCTTTCTCTATGTCGACGAAACGGGGTCGGACTACTATCTCGAAGCCGAGCGTCCCGCCGGAAAGATGGGCTGGAAAAAACTCTTCGGCCCTGAAAAACTTTCCCTGCATCTCGATGTGCCCGAGCCGCGCAAGTACCTCTATCCGCCGACGGTTTTTTCGCAGATCAACGAATCGATCCTCCCTGCGTTTGCGGAAAAACTTGCGGAAAAACTGCAGCCGAAGAGTACAGATACTCTGCTTGACCTCTACTGCGGCTACGGTTTGTGGTCGCTTCTGCTGGCTCCGCAGCTCGGTTCGGTCTGGGGCGCGGAACTGTCGCCGGAAGCGATCCGGGCGGCGCGCGCCAATGCCGCGTTCCACTGCAAAGGGAAAACCATGAAATATGAAACCGGCATGATCGACGCGCAGTATCTGCGCAGAAGCGCACCCGCGCCGCGTTATGAAAACGAGCTGATCCTGCTTGACCCGCCGCGTCACGGAACGCTTCCCGGCGTACAGGAGCTGCTGATCTCGCGCCGTCCGCGCAGGATCGCCCATGTTTTCTGCGGCGTAGACGAGATCCCGGCGGCGCTCAAGCTCTATTCAGGCAACGGATGCACCGTTGATGAGATCATCCCGTTCGATTTCTTCCCCGGGACTTTGAATCTGGAAGTGCTGGCGGTCATCACTCCGCCGAAACGGTAAGGCACCCGTTGCGTTCCCCGAACTTTGTGCCGAAAGGCGCACTGAGTCTGCGGAATCCCTCGAGGATCTCCCTCGCTTCACTGCCTTCCGCCAGGGCGGGCAGTCCGTTCATGGTGTCCCTGCGCTCGAAATGGAGCTGCAGCGGGATGATCTCCGCTTCCTTGAAAGAGCCGTTCTCAAAAACGAGGCGCGGCAGGACGGTCAGATAGTTCTGCCGCTCGCAGTGCAGACCGACCGTGTTGCCGCGCGAACGCACATAGAGCGCCTCTTTGGCGGAAAGGCGGATGTCGGCACCGAATTTTTCCATAAAATCCGCCGGCAGATATTCGACCTGCAGTCCCTGATAGATGAAGTCGCCCAATGAGTAGAAGATGGGGACATTGTGATAGAGCTCCATGCCGCGCAGTGCATGACAGCCGCCGCCGAAGACGGCGGAAACCCCGGAATCCGCACAGGCGTGAACAAACTCTTTCAGATACTCCGGAGGATTCTCATGACTGCGGTTGTCGTTGTCGTGGCAATGGACCAGGATGAAGACATGATCGCAGCTCTTCTTCGCCTCGGCGATCGCATCGGTCAGCCGTTTTTTATCCTTTTTGCTGCAGCTTGTCAACGGGATGTCATCGCGCGTCGTGAAACTCTCTTTGCCGAACTGGAAGACCCCTTCGGGATCGGGTGTGCGGAATCCGGTACGCACATAGAGGTCGTGATCGAAGTTGATCCCGGTCGCCGCGGCGATCTCCCGGAGCGCCTCGAGCTGTTCGCCGGAAATTTTCCGGCAGCAGTTGTGGTCGAGGTAGTTGACCCCCGGACGCGCCGCGATGAAATCGGTAGGCTGTCCGGCTTTGGATGCCGGATTATGGGAACAGTCCACCGCGAACACCGCAGAGCGGACTCCCCCTTTCTCGATGACCGCAGGTGCCGCCGCCTCCGCCAGGGAACGTCCGCTCCCGGAGTGCGCCACGCCCGCTTTGTCGAGTGTATCAAGCGTCGACAGAAGACCGGCATAAGAGTAATCCATCACATGATTGTTTGCGGTACCGCAGTAATTAAAGCCGTATTTCAGCAGTTCAGGCAGATACTCTTTGCGTGTATTGAGCCAGGTCCCGCCGCTGTACGCCGACGGGAAAAGATCAAAGTCGGAAAGGTTCGTCTCAAGATTGGTCATGCGGATGTCACAGGACCGAATAAAGCTTGAAATTTCCTGCATGGAACCATAATACTCTTCCGGAAACTTCATGGTAAAAAGGGCGTCACCCGTCCCGGTCACGGTCAAAGTTTTGTTTTGCATTTTCAGCACCTCCCGATTACGGATATGGTCTTCTTACCGTATCACGGAATGATGATTTTACAAACCGGCACCCGGAAAAATCCGGATGCCGGTATCGGAAAACAAGATGAAACAGCTTCAGCTTAAAGCGTCTTCATGATCTCGTCATATTTCTGAAGAACCGCCGACCACTTCGCCTTATCCTTGGAGGAGATACGGTCATAGTGCGCCTTCAGTTTCGCAAGATCGCCTTTGAGGGACGCGACTTTGCCGGCTTTGCCCCATGCGGCCAGATTGTTCAGTGTTTTCAGATGCATGTCGGGCTGAAAGTTGTAAAAGTAACGCTTGTAGGCCGTCAGCAGAAAATTGTAGCGTTTGGTATTGTCCGCCTTGTTGATATTGCCGAGATAGACATCGTACCAGGACGGATTCTTTTCCGCGAATGCAATGGCTTCCGCAACGAACTGTCCGCGGCAGAACGCGAACATCTTCTTGATGGTGAGCTTGCGTTCCGCATTCTGAACGGGTTTCTCATAAAGTTCGTCGCACACCTCATCCACGATCTTGCAGAGGCCGTCAAAGGTCTTGACTTTTTCATTCAAAAACCGGTACATCACCAGATTGTTCGCTTTGGTGTTCAGCCCGGTGGAAGATGCGGCGGCCTTCTGGAATGCGGCGGCATCCTTGCCCCCCCACCCCGGAAAGGTATCGGCGGCCTGAATGCTGAATGCGGCGGCAAGCGAAAGCGCTGACAGGGTCCATTTGTTCATGTTCGGTTCTCCTTTTTTATGGTTAGAATTGAACGGCAGGCTGACTGACCGTTACGGTTTTGCTCTGTCCATTTTTTTTCAGTGTCACAGTGCCGTTTCCGGCGGTTCTGCAGGTGAAGACTCCGTTTTCATACTGCGGATCAAGGAGCCGGACGGAGCCCGTTAATTCAGCTTCCACCGGAATGGCCGCCAGTGCGGCGCAGTGCCCCGGCTTCAGCTGCAGACGGATGCGCGTATCATTTCCAACGGCAATGACCTCCGCGGAATAATCCCGGGTCGGTTTCCCCAGCTTGTCATAGACGTGAACCTTGGCCAGTTGACGGGAGTCGTGCCACCCGAATTCGCCGCTGACGCAGGTCAGAATGCGCTCTTTGCCCATCAGCCAGCGGGAATGCAGCTCAATGGGCGTAAATGGAAACATCTTCTGCGTGATGGTGGGAGACGCCGTGGTATTGAGATAGTGATAATACAGCGCCCCGTTCTTCATCGCATTGCAGATATCCAGCATGTTGTCCTCCGGAGTGCGGCTGTAGGTGGAAACATCCCCCAGCTGAATGGGGGTGAAGAGGTGGGAGTAAAAAACCCACCAGGAGTGGCATGTTTCCTCAAAGCGAGGGAAGTGATAGGCCCGTTCGGAACGGGTTTCCGGGCAGAAATTTCCGACCAGCATTTTATGCCGCTGACGGATGATCCCGTCAAAAAGCTTCAGCATGAAGGGCATTTTCAGCAGCGGCACAAATCCAATCTTGCGCACTACATTGTTATTGCGGTCCAGCTCCACGGAAACGCCGTCCCACATGTTGTAAACGATCCGGAGCGGCGAACAGTTCATCTCGTCAATGTATATTCCGTCCGGATCAAACTCGCGGAACATGAGATCGATGGTCTTCAGCAGTTCTTTGCCGTAGGAATTGGTCAATGTCGGCACGAAAAAGTGATACGGCTCCTCAATGCCGGTGTAGAGCTTGCCGTCCTTGCCTCGCTGGGCGCAGTCCGCATAGGTCTTGTAGTCATCGACTTCCGTGGACCACTGGGTGTGGAGGTAGATGAGGCGCTTGAGTCCCGGCATGATTTTTTTCGCATCGGCAAAGATCCGGCGTTCAAACTGACGCAGGGGTTCCACCGGGCGGGCTTCGATTTTTTTCCCGGTGTTGACCCTGGACGTGTCCTTCATCAGCGCCGTACCGAAAACGGCGGAACGCCAGTCCTTCCGCTCTCCTCCCATGTGGCGCCAGTAGTGGACGCCATATACATTCATGTCAATTCCGTTATCCCGGTGGAACCGGACCGCTTTTTCCGGCTCTTTCACCCAGTCGCGGAATACATTCAGCGAAAGCGACAGTTCCCCCGGGATGGTGAAATTCACACCCCAGTCCCGCCGGACCTCGTTGATGAAATCAAAATAGTCTTCGGACATGACCGGATAGATGGACCACTCGACGGTGCGGGATTCCCCCGGAGAAAGGGCGAAGGAATCCGTCCGGATGCCGGTTTTCCCGTTTTCACAGTACTGGATGTTCTGAACGCGGAATACATCATCCTGCGCCAGGAGTCCGATACCGGCATGATGTCCCGGATCGGGGCAGAACACACTGGGGTTGCGGCCGTCCTGATTGAAGGAACGGGAAGCACTGCCGTCTCCGGCCAGATAAATGTGCGGGAAACGGGCGGAATCCATTTCGTATGCGATTTTTATCCCGATAAGTTTGTCCGCCTTGCTGGTGAAGGTATCGAATATGTCGATGCGGTTTTCCCGCTTTTCCACTCTCCGGCGGACAGTGTAGAACGGGTTTTCATCCCGTACCGAGATCCGTTTTCTGCGCTCCCCCGGCACGGTAAAAAGAGAGGTAATAATATATTCGCTGTTTCCGAGCTTCAGCCGGAGTCCTGCGGCATCTTCGCTGAAGGTAAACACAGGACGGGGGACCTTGCGGACCGAGACAAAACCTGGGGGAGGCGCCACCGGCTTGAGTCTGGTGGGAATATCTTCCTGGATAACGGTGAAATTACGGACGGCAAGAGCCGGGCGCCGTTTGATGCCCCAGTTGCGGTAATAGCCCTCCAGTTCCGCGCCGAAACGGATGCGGAAAGTGTTTTTGGCGGTTTTTGAGAGAAGATCGGAAATATCGACCTTGGTTTTGTATGCCTCCACATCCGCCGGCAGAAATTTGGTAACCGCCTGTTCGTAGTCCGGGGAATACAGCGCATACCATTTTTCCCCGTTGCAGACCCGGGCCTGTCCGAAATCGATATGGATGGAGGTCATTTTCTTGTTCAGCAGACGGGAATTGTTCCGGTCCGCCATGGCGGAGATCAGCTGCCCGTTCACAAGCATCTGCCAGCACGGAGCCCAGCCGCCGAGCCGGGGAAAGTCAAGCCGCTGTTCAAAACTGACGACAACACGCCCCTTTCCGTCCCACGGAGGAAGTTCCCATATCTGATTGTCATGCAGCCCGATGAAAAATTCTCTGCCGGCACAGATCAGCACTTTGTTTTCCGCAGACAGTACGACGGCCAGACAGACGAGAAAACATACGGTCAGCTTTTTCATTTGGCACCTTCCGTGAAAACATACTGAAAATAGGTCCCGCTGTCGTACCAGTAACTGTCGATCCTCGGGGAATGGACCCCGTTCCGGAACTGTTCCTTCAGCTGCGAAGCGGTTTTGCTCTGGACATGACTGTCGCCCATCAGCAGATTGGCTTTCTGGTTGTGCCGCGCCGCCACCGCACCTCCCAGGTCAACATCGATCCGGTACTTCTGCTTCATTCCGGTGGCGGGGGAGACCGGATTTTTCTGCCCCGCCGCGCATGCTACGCTGTCTGCATAAAGGGGATATCTGGACGCGCTCTGACCGGTCCGGGCCAGATTCAGGGCCTTGGCATTGGCGGAAGTGACGTAAGTACCCTCCACCGCCCCGTCGGAACCATAGGATTCAAAATAATCGCCGCCGTGCTGGTCACTGTCCATGGCGGAGCCTCCGGAGGGGCAGCGGTAAACCACTTTGGTCCCCACTTTGGGACGGGTCATAATGCCGCTCTCAATATACACGCCGACCCACGACTGGTCGTTCCCGTTGAACTTGGAAATGGTCGGAGGGATGAAGCCGTTGGAAATATTGGCGTATTCTGCAGCCATGACGCCCAGCTGTTTCAGATTGCCCAGGCAGGCGACTGAATGGGCCCGTTTTCTGGCATTCCCCAGCGCCGGCAGCAGCATGCTGGCGAGGATCGCGATAATGGCGATCACCACCAGAAGTTCAATCAGAGTGAACTTTGATTTTCGTTTCAGATAAAACAGAGAACAGGATACGGAGAGACCGGCGGATGCACATCTTTTTTTCTGCATTTTATGCTTTCCTTATGTAAA
>DCGO01000070.1:65970-74348 GCA_002314605.1 Lentisphaeria bacterium UBA1776 | reverse complement strand
TCAAGATTTTTGATTTACCAAACAAGCGTGTCAATGACGGGATTTGAGCGTATTTTTTCACAAAACGACGAAGAAGCCAATAACAAAAAAATAGATGAGGAAAATACCGAATCCCAGCAAAATCACCGTCAGTTCGCCCAATGTTCCGCTGCTGTGGTACTGCTGGGAAACAATCCCGACGGCCCCGGCCAGCGATGCCAGGATCAGGATCGATGCGCTCTCTCTTCTGACTGCGGACCCGCCACGCCGGGCCAGCACCCATCCACCAAAACTCCAGAAAAAAAACAACGGCAGATAAGCTGCGGCAAGCCGTCCCGCCAGCGACAACCGGTCCCAGTGATGCGCCACAATCATGGTAAGCCCACCGCCAATCAGAAAGGCGCCCAGCACGCCAAAACAAACCACCAGTCTTTTCCGGTAATCCCGTCTTGCCGGCAGCGGATAATACTCGATCAGCCGGTTTGCCGATTTCTCGTCAAGAATCTTCCTGCCGATCAGGACCGCAAGATCTTCCCGGAGCTGGACGGCAGTGCGTTCGCGGTCCGTCATGTACGCGAAGCCTCCCGCTGAAGCAGAGTCACATTTTCACTCAGGGTGAAACCCGTCCTGGACAGGAGTTCCGGGGTGAATTCCGGCAATACCCGCAGGGGATAAGTGGACTCGATCAGGATATCCAGTCCGCCGTCCGGAAGTTTTTCCCAGCGGATCCGGATGTTGCCGGACACTGTCGGCAGCGTCATGTCAATCCACTGGGCCATGTCCAGTGCCGGACTTAAATAGACCGAAGAAAACGCCGGATCCGCCGCCCGGATCCCGGCGATTTCACGCACCAGGAAAATATTCGGCGACACCAGATTTCCGTTCTGAAAACTCAATGCAGCTGCCGAAGGGGTCCCCTGCCATGTAAGCCATGAACCGGATGTTTCGCAGAACCGGCTGGACCAGTAGTCCAGAAGATACCGGCATGCCCATTCCTTTTTGCCCAATGAAAACATCGTCTCCATGAAGAAAAAGTGAAAATACGGATTCCGGGCTTCTTCGCTGCGGTCAAAAGGAGGCTCCTCATTGAAATAGGTCTTGAAGAAGATCTCAAATTCATCCGGCTGCATCAGCCCGCCCACCAGTGTCATGAAATTGGCGAAAAGATTGTGTTCTATGGCTTCATCACCAAAATTCCGTTCGGTTTTCCGGCGGAAAAGATGAATTTCAGGATCAAAATTCCGTTCCCGGAGCCGGGCGGCGATCTCGGATGCATCCGCCAGGGCACTGTCGGCGTCACCTTCACGGTGCAGACTGCAGAAGACGTCCGCCGAGGAAATAAGCGCCAGACAGAACAGCGCGTTCAGATATGTCGGGAAACTTTCCCTGCTGAATTTTCCGATGCTCAGCCGGCTGTCCAGCTGAAGACGCTCGTCCAGGTCGCCGATGAGCCCGACCTCATCGTCCACCAGAGAATAAAAAAAGTCCAGCAACTGATCAAGGCAGGGTTCCAGGGCCTTCAGCGCCTCCAGATCTCCGGATATGCGGTAATTGTAGGACATCCATACAGGGAAAAAGAAGAGGTGCGGCACCTGGGGGCGGCTGCCGCCGGCAAAGGACAGCGCGGGAATGTCGCCATTCTCAAACTGCGCATCGGCAAACTGCTTCAGCCGGGTGGCGGAATACTCGTTATCCCCGAATGTCGCAACCATATTGACAGCATCCATATAAGCATCCACAAGATACGTCACATGTTCGGTTCGCACGTCCAGCGGCGGCACAAATGCACTGCTCCGCCGCAAAGTGTTCAACCCGATATTCCACAGCCTGTCCAGCAGCGGTTCGGAACTGAAGAATTTCGTGGTATGCACCGGTTCCCGGTTCAATTCCTCACAGTAGCACTCCAGAAGCCGGACTTTTCCGGAGGCCTTCCGGACGTGGATCAGGATCTCCATGATCTCATTCGGGAAAAACAGCCGGAAACAGTTCTCCCCCCGGCGGCAGCGAAGCCGGTGTGTGCTGCGCATCCGTTCCCCGTAGAACGGAAGTCCATTTTCGGAACGGCAGCTGCCGATGGCAAGATCGATCTCATCGCCTTCGCCGGCATCCAGCATCAGCACGGGATATCCGTAACGGAGTACGTCCAGCGAAAGACGGAGGTACTCTCCCTTGCGAAGAGTCATGGGGTCGGAACAGGAATCATCCGCTTGGAGGACGGCGTTTTCAAGCCGCAGGAACTGATCCATGGGAACATCCTCCGGGGGGAGATACACCCCGTGCGGGATACGCTCAAATTTCAGCGAAAAAGTGGCATCCGCCAGCGGCAGTTTCAGAGGACCGGCGACGCTCCAGCCCGGCCTCCCCTTTTCGACCGGTTCAGTCTGCCACAGGATCTCGTTTTTCTTCAATTCCGGAAAAAGCAGAAAAATCCCCATGGAGCTCATCCCGGGGGTCTGAACTGCCAGCAGCCGGTTCCAGCCGGCTTTCAGGGACAGTGGAAGAAGCGTTTCCCCGTATGCAGCATTGGCGGCAAGAAGTTCGGTACCGTTGCAGAAAAACCGGAACGGTTCATCGGCGGAAATCCGCACAGTGGTCTCCCGGGGTTCATTGCAGTAGCAGTAAGTCTCCGCCGCACAGGCGGCACTCCCATTGCGGTGACGTGTACTGAAATTCACCTGAGTCCAGGCCTGTTCAGCAACCACTTTTCCGTGGTCCCCTGCCGTAAAATCCACCGGAATACCGGCCATGGCAGGAGTCAGTGGATGAATGGTCAGCGTCACACCGGAACCATCTGCATCCACACAGCTGTCGGGAGCATGCCAGCCGCCGCCGGGAATATACATGGCACGGGTCCAATGCTCCGGCACATCGCTGTTGTTGATATACTCCGTCAGCCGTTGACCTTCGCAGAGACGCGGGCGGGGAGTCATCATGAAACTGCCGTTGCGGATCTGCCAGGTTTCATCGCTCTTCAGCCGGATGCGCCCGTCACACTCCACCTGGCACCACATGCCTGGAACGTGCCGGGCATCCCGGACAAGCATGGGATCGTCATAAACGATCACCGACACAGCATTGGAACCGCTCTGCAGTTCGCCGGAAATTTCGTACATATCCACACAGAACCGGTCCCCCTGACGGGCCCGGGGGCCGAAACCGATAAAATGCTCGTTCACAAACAGCTGATAGGCTCCGCTGGAAGTGATCCACAGCCGGTTGTCCATCCCGGGAGCGTTGATCTGAAAACACTGCCGCATAAGCAGAAATGTACCGGCGCCGCTGCTCAAAGAGGAATTCCAGATCCACTTGCCTTCCACAAAATGCGGCAAACTGATTTTGCTCATGATGCCCTCCGTTTTTCTTTTCCTGCCGATACAACACCCCATCCATACATTATCCCAGCTTTTCTGCAAATACAAGCGCATTCCTGAAAAAAACGGGATTTCAGGAATTTTTCCCGGTTTCCGCGGTTGCAATAAAGACGTTCGCGCAATATATTCTCCAGGTATGAAAATCCGTTTCACCAATCTCTTCATCGCCGACGGTTCAGGAACGCCGCCCGTTCCCGGGGAGGTCCTGACCGAAGGATGTTTTATTGCCGATGCGGGGCCATCGGTTCCCCACAGGGAAGACCGTGTCGTGGACGGCAGGGGACTGCTGCTTATCCCCGGCTTCATCGATGCCCACGGCCACTCGGATATGTCGCTCCCTGCCGCACCGGATGCCGCAGGAAAAATTTCCCAGGGAATCACTACGGAGATCTGCGGCAACTGCGGTTTGTCGGTATTCCCCCTGACGGATCGGAACCGGGAGCACCTGCAGGAACTTTACGCCCAGTATGCGATCCGGATGGATTGGAAGGATCTGACCGGCTATCTGACTTGCCTGCCGGAAAACACCCTGCGCCTGGTCCCCCTCTGCGGTCACAATACCCTGCGGGGAGCCGTGGCCGGATATGAAAAGAAAAGACTTTCCGTCCGGGAACTGGATGCCATGCGGAAAATGCTGAAGAAAGCACTGGATCAGGGGGCGGCAGGACTTTCCAGCGGACTATTGTACACCCCCGGCTGTTTTGCCGGCCGACACGAAATAGAACAGCTTCTTGAAGTGGTTGCCGAACAAAAGAAAATTTATGCACTGCACCTCAGAAGCGAGGGAAACGAACTGCTTGAATCGCTGGAGGAGACCTCCGAAGCGGCGGCGGCGGCGGGGCTGACGCGTCTTATGATCAGTCACTTCAAAACTGCAGGAAAGACCAATCATCACAAACTGGATGCCGCGCTGGACTGGTTCGAACGGACCAGAAACCGGGGCGTCCGGGTGTGGTGCGACCGGTATCCCTGGTGCGAATCCCAGACCCAGTTGAGCGTCATAGTCCCGGAAAAGTTCGGGATCTACGATGATTCCACGCTGAAAAAGATTCTGCAGGAGTCCCCTGCCCTCGAAAAACTTGCCGTCATGCTGCGGGATTCCGGTCGGGACTGGAGTGCTGCGCGTCTGGTCTGGACCGCATTCAAAAAATATCAGCCGGATGCCGGGCGGAAATTTTCCGATATAGCCGAAGATCATGGGATCCCGGCATGGCAGGCAGCCTCCGAACTGCTGAAAGAGGATCCGGCGGGAACGACCGCCGCTTTCTGCGGCATGTCGCCGGAAAATCTGGACCGGATCCTGCAGATGGACTGCTGCTGCTGCGGCACGGATGAGAGTGCCCGTCCGGAGGATTTCCGGATCGGCCGGAGCCATCCCCGCGGATTCGGTGCCATGCCGAGGTTTTTCCGCATGCTCTGCCGGCAATATCCGGTCGGCAGAGTCATTCAGCGGATGTGTACGCTTCCGGCGGAGATCTTTCAGCTCCGCGACCGGGGAAGAATCGCGCCGGGGCTGCTGGCGGATCTGGTGCTGCTGGATCCGGAAAAATTCGATACCGATGCTGATTTCAGCTCGCCGCACCGCTTTGCACGGGGGATTCACGGTGTATGGATCGGCGGAGTGAAGGTGCGCTGAAGCTCCTCCTCACCGGATCCACCAGGTCTTGCTCAAACGGTAGGAGTTGTCCCGCCACTCTTTGGTCGCCGAAATCGAATCCTTGCTCCATGCGACCAGATACCACGCCACGATCCGACCGTTCTTCAGATTGCTCAGCTGAAATGTGGCAACCTTGCCTCCACCCATCAGTTTCGGACCGGAAGAGCGGCCAAGCCGGTTGGCGTCGGAGGAATAAAAGTAAGGACGATTGAGCGTCAGGACCTTTTCCATCATCTTGGCTTCGTCATAATTTTTCATGCTGACTTTGGCCTGGGCGGGATAGCTGTAGGAAAACATTCCCCGCTGTCCCTCATCGGAGCTGGTCAGCACGAAAAGATAAAAATAAGGCGCACGAAGGCCGGACTGGGATTTTTCTCCCTGTTTCCGGAACACATCGTAGGAAATGGAAAAAGTCCGCTGATTGGAATGCTGCTTGTCGGAAGAGATCTTCCCCTCCCCCAGACGGATATCGTATTCGGCCGTATCATCGTCAAATTCCCCGCCGGTCTTGATATTGGTGTCATAATATTTCAGGACCTGTGACAGCGCAATGGTCTTGGTCCCCTCATTGATCTTGATCACCATTTTCGACCCGTCAATGGAGAGAATTTTCAGGTTGGAAACACGCTTTTTCTCTCCGTTGCGGTTCCGGTAGATCAGCGTCCCGCCAAACGCAAGAGCCCCGCAGAGAACAAGCAGGCTGAACAGCAGAAATTTTCTCATGTCGCATCTCCCCTGCGTCAACGGTGAAAATCCGCCAGCATCCGGCCGAAAGCCCTCGCCCGGTCCGGCATTTCAATATTATTTTTGAGTCCGCCCTGAAGAATATCGCAGTTGGGGAAATAAAGTTCTCCGGCAAATGTTCCCCGGAAGTACTTGACCGTCTCCAGAAATGATGCACGCATGATCTTCACGCCGCCGTTGCCTTCTCCGGATCCCGAAGTGGAAATCAGTGCGAAGGTCTTTCCCTTCAGAGGACTGCGGATATCTTCGCCATCGTGTTTCACCATGGAGATCAGCCGGTCGATCACCCCTTTGGCCTGAGTGCCGAAACTGGAGAAATAAACCGGGGCGCAGAACACCAGAATATCATACTCCGGCATCCGGTTCACCAGCTTTGTCACATCGTCATTGAAAACACACCCGAACTCGAAACTGTTCTGGCACTTCATGCAGCTGAAACACCCGCGTCCGATCCCGTTCAGCTGAATGGCTTCGACAAGAGAAATTTCCGCCCCGGCCTCCGCCGCAGCGTCGGAGGCAACCTTGGCCGCTTGAAAGGTATTGCCATCGCGTTTCCCACAGCTTACAAACAAGATCTTCTTACCCATCATGTACCTCCTGTAAGTTCCAAACTCATTCCTGCGGGAATCCGCAGATCACGGCGACATTATCCGGGGCCCCGGCCAGCAGCGCCTCGCGGATCAGAAGATTTACGGCATATCTTGCCGTATTGTTGCACTCCATGCAGCGGGAGATCACCTCATTCTTCACGCACCTGGAAAGTCCGTCGGAAAAGATGAGATACCGGGCATTGGCGGGACGGTCAAACACATGGACCTCGGGTTCCAGTTTCCGGGAGGGCCCGACCGCCTGAAAAATCGTGCTGTCAGCCTGAACCCCGGCACGAAGAGCGGACGCATTGAGCCGCTGATCCTCCAGGAGACGCACAAGGGTGTGATCCCGGGTGAGCATGGCAAGTTCTCTTCCGGGCAGGGACATGTACACCCTGCTGTCACCGGCATGACAGACCACCACTTTTCCGGGCAAAAAAATCACTGCGGCAATCGTACTGCCCATCGGGGGACGACCGCGTTCGAAGCGGTTCCGCCCGAAGATCATGGAGTTGATCCGCTGGACATTCTTTTTCAGAAACAATTCCGCACCGGGCACACTCAATTCCCGCTGCACACGCGCCTGCCACGCCATCAAAAATTCGTGACAGCATATATAGCTGGCCATGTCGCCATCCCGGTGACCGCCGATGCCATCGGCGACCAGTGCCAGTGCGGCATTGTCGCCGGGGCGCATCACGAAACAGAAACTGTCCTCATTCCGCGAGCGCACCAACCCCCGGCAGCTTTCTCCGGCCAAACTGATTTTTGCACATTGATCTGTCATAGCCCCGTATTCCAACGAAGGAGAATATAAACCGCATTTCCCGTTTTCGCCAGTCGGAAAGAAGTTTTTTTATCATATTTCGTGCGGCGACACCAAAGAAGAGTCCTTCCGGATATCAGCGGGAAGTCCGGCGTCCCGGCTGCAGCACAGCCAGAATGACGGCCAAAAGAATCAGCAGGATCCCGGTGGCGATCCGGAACGTGAAATCTTCATGAAACACCAGCACGCCGAAAAACACAGCCGTCATGGGTTCCAATGCACCGAGAATCGCCGTCAGTGTGGCACCGATCCGCTGAATGGCGTAATTGGTGCAGAACATGGAGACCGCCGTGGGAAGCAATGCCAGAAAGAAGATATTCACGCATGCCTTAAGAGAAAAATTACCC
Source organism: Lentisphaeria bacterium UBA1776 (assembly GCA_002314605.1). GTDB lineage: Bacteria > Verrucomicrobiota > Lentisphaeria > Victivallales > Victivallaceae > UBA1776. The sequence continues at coordinate 66,834 of DCGO01000070.1, read as the reverse complement.
ATGCATCCGCAGTCTGCAAGCAGCCGGACCAAAAACAGCATGGACCCGCAGAGCAGCACATAAAAAGAGATCACCAGCGAATCCATACGGCAGAGTCGTGTCCGGTTGACCATCACCAGATAGACCGCATAACTCATGGCGGAACAGGCCACCAGCAGTACGCCGATGCCATTCAGCACGCTGCCATCGCTTTTCCGGTACAGGAGTGCGATCCCGGCCATGGCAAGAAACATGGCGCCCCAGACACCTTTGCGGAGCTTTTCATGAAAAATCACCGCCATCAGCACAGCAGTCATCAGGGGGTAGATGAAAAGCAGTGTGGAGGCAATCCCCGCCTCCATCAGGCGATAACTCAAAAAGAGCGAGAGAGAGGACACCCCGAAGAGCATCCCCCCTGCCGCCAGCAGTCCGGCCTCGGCCGGCGATATGCGGAACGAGCGTTTCCTGTCCCCCGCGATGAAACACCCTGCCATGACCACGGCGGGGAGATACCGCAGCAAAAGCACGGCATCCGGCGAAAACCCCTCGCCGAAAAGCGGCAGGGCAAAGAGGGGATTCATCCCGTAAGTCACGGAAGCAATGATCCCGATGACCAGTCCCGCCGCCCGGTTCCGTCCCCGGGTGCGGATCACAGAAGCGATCTTCATACGTTCTCCTGAATGGATTATGCAGAATATATCACTTTTCCTCTCATTTTCAATCTGTTTTACCTGAATAGTATGGATAAAAAACGTATCAGGAAGTGGTATTTTCAACAAAAAAGGGTACATCTAAAAATTCAAACGGATGGATTTGCGGGACAATGGGGAAAAAGGTGCAAAATGGGATTCTTAGGCTGCTCCCCGAAGTGGTAACAGCCGAAAA
>DCGO01000070.1:34896-65915 GCA_002314605.1 Lentisphaeria bacterium UBA1776 | reverse complement strand
AATGAATTTTTAGAGGTACCCTATATCTTACAAAGAGTACGACTCGTCAAATCCGGCACCGCAGCGGAAGATCTTCAGCGTCTTTTTGACCGGGTCCAGCACCACAAAGCTGAAACTTCCAGCTTCCGGCGTGTCTTTCTCCCGGGGACGCGTTGCCGCCGCTCCGGGCTCCGGAAAGGCGCAGGGGAAGAGATATTCCCGGAAGGCCCCCTTGTGAACAACCTTCTCCCAGCGCCGCATCTCATGGAAATTGCCGTGGCACATCCCCAAAATCCGCATGGGCCCCTGTGCTGAAAAATCGCAGGAAACTCTGCCGCAGACGGAACCGGTATCCGCCGGATAAAGCGTCCCGGCATACTTTCCGCCGGTCAGAAAAGCTGCCAGCACGCCGTTCAGCGCTTCGTGATTCAGCATCGTATCGCAGCTGGCAGGTGCGTGCCCCAGCAGGAGGACACTCCAGCTTCGCCCGTCCGGCTTATCCCGGAAATCCAGTCCGGTCTTTGCAAGATACTGCACCTGATGAATGCCGGCGTCCGGCCCCCCTTCCGCCGTCATGCTCCCGCCGGTATCCAGGACAATGACCCGGATCCGCCGCTTCGGGAAATCCATGCTGTAATAAGTGCTTTCCGGCCGATCCGGATCCCCTTTGGCCCCCGCCTTCAATGCCGGAAGCGTCACGATCCGATGAAAGTCCGCATCCGCCGGAAACCGGTCATGATCCCCCCGGGTCCCCAGCACCGGGATACAGGCAGAAGCCATGGCGGTCATCATACCGGCAAGGTCCTTTTCCGCCGCCCGGCTGTCACCAGGACCGTCAAGAATGTCCCCCGTGACGGCAATGAAATCCGCCTTCATTTTTTTCGCCAGTCCGGCCATTCGCCGGGCCTGCGGCAGGGCTGCGGCATAACACCATGCGGGCGCCTTTGCATCCTTCGGAGAGTTCCTCCTGTAATGCGTGTCAGTTATGAGCCCGAAGACCAGGGAATCCCGGGACCTTGCCCGCTGGACCGCCCGGACGATGGACGCTTCCTGATCCTCGGCGGAAGCGTTTTTTGCAAGGAGCCGCTCCAGTTTTTCCAGTTCCTTGTTCAATTCCGGAGGCCTGACTGCAATCACCCAGTTCACCAGCGCACGCTCCGCAGCATCCGCCATGGCGGAGGGCACCGTCGCCAGCACCGGCACGCGGAAATATGCCAGAAGCGACCGCAATGAACGGAGTTCCTCCCGGGTGGAAATATTGCAGCAGTAAATGGTACGCTGATCGTACACGATCTCCGCCGGAATGCAGGCGGAAAGCTCCCGCATGATCCACATGTCGGGAAATCTCACCCGGAATTTTGCCAGATTTTCCGGGATGACCTGCCCCCCCGGCCGTACCGCCCAGATAACATCCCTGTATTCCTGGAAAAGATCGGCCAGAGCCGAAGATCCAGCCAGAGAATCTCCGCCATGCATGAATTCCAGAGTAATCTTCACCCCGTACCTGCGGGCGAGCCGGCAGGCCTTGCGGACATTTCCGATGGCATCGGATCCCTGAAAACGCAGCCGGACCAGATTGCCGTGACCGGCGGCGACCGCCTTCGCCCGGTCCTCCGTCAGCATGCCGTCCGAAAACACCACGCCCCGTCCCGCTGCCGGCGGCCGGATCAACCGGCGGACCCTGTCCTCCGGCAGCGACGGAGGCTCCCCTCCCAGGGGTTTCAGTTCAAACCGCTCCAGTGTCACCGGGACATTGCGTTCTGCAGGGCGCAGAATAAACCGCCCGCCGGCAGGACTTTCCGCATCCGGCGTAAAAACCGCCTCGAATATCGGGCTCTTCCGGAAAACATCCCGTACCTCAAGATCGTAAAACGCATCCGCATGGTCCCGGCGGAAGAAAAGATCCAGCGGTCCGGTCCCCTGCAGACGGATGCGGTAGCTCCGTCCCGGCGAAAGCGTTACCGGATACACCAGATGGGACCGGCAGAACTCGGAAGTGCACAGCTCCATCCCCGTGGAAGTCTGTTTGGTCACAAGATGTGTCCCCTCGAACTTCCAGCCTGGGTGCTTGCCGGGAGTGAAAATGTGAATGAGTTCTGGTTCCGCGGCGGACATTGACAAAAACGCCAAAAAACAGACAAAATATCTGAACATGACAACTCCTTCGTTTTCCATTAACCTACACGCGAATCCGCTTTTTGCAATTTCCGGCCGGAAAATTTTACGATCGCGCTTGCAAACTTGCCGGAGTGAATTTATATTTCCACTGTTGCGGTCTCTTCAATGAAGGAGCTTTTTTATGGCAAAACATCAGTTCAAACCTCCTCACAAGCGCCGTGGCGGCAGTACCCGGCGGGCTCTGGAGCGGCAGGAAGCCTCAGGGATCCTCTCCGTCACCCACTCCGGGTACGGATTCATAAAAGTCACGGATCCGGAGGGAATCCCGGATATTTTTGTTCCGCCTCACTTTCTGCATCAAGCCCTTTCCGGCGATCAGGTCCGGGCGGCATGGACACCCGGCGAAGACGGCCGGGGACCGGTGGGGGAGATCCTTGCCGTGGAAGCCCCCGGACGCAAAGAGTTTGTGGGCGAAGTTCTGGCAGGGCGCATCATACGTCCGCTGGACCGGAGCCTTCCGGACGCCATCCCTCTGGCCGGCGGCATGAAGGGGTCCCACCGGGGAGACTGGGTCAGGTTGAAACTCCTCCGGACGGATGAGGGACACGCTGCCGCCATAACCTCCACCATCGGTAAAGCCGGCTCCATCAAGGGCGATCTGGACGCCGTCTGCGCCGAATATCATCTGGAACCGGCCTACTCTGCAGAAGAAGACGCCGCAGCCGCAGCCGTGGTGTCCCGGGAGATCGAGCGGGAAAATCTCTGCAGGCGCTTCACCGTCACCATCGATCCCACCGACGCCAAGGACTTTGACGATGCCATTTCCATCGCCCCCGGCAAGACCAGACAGCTTCTTGAAGTCGGTGTCCATATTGCCGATGTGGCCGCATGGGTCGCTCCAAAATCCCCGCTGGATCAGGGGGCGTACAAGCGGAGTTTCACCGCCTATCTGCCCGGGCGGACGCTCCCGATGCTTCCCAAAACCCTTACAGCCCATATAAGCATGCACGAAAACACCGACTGTCCGGCACACTCGGTGATCTTCCAGATCGAGCGCAGTACCGGGAAAATCGTGGAATTCCGCCGCTGTCACACCACCGTCCGCATTGCCCGGCGGCTGGATTATGAAACGGTGCAGAATTTCATCGACGGCAAATCCATCCCGGAAGGGTGGAGCAAAGTTTTCTGTTCCAAAATGAAGCTGCTGGTCGGCATTACGCAGAAAATGCGGGAACTGCGGGCGAAGACCGACCGTTTTCTGGACCTTGCGCTCCCGGAGATCCGGGTATTGTGCGATGAAAACGCCGATCAGATCTCCGGCATGGGGACCAAGATACAACGGGAAAGTGAATTCATTGTGGAAGAATGCATGCTTGCAGCCAACAGTGCCGTGGGGCAGGAACTCCGCCGTATCGGCGTGGCGGGACTGTACCGGGTCCATGCTGAACCGGAACCGGATAAATTGATGGAATTCGAGGGGCAGATCGCCGACAATTTTGGGATCTCCACCGGGGACTTGAGCAACCGGGAAAACTGCCTCCGCTTTCTGGCGGAACTGCCGGATGGGCCGAGGAAGATGCTGATACTGAATATGTTTCTACGCTCCCTCCCCCGGGCCGGGTATGCCGAAGAACCGGGTCTCCATTTCGGACTGGGCAAAAATTTCTACTGCCATTTCACCAGTCCCATCCGGCGCTATCCGGACCTGACGGTCCATCAGCAGCTGTGGAATTTTGACAAAAAGCAGCGTACCCGCCCCGCCGCAAGCATGAAATCTCTGGCCGAATACGTTTCGGCGAAGGAAGAAAACAACGACAATGCCTTCTTTGCCGCCAGCGACCGGCTGAAACTCCGGTATCTGGCCGAGCAGCTGGAGCGTACCGGAGAAAATTTCTACGAGGGGATCGTGGCGAAAATCACCAGCGGAGGATTTCTGGCCGAGATTCCGGAGATCGGGATCTACGGATTTATCCCCCGTGAAAATCTGCCGCAGAACATTTCCCGGCGGGGCGGTCACATGATCGACACCCGGGGAAGAAGAGAATACAGGATCGGCGATTACGTCTATCTCAGGCTTTCGCAGATCGACGTGGCCCGGGGTTCGGCGGAATTCAAGCCGGTATCCCGGAGCAAAGCATAGGAAGATCGGAGCAAATGACAACAAATTTCAAGAATCTGCCGCCTACGGTGGATTCCCTGGTGGTGATCCTGCAGCGTCTGCGGGACCCGGAAAACGGCTGCCCGTGGGACAAGATCCAGACACGGGAAACTCTGGCCCGGTGCATGACCGAGGAACTGGCCGAGTATCTGGAGGCGCTGGAGACCCGGAATACCGCTGCCATGTGCGATGAACTGGGAGACCTCCTGATGAACGTGGTCTTTCAGGCCGTAGTCGCGGAGGAGGAGAAAGATTTCACCCTCCGGGATGCGCTGGACAATATCAACCGGAAGCTCATCCGGCGGCACGCCCATATTTTCGGGGACGAACATGCCGAAAGCGCCACCGATGTCGTTCAGATCTGGGAAAAGATCAAATCGCAGGAAAAGGATCACCAGTCCCGGAAATCCCTGCTGGACGGGATTCCTGCGGAACTTTCCGGCCTGAATTACGCCGAAAAGATCCAGAAACGAGCCGCCAAGGCGGGGTTTGACTGGACAAGTCAGGATGCCATTGTCGCCAAACTGGACGAAGAGGTTGCCGAGTTCAAAACGGCGCTGGCCCGGCATGACGAAGAGAATGCCGATGAGGAACTGGGGGATATCCTCTTTGTCATCGCCAATCTGACAAGGTTCCGCAAGCGGCGCACTTCCGAGGAACTGCTCCGCATGACCAACCGGAAGTTTACAGAGCGCTTCCATTATATTGAGGAGGAACTTGCCCGGCGGGGCATTCCGGTTGAATCCGCCGGGATCGAACTCATGGAGTCCCTCTGGCAGGAAGCCAAACACCGGAAATGAAAATCATGGAAAAGATCACCAGCAAAATGTGCCTGAATGGCGATGTGGGGATCCACGGCAATATGTTTGGCGGACAGCTGATGTATCTGATGGACGAAGCCGCAGCCATCTATGCGGTGCAATATACCGGCGTCAAAAGGATCGTGAGCCGCAAATTCTCCGCCGTGGAATTTCATGCGCCGGTGCGACGTGGCGAAATCCTGGAATTTTTTGCCGACAATCCGAAACGCGGCAACACCAGTTTCAGCTTCGATATTATTGTAAAGGTCGAGGGAAACAGACGGTTTCAGTCCAGCTGCGTTTTTGTGGCCATTGATGAAAATGGAGAGAAAACCCCCATCGACTGGGACCGGGCCCCCGGCTGCCGGAAGTCTGCAAAAGCGGGAAAAACGGAAAAACCCTGAAAAAACTTTGGAAACTGCCTTGTAAAAAAGAAAAACAGGGGTATATTCTGTCTTATGTCGCGCGTCCCTATCGTCTAGAGGCCTAGGACACCGGGTTTTCATCCCGGCAACACGGGTTCGACTCCCGTTGGGGATGCCATTTTACTGCAGCGCCGTTCGGCGCAGATGTTTTTTCTCACTGTGGAATTCGGGCGTTATCAGTCTCCGGGATTTTTCCGGGTCCTGATACCGCGATTCCGCTTACGGGAAGGGATCGTCTGTCCGGCCGGTGTTGTCACACCATCTATAAAAGCACAAAAAAGGAGTGCAACTATGGCCGAAGAAAAAGTTTCTTTCCAGATCGCCGAAGGGAAGTCCATGGAGATTTCCACCGGCAAAGTCGCCAAACTCGCCGGCGGATCCTGTCTGGTCCGTCAGGGCGACACCATCGTGCTGGCCACTGCCTGTTCCGGGGCCGCCAAGCAGGGAACCGATTTTCTGGCTCTGCAGGTGGATTACCGCGAAAAGTACAGTGCCGCGGGCAAATTCCCCGGCGGCTACATTAAGCGCGAAGGCCGTCCCACGGAAAAGGAGATCCTGACCTGCCGGGTCACCGACCGTCCTCTCCGTCCCCTCTTCCCCAAAGGGTATTTTGATGAAGTCCAGGTCCAGTGCGTGCTTTTGAGCTACGACGGGGTCAATGAACCCGATGTGCTGGCCATGCTGGGCGCCAGCTGTGCGCTGACCCTCTCCGACATGCCCTTCCAAGGGCCCATCGGTGCGGTCCGCATCGGTCAGGTGGACGGCAAATTCGTCGCCAACCCCACCGTGGAGGAGATGAAGCGTTCCACGCTGGACCTGATCTATGCCGGTCTCCCCGACAAGGTCATCATGATCGAGGGCGAGGCATATGAATGCTCCGAGCAGGAGCTGGGAGACGCCATGCGTCTGGCCAACGAGATCGTCAAGTTCCAGTGTCAGGCTCAAAATGAGCTGGCGGCCAAGGGCGGCAAAGCCAAAAAGACTCCCGTACTCCATCTGGTGCCGGAGGCGCTGCAGAAGGGTCTTGAAAGTTTCTGTGCCGACCGTATTGAAGGCGTCTGCACCATCCCCGGAAAGCAGGACCGTCAGGAAGCCATGGATACTCTCCTCGGCGAAGCCCGCGCCGCCCTTCGCGGGCAGTTTGCGGAAATGAGCGATGATGATTTCACCCTTGAGACCATGAAGGGGTTTGATGATTATGTCCGGACGGTGACCCGTTCGGTGATCCTGAACAAACATTACCGGCCCGACGGACGGGCGGTGACGCAGCTGCGTCCCCTCTCCGCCGAAGTGGGAGTTCTTCCCGTGGTTCACGGCAGCGCCCTCTTCAGCCGCGGCGAGACCCAGGCACTGGTGCTGGCCACCCTCGGAAACGAAAAGGATGCTCAGGAGTATGACGATGTGACCGCCGAACCCGGCAACAGCACCAAGAGATTCTATCTCCACTACAATTTCCCGAATTTCAGCGTGGGCGAAGTCGGTCGCATCAGCGGTCCCGGACGCCGGGAAATCGGGCACGGCGACCTGGCCGAGCGCTCGGTGGCAAAGGTCGTTCCGAAAGATTTCCCGTACGTGGTCCGCTGTGTCTCCGAAATCATGAGCTCCAACGGCTCCACCTCCATGGCCAGTGTCTGCGGCGCCAGTTTGGCCCTGATGGACGCCGGTGTGCCCATCAAGTCCCCGGTGGTGGGGATTTCCTGCGGTCTGGTGACGGAAGAGAACAGCGACCGCTATCTCATCCTCACCGACATTCTCGGTGCCGAGGACCACTTCGGCGACATGGACTTCAAAGTCTGCGGGACCTCCGAAGGCATCACCGGCTTCCAGCTGGACCTGAAACTCCCCGGGATTCCCATTGACCTTCTCTGTGAGGCCATGGTCCAGAACAAGGCCGCCCGCGGCGAGATCATGAAAGTCGTCACCGACTGCATTGCCAAACCCCGCGAAGAGGTCAGCGAGCGTGCGCCCCGGATGGCGACGCTGCGGATCAATCCGGAGAAGATCGGCGCCCTCATCGGCCCCGGAGGCAAGAATATCCGTTCCATCACCGACGAAACCGGCGCCACCATTGATGTGGACGACGACGGCAACGTGAAGATCATGGCCCAGGACAAGGCCCATCTGGATATGGCCATGGAGCGCGTCCAGGGTTCCACTGCGGAAGCCGAAGTCGGCAAGATCTACCGCGGCAAAGTGGTGACCATCCGGGAATTCGGCGCTTTCGTCGAGATCCTCCCCGGTCTGGACGGACTCCTCCACATTTCCGAAATGGCGGACTACCGCATCGGCAAGGTGACGGACATCTGCAACGAAGGCGACTTCGTGACGGTCAAAGTCATCGACATCGACCAGTCCGGCAAGATCCGTCTGAGCCGCAAGGCCGCTTTGAAAGAAATGGAATAATCTGCGCGGGTAGCACCCGGCGGCAAACGGGCCGCTTCGATGTGGTCGGCTGTCGGCCTTCGGACTCTCTAGCCTCCGGGAGAATACACACATATTGTATCTTTCGGCCATAGGCTCACCACCAAAGCCGTCATGGCCGAAAGGCCCGGGCCAATGGACTCTCCTCCAGGTGCATTCTGACCGCTCAACGCAACGAGCCACGTGCATACTTAAGGAGGGGATGCTCGCGCCCTTCCGGGCGCGAACACAGCGCAAAAAATATTTTGGGCTGCCGAGTGGGCCTGAGCATTAAGCCCTATGCCGTCCCGGCATAGGGCGCGGTTAACTCAAAAAGTCCGCATCGCGTGCCGCCGGCCATCCGCCGGAGCTCGGGAGCAAGGAGGATCACGAAGGGGGAAGCGGAGTACGCTGCCCCCTTCGGCTCCGAGTGCCTCAAATCCAAAGCAGAAATCTGCATAAACACAACCCTCCCCGGAAGTGGGGAGAAGGTGCTACCCGCCTACCCGCCTAAAATCTTTTTGAGGGTCCCGGTGGTGGAAAAGCCGGGGACAAAAGGCATGAAGACGATCTTTGTCCCGGCTTTTTCCAACGCAGTGCGTTCCGCCGGATCAAGTTTCTCAAGAGTATAATCTCCGGCTTTCACATAAATATCCGGAACGAGAGCCGTCAGTTCCCGATCGCAGCGTTTTCCCTGAAAGATCAGCGCCGCATCCACGGCCCGGAGGGAAGCGAGCAGGAAAGCCCGGCTGTACTCATCCACCACCGGCCGCGAGGAACCTTTCAATTCACGGACGGAAGCGTCGGAATTCACCAGTACCAGGAGAGCGTCCCCGTGAGCACGGGCGGCGGCAAGGTAAGTTGCGTGTCCCCGGTGCAGGAGATCAAAACACCCGTTGGTGACCACAAGCCTTTTTCCGGCCCGGCGCAATTCCTCCCGGAAGGCGGCAGCGCCCTTCAGATCAAGGACCCTGTCTGCCGGATCAAATGTCCCCGTCATACCCGGCCTCCGGCATCTTCATGGTCCTCCAGACCCCGGACTGTTACGCCGGCTTCACGGAGGAGCGCCAGCGATACATCGTCAATGGTGTAGTGCTGAAAATAGATCACCTCGGCGATACCGGCATTGATGATCATTTTGGCACATTGGAGACAGGGGCTGTAAGTGGTGTAGAGGGTGGCGCCCTTGACCGCGATCCCGTAGCAGGCAGCCTGGACAATGGCATTTTCCTCGGCGTGACTGCAGAGGCAGTCCTTGAGGTGGGTCCCGCTGGGGACGTCGGAATTGCACCGGTGACAGCCGCCGTCGCAGCAGTTCTTCACGCCGCGGGGAGTGCCGTTATAGCCGGTGGAGATCACCCGGTGGTCCCGGACGATCACCGCCGCCACCTGCCGCCTGGAGCAGTTGCCCCGGGTGGCGGCAACTTTGGCGATATTCATGAAATATTCATCCCAAGACGGTCGTTCCATTCAAAAATCCTTTGCTTTTTTTTGAGATCGGATTATACTATAACACGGAATACACCAAAAATCAACCATACGGAAAAGATCATTTATGGACAGCAATATTGTAAACCGCATTCCCGATACTGATGTTCTTTTCGGACGGGGGAGCATACGGGAACTGGGAAATATTCTGAACGTCCGGCGCACCCGGACCGCCGCCATTTTCACGGGCGGGCACTCGGCAGATGCCAGCGGCAACTTTGCACGGCTGCTGAAAGCCTTTTCGGACGGATCTTCCGGCTGGGTCCGCTTCAACCGGATCCCGGCGGAACCGGATCTCGGAACCATTCATGCCATGACGGATTTTCTGGAGGGAAACCGCCCGGATACCGTCATTGCCCTGGGGGGAGGCAGTGTCATGGATGCGGCCAAGGCGGCTTACGCGGCATTTCAGTTCAAGGTCCCGGCGGAAACCTTTTTCGGCAGCAATGCAATCACGGAAAAATTTCCGGACCGGAAACCGGACCGGATCATCGCCGTCCCCACCACCTCCGGGACCGGTTCCGAAGTCACCCTTTACAGCAATATCGTCGATCGTACCCGAGGGGTCAAAAAACTCATCAGCGACCCCATGATCATCCCGGAAATTGCCATTGTGGACCCGGATATGACCGAAACCATGCCCGATGATGTCTCTCTGGCCACGGGCTGTGATGCACTGGCGCATCTGATGGAAGGTTTTCTGAATGTCGGTCAGGACGGGCGATTCCCGGCTGCCAATGATTTTGCGCGGACCGGCATCCGGCTCATCCGGAAACATCTGCAGGATTTCCGGAACAGCAGGGAAGAGCTGGCCCTGGCGGCGGTTCTGGGCGGGGCGGTCATCCGCTGGAAATCCACCGGGCTCCCTCATCTTGCCAGTTTCTCGTGGTTCAGCAGGATCCCACACGGGATCGCCGCCATTCTGCTGCTGCCGGCGGCGTGGCGATATTACCTCGCCAATCCCGCAGTAGCGGAACGGACCATGGAACTTGCCGGTATCTTTCCGGGCAAAACGCAGGAGGAAGTGATCACCGGTTTCCGGCGCTTTCTGGATGAGTGCGGCGTACCGGCCGGACTGCGGGCCTATCAGGCCATTGACGATGAAGTTCTCGAACGGACCGCCGCCAAAGCAGGGGAAAATCCCATGAAACTGGCCCTTGCCCCCCATCCGGTTCCCCTGGATCAAGCGCCGGAAGTGCTGAAAAAAATTCTTCAGGAATCCCGCTGAACAAGCGGATCATGATTTGCAGAAATCCTCTTGCTGTGATATAGTTATACAATACTTTTTTTATCATGGAGAGGGATATGATGAATTTTGCGTTTTTCCGGAAACATCCGGCGGCAGGAGTTTTTCTGCTGAGTTATCTCCTGTTTTCTCTGGCGGTCATCGGGACGGAAGTGAGCAAAATCGATGTCCGTTTCGCCTTCATTTTGCAGGGGCTTGGGACGGAACCGTGGAGTCTTTTTCCCCGAATCAACCATGTACCCTATGCCGATTATTTTTCACCGTATTTCTATATCGCAAGCCTCTTCACTCTCGGCGGGAGATTTGTCAACTTGTGGAGCATGTCTCAGCCGTCCATTCTGCTGGGAAGTTTCACGCTGATGATGACCTTCCTCACCGGAGAAAACATGAAAAGGTCCGCCGGATGGTGGGCTGTCCTCATTCTTCTCTCAAGTTTTGAATACACCTACAGCATCTGCCAGTTCGGGATCGACCTTCCCGTTGCGGCTTTGGCGGTCACGATGCTGTATTTTCTACGAAAAGAGCCGGACCGGATGCGGACCGTGTTTTTCTTTGCCGCAGGGGTGATTTTATCCATTTTCTTCCGGGGTTCTCTGGGGCTGCTGGTCTTTGGCGGCGCCGTTGCCGGATGGGTGCTGACGGAGGGAAACCGGAAAAATATCCTTGTTTACGGTATGACCGGAGCCTTCGCCGCCGCCATTGGCACGGGGCTGGTGATCGGGTTCATGTTTCTTGAAGGCGGCGAAGCACTTTTCCGCCATTTCATCGACTGGCAGATCGGGAAGCGTGTCAGGGGGGGAGATTTCTTCTATTACTTTCTGGACGGATTCTGCAGTTTCGTCCCGGGGAGCTTCCTCGTGCTGGCGGCACTGATCTGGAAGCGGAAAGAGGTTTTGCAGAAGCCTGTTCTGCCGCTGCTGGGTTTTCTCCTGCTGCCGGTTGTGATATTGAGCATCCCCGAGGGAAAACACCTCCGCTATATCCTGCCTTTGATGCCGGCAGGAGCGCTGGCAGGAGCGTGGTTTCTGACCGGTCCCCTCCCCCGGGAGGAGCGTTTCGCACCAATCATCCTCCGCTGGATGCAGTACCTGCCTCTGGCTGTTGCGGCGGCTGTCCCCATACTGATCACTCTCGGCTGTCTCATCTGGCCGGTCCAAACACTCCCATGGGTCAACTGGACTGCCGCACTGGCCTTAAGTTTCCTCCTCTGGCGGAAAAGAAAAGCTTTTTCCGGGTACCTCGGGATATGGGAAGTACTTTCCGGGTGTCTCGTGCTGATCAACTGCGGATACATCATTCCCCTGATCGGCACTGCGGAAAATTCCAGTCTTTTCGTCCGGGAAGCGGAAGGGATGCGGACCGGCGACACCTCTATTTTTGAAGAAGATCCCGACCACGAAGGTCTGAAATACCTTCTCTGGGTCCCGGTGGACAAACGGGACCGGGTGCATTTTCTCAAGTGCGGCTACCGTTCAAAAGGTACGGCTTACGACCGGATGTACCGCCGGGAAGAAGCCATGCAGGTCCTGCCGGGGCTGACGAAAAACGATATTGTCATCGTCAAAGACGGAGGAAGGACCCGGAAATTTCTGAAAACGGCGGAATCGCTGAAACTCAAATTCAGACGGGTCCGCTCCGGAAGCCTCGGTCACCGGGAATACCATGTCTTCCGGCTTGACTGAAGATTCTTCGCAGGAACCCGCTTTTTCCGTAAAAAAACTTGAAAAAATACGGTTTTGAGTGTATTTTAATACGTTGTTTCTCTCAACCATTAACCATAAGAGGAAATCATGGGCAAAACAATGAAGACGATCGACGGCAATGAGGCCGCCTCGTACGTCGCGTACGCGTTCAGCGAAGTCGCGGCGATCTACCCGATCACGCCGTCCTCCCCGATGGCGGAGTATGCGGACAGCTGGGCCGCAAAAGGCAAACTGAACATGTTTGGCGAGCCGCTGCAGATGGTGGAAATGCAGTCCGAAGCCGGTGCCGCCGGTGCCGTGCACGGCTCCCTTTCCGCCGGGTCCCTCACCACGACCTACACGGCCAGTCAGGGTCTTCTCCTGATGATCCCCAACATGTACAAAATCGCCGGGGAAATGCTCCCGACGGTGTTCCATGTTTCCGCACGGGCCCTTGCCGCGCAGTCCCTCTCCATCTTCGGCGATCACTCCGATGTGATGGCCTGCCGCGCCACCGGTTACGCCATGACCAGCGCTGCCAGCATCCAGGAAACCCATGATATGGCCATCGTGGCCCATCTGGCCACCCTGGAAAGCGAAGTGCCGTTCCTGGCCTTCTTCGACGGGTTCCGCACCTCTCACGAATATCAGAAGATCGAGCTTCTGGACTATGCGGACATGAAGACGCTGGTGGATCAGAAATACATCGACCGCTTCCGCGCCCGTGCCCTCCGTCCCGAGGCTCCCTATGCCAAGATGGCCGCCCAGAACCCGGATGTCTATTTCCAGGGCCGGGAGACCACCAACAACATCTACGCAGCCCTCCCCGGCATCGTCCAGAAGTACATGGATCAGGTCTCGACCCTCACCGGTCGGCCGCTGCACCTCTTTGATTACGTCGGTGCCAAAGATGCCGACAAGGTCATCGTGGCCATGGGTTCCGGATGCGAAGTCATTGAGGAAGCCATCAATTATCTGAATGCCAAAGGGCAGAAGCTGGGCCTCATCAAGGTCCGTCTGTACCGGCCCTTCTCCATCGAAGCTCTGGCCAAAGCGCTGCCTGCCACGGCAAAGAAAATCGCGGTCCTCGACCGCTGCAAGGAACCCGGCTGCTACGGCGAGCCGCTGTATCTGGACGTGAAGGCCGCTCTGGCGGACCGCAAGGATCTGACCATCATCGGCGGTCGTTTCGGTCTGGCCAGCAAGGAATTCACCCCCTCCATGGTCGCCGCCATCTACAAGCACCTTGACGGTAAGTGCACGCACAACTTTACCGTGGGCATCACCGACGATGTGAGCCACCTCTCCATCCCAGTGGACGAAACCATCGTCACCGAGCCCGCCGGCACCACCAGTTGCTGCTTCTGGGGCCTCGGCTCCGATGGTACCGTGGGGTCCAACAAGAACTCCGTGGCCATTATCGGCGACAATACCGACAAATACGTTCAGGCGTATTTTGCCTACGACTCCAAGAAGTCCGGCGGCATCACCATCAGCCATCTGCGTTTCGGCGACAAGCCGATCACCAGCGAGTACCTTATCACCGCGCCGAATTTCGTGGCCTGCCCCAATCAGGCGTACATCGGCATGTACGATATGATCTCCGGCATCAAGGAAGGCGGTACCTTCCTCCTGAACACCAACGCCCCCACCGATCAGGCTTTTGCGACGCTGACCCGCGATATGCAGGAAACCATCGTCTCCAAGAAGATCAAGTTCTATGTGGTGGACGCCCTCAAGGTCGCGCTGGAGGTCGGCAGCGCCAAGTACATCTCCACCATCATGCAGACCTGCTTCTTCAAGCTGGCCGGCATCATTCCGGAAGACAAGGCCATCGGCTACATCAAAAAAGGCATTGAAAAGAAGTTCGCCAAGAAGGGACAGGAAGTTGTCGATCAGAACAAACTCTGCGTTGACAAGGCTCTGGACGGGCTCTGCCAGGTGAATGTCCCCGCCTCTTTGGACGGCGTGGCCTGCTACACCCCGGCGCCGAAATTCACCGCCGATATGGGCGACTTCGCCACCAAGCTGATGGAACCGGTGCTGGCCCAGAAAGGCGACACCGTCCCGGTCTCCGCCATGAGTTTCGACGGCTCCATGCCCACCGGCACCGCCCGCTTCGAGAAGCGCGGCGTGGCGCCGAAAGTCCCCCAGTGGGATGCGGCCAAGTGCATCCAGTGCAACCAGTGCGTGATGAGCTGCCCCCATGCCGCAATCCGCGCCAAGCTCGTTGCACCGGCGGATCTGGCCAGTGCTCCGGCATCCTTCAACACCGTGGATGCCAAGCCCCCGGTCAAGAAGGAACTGGGCCTCAAGTACAGGATCCAGATCTTTGTGGACGACTGTCTGGGCTGCGGTGTCTGCGCCGAGACCTGTATTGCCAAGGAGAAGGCTCTCACCATGGTGAGCGCCGCCGGCGAACGCAAGGCCGGTCAGCAGGAGAATGTCAAATTCTTCATGGATCTCCCGGATGATATCATGGGCGGCACGTCGGACGCCACGGTCAAGGGTCTGGGCTTCAAACTGCCGTATTTCGAGTTCAACGGTGCGTGCGCCGGCTGCGGCGAAGCTCCGTATGTCAAGATGGTGAGCCAGCTCTTCGGCAACCGCATGATCGTGGCCAACGCCACGGGCTGCAGCTCCATCTACTCCGGCTCCTTCCCGAGCCTGCCCTATTGCAAGGACAAGAACGGCCGGGGACCGGCGTGGGCCAACAGCCTCTTTGAGGACAATGCCGAGTACGGCTTCGGTATGCGCGTTTCCGTGGATACGACACGCAGACAGCTCTTCAACAACATCAAGCGCATTCAGGAGATCGGCGTCTGCTGCGACAAGATGAAGGGCCTCCTTGATTACACCGTGGCCAACTGGGACAAGACCGATGACGCGGCCATTGCCAACCAGAACGAGCTGGCCAAGCTTCTGCCGGTCGCCGCAGAGAAATCCGAGGGCGAGGCAAAGGCCATCTACACCAAGATGCTGGAACTCAAGGACTACTTCGTCAACAAGTCGGTGTGGATCATCGGCGGTGACGGCTGGGCCTACGATATCGGTTACGGCGGATTGGATCATGTGGTGGCGCAGAACCGCAACGTGAACATCCTGGTGCTGGATACCGAGATCTACTCCAACACAGGCGGGCAGGCTTCCAAATCCACCCCCATCGGCGCGGTTGCACTCTTTGCGGCGGCCGGCAAACAGATGACCAAGAAGAATCTGGGCTTCATGTGCATGAGCTACGGCAACGTCTATGTGGCCAGCATCTCCATGGGAGCCAACCGCCAGCAGGCGCTGACGGCCATCCGCGAGGCCGAGGCCCACAACGGCCCGTCCATCATCCTGGCTTATGCGCCCTGCATGCTCCACGGCATCAATATGACCAAGAGTCAGGTGGAGCAGAAACGCGCGGTGGAAGCCGGTTACTGGCCGCTGTACCGCTACAACCCGGATATCGACAATCCGTTCATCTGGGAGACCAAAGATGCGGTTGCCAGCTATCAGGACTTCATCCGCAGCGAGAACCGCTACAAGCAGCTGCTGAAAGCCAACCCGGCTAATGCTGAAACGCTGTTTGCCAATGCGGAGACCGCCGCCAAGAAGCGAATGGACTTCTACAAGAAGGTCGGCGAGATCCTCTGAGTCTTCAGCATTCACTGAAAGAAAGAACTCCGTGTCCCGGTTTCGGGATGCGGAGTTTTTTTTGTGCGCCCGGACGGACATACAAAGAAAGAAAATGACGGGGAAGCAAGGCACCGGTCCATGTGCGCGGCTTCGCCGCTAAAATGCGGTGCAGCTAAGCGAAGAACCGGAAAAAAGCCGCCGGCAGGAGCAAAGCACCGAGGAGCATTTTGTACTTTGCGTGTTTTTGCCCGCTTACCTCGTGCCCTGCATCTTATCGACTTCCTGTGCGTCGGACCAGTGTTTCGCTACGGCTTCCTTCAGATTCCACCTCGCGATGAACACCCTTGCCGGTCGCTGTGACGTTCCCCCTGTCGGGTCGTCTTGGGACTTTCACCCGTTAGCCGTGCGCCCTGCCGGGCGCAAAAAAAAGCACCGTCTGCCGTACTTGACAGCAAACGGTGCGGTGAGTTCACAAACTGTGCACTCTATCCGTCAGGAGAAACTTACTCCTTGATGTTCAGGTTGTCCAGCAGACCGCCGATCCCACCGATGCCCTCGGATGGCTTCAGGGTCTGGGCGTACGCGGCTTCCGCTTCCTTCAGATCCTCTTCAGAGAAGCCGTCAGCCACCGCCTTGATGGAGAGACCGATCTGACGGGCTTCCGGATTGACCTTGATCACCCGGGCTTCCACTTCATCGCCCTCATTCAGAACATCCCGGACCTTCGCCACATGATCGCGGCTCAGCTGGGAAATGTGAATGAGACCGTCGATCTTGTTGGTCAGTTCCACAAAGGCGCCGAACTGGGCGATCTTGGTGACCTTGCCGCGAACGATGTCGCCGACTTTGTACATGCTGTCGATGTTGGCCCAGGGATCGCTCTCAACCTGCTTGAGCCCCAGGGAAACGCGCTGAAGTTCCGGATTGATGTCCAGGATCACCGCATCCACTTCCTGACCGGGTTTCAGAACCTCGTTCGGGTTGTTGATCTTGCGAGTCCAGCTCATATCGGTCACATGGATCATGCCGTCGATGTCGTTCTCGATCTCAACGAAGGCGCCGAAGGTGGTCATGTTGCGGACCTTGCCATGAACATGGCTGCCGACCGGATACTTCTCCGCCAGGACTTCCCATGGATTGCGCTCTTTCTGGCGAAGCCCCAAAGAGATTTTGCGGTTGTTAGTATCCACATCCAGCACCACGGCCTCGACTTCCTGATCCGGAGCAAGCACGTCGCTGGGCTTGGAGATGCGCTTGGTCCAGCTCATTTCGGTCACATGGATCAGACCTTCCACACCGCTCTCCAGCTCCACAAAGGCGCCGTAGGGCATGATATTGACAACTTTGCCCTTCACGCGGCTGCCCGCCGGATACTTCGCGGCGATGCCGTCCCAGGGATTCTGCTGCTTCTGCTTGAGGCCCAGGGAGACACGCTCCTTGGTTTCATCAATATTGAGGATCATGACCTCCAGTTCCTGACCGACCTGCAGGACCTCGCCGGGATGGGCGATCCGGCCCCAGGAAATGTCGGTGATATGCAGAAGGCCGTCCACACCGCCTAGGTCGATAAAGGCACCGAATTCGGTGATGTTCTTCACCACGCCTTTGCGGAGTTCGCCGACCTTCATGGTCTTGAGCAGCTCGGCACGGCGCTCGCGGAGAGACTCCGCCAGAATTTCCCGGCGGGAAACCACGATATTGTGACGCTCGACATTGATCTTGATGATCTTGACGTCGAATTCCTTGCCGATGTAGTCGTCCATATTGCGGACCTGGCCGATATCCAGCTGGGAACCGGGCAGAAACGCCTGGAAACCCTCGATATCCACCATAATGCCGCCCTTGACACGATGACGCATGATGCCTTTGAGGACGTAGCCTTCGCCGTATTCCTTGGTGATGCGGTCCCAGGTCTTCATGGCCTCGGCCTTCTCATAGCTCAAGGACGGCATGCTGTTCTCATTCTCCACCTCTTCAAGGAGGACATCGATATCCTGACCGACTTCGATCTCGTCATATTTGCTGAATTCGGACGCAGGGACAAACCCCTCCGCCTTGTAACCGATATCCACGAGGACGCCGTCGGGACGCTTCGCCGCAATTTTTCCGGTGCGGATCTTGCCGCGGGTGAATTCCTTGCTGATGCTGCTGGCCTTCAGCGCGTCGTCCATGCTGGTGATGCTGCCAAGATCGACGAAGCTGCCGCCGTCTTCCACGGGATTGAGTTTTTCTGCCATTTTCTGTTTTTCTTTAGTTGGTTTGACTGTTGTTGAAACGAACGCCCCTTCCGGACCCCCCGGAAGACGCACAATTATAATAAGATAGCACAGTTTCCGGGAAAATCAAACGCCGTTTGAAAAAGGATGGGCAAATCCGTCTGCAATATCGGCAAATTCCGCGCAGGTAATACCGGCCAGAGCCTCCGGCGCCACGGCAAGATTCAGTCCCACCCGGCCTCCGCTCACGCAGATATGGTCAAAAAGAATGGCCGTTTCGTCAATAAATGTCGGAAACGCCTTTTTCATTCCAACCGGAGAACATCCGCCGTGGATATAGCCCGTAAGCGGCAGCAGCTGTTTGGAAGGGATCATGGCAATACTCTTGCGCCCGCAGACTTTGGCGGCTTTTTTGAGATTGAGTTCATTGCAGACCGGAACGACGAAGACGAAATACTCATGACCGGGGGCCTCCGTCACCAGCGTTTTGAAAACCTGTTCAGGCGCCTCTCCGATTTTCCGGGCGATGGACATCCCGTCGATCAGACCGTCCTCCACCGGATACTCCCGCGCAAGATAGGAGACTCCGGCAGTATCCAGCAGACGTTCCACATTATTTTTCACCGTGGCCCCCCGCCGGATGTTCTGCCATGGTCCTTCTCCTTACGTACAGAGAGAGACGGATGCGTCAGCTGATAGTAATCCGCGGCAATCCGTTCAGCCTCCCTCAATACCGGATCCGCCTGTTTCCGGCGGCGGCTGCGGCGGCGGAATTCCACCGGTTCCTCGGGATCTTCCTCATCCAGGCTCAAGTGACGGTCCGCCAGATATTCTTTCCAGCGTTTCTCCTCGTTCAGAGAAACTTTTTTGGCATCCAGCTGTTCGGTCAGGCGTTTGATCTTTTTTTCCAGCTTCTGATAATCCGGATCGGATGCGATGCGTTTGGCGGAATTCCGGCGGACCTGAGGAAGCAGACTGTCCATCCGGGGATCGTAGATCCGGTAGGACTGCGGCTCAATGGAATCCCACGGCAGGTGATTGCTGCTGAACATTTCACCGATCTCCAGAGGCTCCGTCAAAGACGGCAGCACCACATCCGGCCGGATCCCCAGCTGCTGAACCGAATCCCCGTTGATCCGGAAAAACATCGCCGTCTCCAACCGCACCGAACCGGCGGGAAACCGGCGGTTGATGAAACTCAGCATCTTCTCCAGCTGGATCACGGAAAGCACCGTGCCCTTGCCGTAGGTACGCGTATCTCCCGCCAGAATACCCCGGCGGTAATCCTTGATGGCCGCAGAGAAGATCTCTGCCGCCGAAGCGGAAAGCTTACTGGTCAGCACCACCAGCGGCCCCTCCCAGGCGATTTTCGCATCTTCATCCTGCTCGATCTCTGCAGTTTTTCCGGCCTGCCGCACCTGAACCACCGGGCCGGTCTTGATAAAAAGTCCGGTCAAAGAAATGGCTTCCGGGAGACTTCCGCCGGTATTGGTCCGGAGATCCATCAGCACGGCCTGAACACCTTTGGCCCGGAAATCCTCCAAGATCCGCTTGACATCCCGCGTGCAGCTCTTGAAATCCTTGTCGCCCCGGAACATGGCCCCGAAGTCCATATAAAAATTAGGAAGTTCAATGATCCCCACCTTCACCGGAACCGATGTGCCGGGCAGCCGGACATCCTCAATCCGCCCCTGGGCCTCGCTGTCTTTCAGGATCACCTTTTCGCGGGTCAGAGTGATATTCACCGGAACCGCATTGCGCCCCTTCTTGCCGGGGAGGACCGTCAAAGTCACCCGCGTCCCCGCCGCGCCCCGGATGAGTTTCACGGCATTATCAACCGCCATGTCGATCACATCCACAGGCTCACCCTTTTCCTGGGTCACCGCGATGATGCGGTCCTCCGGCTGGAGGCGGCCGTCCCGGGCGGCAGGCCCGCCTGGAACGATGTCCACCACCCGGATATAGCCGTCCTGGCTGGTCAATGTGGCCCCGATGCCGATCAGGGAAAGAGTCATGTCAATATTGAAGTCCTCATCTTGCTTGGGAGCCTGATACCCGGTATGGGGACCGTAGGCTGCCGCCAAAGCACCGAGATAACCGCTTAAAATATCGATTTTATCCCGCTGATGGTAGAAATTTTGCAGATCCTTCAGACGGCGGAGGATCTTCTCTTCCGGCGAACGTTTTTCCCACAGGGAACGGATGGCGGCGGTCTCCTGTTTTTTGAGACTGCCTTTCTGGGCTTCGCTGGAGTCCTGATCCATGGCCCGCTTGGTCAGCCGGAAATACAGAAGGTCGTTCTTGAGTTTGGCCCGCCAGAGGGCATGCAGTTCGGAATCATCCTTGGGACGGGGGAGTTTCCGCCGGTCGGCGACAAAGAACTCATCGGAGGAAAAATCAATCTTCCGCTTCAGTTCTTTTTCGGCGAAGGCGCAGTATTCGTCAAACCGGGCCAGGAACCGGGCGAAAACCTCAAAAGCCCAGGCGGTATTGCCCGATTCGATCTCCTGCCCGAGAGTCTTGCGGTGAGACGCAAAATGCAGGATGTCCTGCTCCGTGAAATAAAGTCTGTTCGGATCCAGAAGCCGGAAATACTCATCGAAAATCATTTCCGACTTTTTCTCATCCAGCGGATGCCGGCTGTAGTGCTGAGAACTGATCAGCTTGCCCGTGAGCCGGGTAATGATATGCAGCCGGTCCGGCTCCGAAACTTCCGCCGCAGTACAAATGGAAATGACCGCCGCCGCAACAAAGCAAAACAGCAGTCCAAAAACAACATTCCGCCTCTTCATGAAAAACCTTTCTCCACTCGTTAGGATAGTCTATGTAATATACAGCATGGCATTAAAAATAAAAGCCCCGCCGTGAAAATTCCGCCAAAAAACAGGCCGGTTGCCACCGGGAGAAAGGACCCTAAACAAAAAATGCGGCCCGAAAGCCGCATTTTTTGAGAACAGTTCCGAAAACGGTCAGCGCTTCGAGAACTGGAACCGGCGACGGGCGCCCGGCTGACCGGACTTCTTGCGTTCCTTGACGCGGGAGTCACGGGTCATCATGCCGGCAGCCTTGAGAGCCGGACGGTAAGTTTCGTCATAGGTGACCAAAGCACGGGCAATGCCGTGACGGAGAGCACCGGCCTGGCCGGTCATGCCGCCGCCGTCAATGGTGGCGGTGACGTCAAATTTGTTCTCCATGTCCACAGTCTTCAACGGCTGGCAGGCAAAACCGCGAAGAGTTTCGCCGGGGAGGTATTCCTCCATCTTCTTGCCGTTGATGATCACAACACCGGTACCCGGCTTGATCCGCACGCGGGCAATCGCGCACTTCCGACGGCCGGTGGCCCAGATTTCTTCAGATTTTTTCACCATAGCTTACTCCACAGTAACCTTGACCGGATTCTGAGCGGTGTGCGGATGCTCGGCACCCGCATAGACTTTCAGTTTGGAGAACTGAGCGCGGCCCAAACGGCCATGGGGCATCATTCCCCAGACCGCCGACTTGATGAGACGGGTGGGATCCTGCTCGCGGACTTCCTGAACCGTGGTTTCACGGTAGCCGCTGCGGTGGCCGGTATAGGTCGCATAGACTTTACGTTCATTCTTGTGGCCGGTGAACACGGCCTTTTCCGCATTGATGACGATGACGAACGCGCCGGTGTCGATATGCGGAGTGTACGTCGGCTTGTCCTTGCCGCGGAGAGCATTGGCGATCCTCACCGCCAGGCGCCCCACCGGGGTCTCGGACGCGTCGAAAAGCAGCGCTTCGCGTTTGATCTCGCCGGTTTTTGCCAGATAAGTTTTCATTGTTTTTCCCAGATTTTTTGATTGTTACAACTTTTTCGCACAAGGTAACAAAACCGTCCGTTCCCGAACCACAGGGATGATCGGACCCGTGATTCCGGAAAGAAACGTCTTATACAATAGCATGCTTTTTCCTTTTTTCCAGTCAAAAATATTCAAAAAAATGATTTTCAGGAAAAAAATCCGTTTTTTTGCCGGTCAGCGCCTCAAGCGGCTTGAACCGCCGAATGCCGGAGAGCGTTTCAAATCTGCCGGCAGGACTTTTGAGATGGACTCGAAAAAAAAGCGGTCGCCCGAATCCTTGCCTTTGGAGGGGGGGATGGCAAAAAACCGCAGCGACCGCAAAAATCCTGAATTGTCTGGCGCATAGTTTAGCATGCATCTCGAGCATTGCAAGCACAATCTTCGGGAAAAAATCCATTTTTCCAGAAAATTGTTCATTTTCCGATACAAAAACGGGAAAAAATCTTCTCAAGAATGTCCGGATCGGCATACTCTCCGGTGACCCGACCCAGAGCTTCCAGCGCAGTCCGAAGCGGAATGGCCGCCAGATCCCAGGCTTCGCCGGACAGATGTTCCGCCGCCTCCGGCAGAACCTGCAGGGCCATTTTGAGTTCGGCAGCATGACGACTGCTGACGGCAAATTCGGGTTCCGTGTGATCGCCCCGCCCCCAGACCATACGGCGGAATACCTCTTCCAGGGTCTCCATATTTTCTCCGGTAGCAGCGGAAAGCCGTACCGCCGGACAGTTCAGTTCCGGCAGTTTCCGGTCCGGTGCCAGATCCAGCTTGTTCCACACGGCAATGGCCCGGTCATAAGCAGTGAAATCCCCCAGCTCCCCGGTAGTGGAATCCAGCACTCGGAGTTCAACTTCCGCTGCGGCAATCTCCCGGCGGCTGCGCTCCATCCCCAGCTGTTCCACCGGATCTTCACTGACATGCAGCCCCGCCGTATCCGTAAGCCGCACCGGGATTCCTCCCAGTACAGCGGTTTCCTCCAAAGTATCCCGGGTGGTCCCCGGAATGGCGGTCACAATGGCACGGTCCCGTCCGAGGATCCGGTTCATCAAACTGGACTTTCCTGCATTGGGCATCCCGGAAATCACCACCCGGACACCGTGACGGACCAGAGCTCCCGTGCGGGCTCCTGCAAGCAGTTCCGTCAGGACTTTCACAGGAGCGGCGAGTTTTCCCGCCGGATCCGGATCCCAGTCCAGTTCCTCATCGGGAAAATCAAGATGGGACTCACATTCCGCCAGCACGGATGCCAAAGCATCCCGGATCTCCCCCAGTTTCCGGCTCAGGCTTCCGGCCAGCTGCCGCTCCGCCAGTCCCAGCGCCATGCGGCTCCCTGCAGAAATGATCTCCCCCACCGCCTCCGCCCGTACCAGATCCAGCTTGCCGTTGACAAACGCCCGGAAGGTGAATTCCCCCGGTTCGGCCATGCGGCAACCGGCGGAAAGAGCCGCCTGCAGCACCTGATCCGCCGCCACTGCGCCCCCGTGGCAATGAAGTTCCACCACATCTTCCCCGGTGTAACTGTGAGGTCCCGGCATGCAGACCGCCAGCACCTGATCTCCGCCGCAGCGGCCCAGTTTCATGACCCGGGCGGATTCCCTGCCCAATTCGGAATGGCCTTTCCATGCCCGGTTGCCGACGGCAACGGCATCCGGTCCGGAGATCCGGATCACCGCAATGGCGCCCCCCACCGCCGTGGCCGGCGCCGCAATCGTATCCAAGGTATTCACAGATGCTCTTCCTTATATCCTCCCCGTACTCCGTATGAATATACAGCTTCTGCGGGGAAATGACAAATTTCCGATGGAGTTTTTTATGTCTTTTTGCTGAAAAAAGTGGCAAATGCACACTTTTCCGTGTATAGTACTCCGGCAGATCAATAAAATAGGAGGAGAATCCTTTATGTCCAGAATGATCCTGATCTCCGGATTGCTGGCCGGGGTGTTCAATTTTGCCGCCGCCGTGGAGGAACCGTGTCCGGCCGTGCCGGAGGAGTCGCGCATTACGGCCGTGGAAGAATATCTGAAGGGCGTCCGGTCCCCTCTCCCCGAGGAACGGATCCGGGAGTTTTTGAAAGCGCTGGAACTGGACCCGGATGCCGCCGCCCCCCTGCAGATGCTTCAGCATACCTGCAAAGCATATCCGGCAAAGGCAAAGATGATTGCCAGGGGGCTGCTGGATGTCGCGGAAAAACATCCGGGGCATCCGGTCCTGAGCCTGACAGCGGTACAGGGAGCGCTCCGCTTCGTACCGCAGGAGGAGAACCGGACTGAAAAACTCATTTCAGATGCAGTTTCCCAGACCGAAGCCCCGGACCGGCTTGCGGGAGCCGCCAGAGCCGCTTATTTCAAACTTGCGGAAATGGAACTCAACCGCCTGATCCGGGCGAAAAAGTATGAGGAAGCCTTCGATCTGACTGAGTGCATCTCAGACCAGTTCTCCCATCCGGAAATCCTGTTCAGCAAATGGCAGACGGAGATTGCCGGCAAAGCCATGCGTCAGGCCCCGGACAGCCGCCGTCTGCTTGGACTCCAGCGCAGCGAACGCAGCATGTGGAGGGAGCGTTTTCAGGATGCGATTGAGGCGGTCCGCTCCGGAGAAAAAGACATTACCCGTCTGGATACAGCCCGGCAGACGGCATTCTTTTATGTCAAAAACGGCTGTTTCAATGATGCGCTCCGCATTGCGGAAAATACCATGAAGCGTCAGCCCGGCAATCCGGATGCGGAAGTCCTGCAGATCACGGTCCTCATGCAGACCAGACATTATCAGGAGTCCTTCCATCTGGCGGAAAAGCTGAACCAGCGTATTCCGGAAAACGAAGGTGCCCTGAAGATTCTGGCGGACAGTGCGCTGCGCAGCGGCAATTATGCCACCGCCGGAAAGGCCGGGGAAAAACTGCAGAACTTTCCAAAACAGGCGGACTTCGGCAGATTCTTCATGGTCATGGCCGCACTCCTGGACGGAAAATCGGACCAGGCGGCAAAAACCATCCGGAAGATCCGGGATCCCCAGCTCAAACTGGTTTTGGAAATGCAGCTGCTTTCACGGGACCGGCAAGACCGCACGCAGATTGCCAAACTGGAAAGACTTGCCAGGGATCCCAAGTTCAAGGGGCAGGACGGGATTCTCCTTTCCATGCTTGCCATTGCCGAGCGTTCCGGAGATGTGAAACTTCTAGAAAAATGCTGGAGCTCCATGGAACAGCGGGGCATGCTCAAGGAACCGGAAAATGCCAACAACATCGGTTATGTCGCAGCCGTCCTGAACTACCGGGTGCCGGATGCCCGGAAACTCATTGAGTTTGCGCTTGAACGCGTTCCGGGCAGCAATGCCTACCTCGACAGTCTGGCGTGGGCAGAATTCCGTATGGGCGAAAATGATCTGGCCATGAAACACATCCGGGAGGCCATTGAGGCTTCCGCCGGAGAGGATTCCATCGGCGTCATCCTTGACCACGCAGGCGACATCGCCTTGAAACTCGGGCATCAGGCCGAGGCGCTGGACTTCTATTTGCAGGCACAGGGGGATTATCTCTCGCAGGAACTGGATCATGCCGCTCTCCGGGCCAAGATCCGCAAGTTGAAACTGAAGAAAGGGCTGGAACAGTGAAACTTGCTAATCTGCTGCTTGGAACCCTTCTGGCAGGAAACATCTGGAGTGCGGAAGCGGCCGGGGAAACCGGCCGACCGGGAATCCTGAATGTGATGGATTTCGGGGCAAAGGGGGACGGCCGGACCGATGACACCAAGGCGATTCAGGCGGCCATCAATCATGCCGCCAAACGCGGGGGCGGCAAGATCTTCTTCCCCTACACCCGTACAGGATACCGCATCGGATCTCCGGCAAAGGAATTTCTGGACGGCAAGCCCCTGCGTTCCCAGCTCTATATCCCTGCGGGGTTCAGACACAATATCCAGCTGGAAGGGGAAATGCCCTGCAGAATGCTCTATTCCTATCACCTTGGTCCGAACTCCCGTTTTTACGGGAAAACAGAAGGATTCAACACTTTTCTCTTTTCCGACTGGGATGCTCCCGAAGAACACGATCCACTGAAACGGCCGTGGACCATTCTTTCGGCACCGGAAGGAATCTTGCTGGAGGGAAAATTTTCCATCGGGATGTTTTCCATCAGGAATCTGGAATTCCGGGTCGCCATGAACCGGGAAAAAATGTATCCGACCCAAGGGGGCGTGAACCTGCAGAATTCCGCACGGGTGAATATTCAGGACTCCCAGTTCTGTCTGAATGAAAATATCGGGGATTATGCCCTGAAAAAGGAACTTCAGCCCAATCCCTGCCACACGGTCGGGTTGATGACCTCAGGAGATCAGAACGACAACAATGTTCTTCGGAATGTCGCCGTACAGGGATTCCGGTACGGTTTTGTCTTCGGAGAGCATGTGATCGCCGAGTATCTCTATGTGCATAACTGCGAGGAAGCCATTGTCTTTCATGATTCCAGTCACATCTCTTCCCTTCAGAATGTAGTCGCCCAGCATAATACGAACATCCTCACCACCACGCGGGTGGAACTTTTCGGACACAAAAAAGGGGTCTGTGCCGTCATCATCGGCTCGCTGAACATCGAGACCGGCATCGGCGGCAGCCGCCCGAGGTGCAATCACTTGAAATACGGAGTTTACGACCCGGAAAACCGCCTGATCGGATCACTGAAATGGTTCATTCCCCTCTGGCAGAAAAACCACGATGTGTTCCCGGTGAAGGGTGCCGTAAAATACAAGATCAGTTATCTCTAAGGAAAAAGCAAGAATACAGGAGTTTTCAGTCATGATGGAACCGGGAGTTGTTGCGCTGGATATCGGCGGAGTCTGCTTGTCTATCCATCCGGAACGCTGTTTCGGCGTGCTGGGATATCACGCCATTGAAGATGTGCCCGTTGCCGTACTGGGAGCCGTTGACCGCATGGAGCGGGGAAATCTGACGGAAAAGGAGTTTGCTGAAATTTTCCGGAAAGTCACCGGCAGCACCCGGAGCGGAGAGGAACTGCAGACCCTTTGGTGCGCCACATTGGGCGAACCGGTCCCCGGCATGGCGGCCCTGGTCCGGGATATGATCAAAGCCGGATTCAAACCGGTGTTTTTCTCCGACACGAGTGCGCTGCACCTCCGGTATATCCGGGAGAATTTCCCGGTAGCGGAATTTGTTCCGGACGGAATCTACAGCTTTGTGACCGGGGCGAAAAAACCGGAACCGGCCATGTATGCGGCCTTTGAAGCCGATTACGGAAAACCGGTCCTGTATGTGGACGACCGGGAACTCTGTATCAAAGGAGCCGGACCTTTCGGCTGGAAAGCGCTTCAGTTCACCGGTACCGATGCCCTCCGGACAGAACTCGGACTGTAACCTGCTTTTTTTGCAGGAATACCCCTTTCTTTTTACCGAAAAGAGGCTATATTATCACGGTAAAATCGAGGAAGGAATTTTTGAATGCTGGCAAAACGGATCATCCCGTGTCTGGACGTGCTTGACGGACGCGTCGTAAAAGGCGTGCACTTCAAGACTCTGGTGGATGCCGGGGACCCGGTGGAAGCCGCCAGAGAATATGACCGCCAGCATGCCGATGAAATCGTCTTTCTCGACATCACCGCTTCGGTGGATGCCCGCGCCACCATGGCGGATATCGTCCGCCGTACGGCGGAAGTGGTATTCATACCCCTGACCGTGGGGGGCGGGATCCGGACGGTGGAAGACATCCGGCTCATGCTCCGCTGCGGAGCGGACAAGACTTCCCTCAATACCGCCGCCGTCAAAAATCCCGATCTCATACGGGCGGGGGCGGAATATTTCGGGTGCCAGTGCATTGTACTGGCCATCGACGCCCGGAAAGTCCCCGGGGAAAACCGCTGGGAAGTCTTTACACACGGCGGCAGAAATCCGGCGGGAATGGATGCTGTGGAGTGGGCCGTCCGGGGCGTGGAACTGGGAGCCGGAGAGATCCTGCTTACCAGCATGGATGCCGACGGCACGAAAAACGGTTATGACTGCGAACTGACCAGGCTTGTTTCCGAGGCGGTCCCGGTCCCGGTCATCGCCTCCGGGGGAGCCGGAAAGCTGGAGCATCTGGCACAGGTTCTGTCCGACGGCAAAGCGGATGCGGTGCTGGCGGCAAGTATCTTTCACTTTGGAACATATACGGTAGCTCAGGCCAAAGAGTATCTTCGGTCCCGGGGGCTGCCTGTACGAACATGAAGAAAGGATCCATGATGGACGAACTCACCAAGAAAGCGCTGGCGTATCACGCCCAGTCCCCCCGCGGCAAAGTTGCTGTCAAACTGACCAAACCCTGCGCCACCGGCGAAGACCTGGCTTTGGCCTACACCCCCGGCGTGGCCAAACCGTGTCTTGAAATCAAGGAAAACAAATGTGATGTTTACACCTATACCGGCAAAGGCAACACCGTTGCGGTGGTAAGCGACGGCACTGCCGTCCTCGGCCTCGGCAATATCGGCCCGGAAGCCGGCATGCCCGTCATGGAAGGCAAAGCCGTGCTCTTCAAACGCTTTGCCGACATCGACGCCATGGCCCTCTGCCTCGGCAAGGTCTTTAACGAACAGGGCCGCACGGATCCGGCCAAACTCATCGCCGCCGTGGAAACCCTGGAACCGAGTTTCGGCGGCATCAATCTGGAAGACATCGGAGCCCCCGCCTGTTTTGAAGTGGAGACCACCCTCAAGGAAAGAATGGGGATCCCGGTTTTCCACGACGATCAGCACGGCACGGCCATCATCAGTTTCGCAGCCATCCAGAACGCGCTGCTGGTCCTGGGCAAGAAACTTGCGGACTGCAAATTCGCCGTTTCCGGTGCCGGTGCCGCAGGGATCTCCTGCTGTGAATTCTACATCTCCGCCGGGGCCACCCGGGAAAACTTCACCATGTGCGACTCCAAGGGAGTTCTCCACACCGGCCGGACCGACCTGAATCCTCAAAAACAGCGTTTTGCCCGGAATACCGATGCCCGGACTCTGGCGGATGCCGTCAAAGAGGCCGACATTTTCCTCGGATTTTCCGCCCCCGGGTGTCTCACGCCCGCCATGGTGCGCACCATGGCGCCCAATCCCGTCATTTTCGCCATGGCCAATCCCACCCCGGAAATTTTCCCGGATGAAGCACTGTCCGCCGGGGCTGCCGTGGTGGGCACGGGCCGCAGCGATTTCCCCAATCAGATCAACAATGTTCTGGGCTTCCCCGGGATTTTCCGCGGGGCGCTGGACGTCCGGGCAAAAGACATCAATCAGGCCATGAAACTGGCCGCATCCGAAGCCCTGGCGGAAATCGCCAGAGAACCGGTGCCGGCGAAGATCAAAGCCATTCTGGCGGCGGCATACCCGGCGGATGCCGCCGGCGGCATGTTCGACGGGCCCGGCGGCGTGCGCAAGGACTGCGTGATCCCGAAACCCTTTGACCCCCGGGTGGTCCCCCATGTGGCCCGCCGTGTGGCCGAAGCAGCGGTCCGCAGCGGAGTCGCCCAGCTCGAGATCCGGGATTTTGACGCCTACGAGGAATCCGTTGCCGCCCGGCTGGCGGCGGCGAATCGATAACACAAAACACGATGGAGAAAGGAACCCGTTATGATTGTCAACGCGAAATTCATTGCCGACCTGGTGAAAGGGGAGATCAAGGGCGACCCCGAAAAACCCGTTACCGGAGTCTGCGGTCTCAAAGACGCCACCGATGACCAGCTTTCGTTTCTCGGCAGCAAGAAATTCATTGAGCAGGCAGCCGCTTCCAAAGCAGGGACCATGATCGTTTCCGCCGATACGGAAAACGAAGCGGCGGCATCGGGGCGGACGCTGATCGTCTGCAAAAATGTGGACTTTGCCTTCACTCAGGCATCCATGGTCTTCGCCGTACCGGCGCCGAAGCCGGTGATCGGGGTCCATCCCCGGGCGGTGGTGGATCCCTCCGCCAAACTGGGAAACAACGTCAGCATCGGACCCTGTGCAGTCATTGAACCGGGAGCTGAAATCGGCGACAATACCGTCATCTCCGCCGGGTGCTACATCGGTCATGATGCCAAAATCGGCAGTGATACCCTTTTGTACCCCAATGTCACCGTGATGTACCGTTGCATTGTGGGCAATAAAGACATCATCCACTCCGGCGTGGTGATCGGCGCCGACGGGTTCGGTTTTGTCCCCGGTCCCAACGGTCTTGTGAAAGTCCCCCAGACCGGTATCGTCCGGATCGATGACGATGTGGAGATCGGCGCCAATACCACCATTGACCGCGCCCGCTTCGACAAAACCTGGGTCAAGAGCAATGTCAAGATCGATGATCAGGTCATGATCGCCCACAACGTGACGGTAGGCGAGAGTTCCATTCTTGTAGGTCAGTGCGGCATCGCCGGAAGCGCCGCTCTGGGCCGCGGCGTGATCCTGGGCGCCAAGGCCGGAATCAACGGCCATATCACACTGGGCGACGGCACCAAGGTTGCCGGCACCTCCAGCGTGGCCAAAAGCACACCTCCCGGCGCCGTTGCCCTTGGAACACCGGCAGAGAACCAGCGCGATTACATGACCCGCTGGACCCTGCCGTCCCGCGTGGAACGCCTGAGCCAGAAAATTGCTGCGCTTCAGGCTCAGCTTGATGAACTTCAGAAAAAATAATGTATCTCATCCGACCGGTGCTGGCATGGATCACACTCATGATCTTTGCCGGCATGCTGTCCGGGACCGCCAGCGATTCGCTGCGGGCCCGGGCGGCATCAGGAGATGCGGATGCCGCATTCCGCCTGGCCATGATGTACTATGCCGGGACACCGGACTGCCCCCGGAATCCTCCGGTGGCGGTTTACTGGTTCCGCAAAGCGGCGGATGCCGGCAGTATTCCGTCCCGGTACAATCTGGGGCTTTGTTACGAATTCGGGATCGGCATAGAAAAAAGCCGGATCCAGGCGTACCGGGAGTATGAAACCGCCTCCGGTGCAGGTCTTCTGCAGGCCCGGCTCCGCTGTGCCATCATGCTCCGGACCGGATTGCCGGAAGAACACACGGCGGAACGTACCACCCCCGGCATCAAAGCCGATCCGGTGCGGGCCATGGAAC
>DCGO01000070.1:31542-34808 GCA_002314605.1 Lentisphaeria bacterium UBA1776 | reverse complement strand
CCCACCGCCGGAACTGCGGATGCCGCCGGATGCGGCAAGAGCGGTGCCCCATCTCCAAAAAGCCGCCGCCGCCGGCAATTCGGCCGCACAGAAACTGCTGGCGGATTGCTATCTGGCGGGCAACGGCATCGCCGCTGACCCGCAGAAGGCCCGTCAGCTCCTGCAGCAGGCGGCCGAACACGGCAATGCGGACGCCATGAGCCGCTTGGGCGACATGCTGGAATACGGCATCGGCATTATGCCGGATGAAGCGGCCGCCTATCAGTGGTTTAAAAAGGCCGCTGACCGGGGGATCCCCCGGGGCCGTGCCAAACTGGGAGATTTTTACTGGAGCGGCAAATTTGTCCGGCAGGATGTGATCGCGGCGGCAAAACTGTATCAGCAGGCCGCTGATGCCGGAGATGCTTACGGGGCTTTCAGACTGGCCTGTTGCTGCATGGACGGCATCGGTGTCCGGCGGGATCCTGCCAAGGGACTCCAGCTGCTTCAGAAAGCGGCCAGGGACGGGGAAGCTCAGGCACAATACCGTCTGGCAATGCTGTACCGTCAGGGAATCCAGATCCCGCAGGATGAAGGGGCCGCTGTTTACTGGTTCAGCCGGGCCGCCGCCATCCATCACCCGGCCGCCATGCGGGAATACGGCAAATGCATGCTTGCCGGAGGCGGCGGCGAAAATGAGCAGAGGGGCCGGGCATGGATCATCCGCGCCGCCAAAGCCGGCGATACGGAAGCCCGGAAAATAATGCAGAGGGAGAAATTCAATGATGCCCGATAATCTGATTCTGATGGATGCGTACAGCCAGATTTTCCGCTGTTTCTTTGCCGTGCGCGAACTTACCAACGGGATGGGCGAACCGGTGAATGCCCTGCTGCCCTTCTGCCGGATGCTGCTGAATCTGGAAAAACTTCATCCGGGCAGGCGGGGAGCCATCGTGTTTGACTGCGGCAAGGTACAGTTTCGCATGAACCTCTGTCCGGATTACAAGGCCAACCGCCCCCCTGCCCCGGATGCCCTCAAACAGCAGGTACCCTTTATCAGGGAACTCTGTGAACTTTTCGGCTGGCCCCTGCTGGAGGAACCGGAATATGAGGCGGATGACCTGATCGCCGCGCTGGCGCTGAATTATTCCGGCCCGGTGCGGATCATCAGTTCGGATAAGGACCTTGCCCAGCTGGTGGATTCACGCATCGCCATGCTGGTCCCTGGAACCGGCAAAAACACATGGGAACTCCGGGATGAAGCGCAGGTCACGGCCAAATTTGCAGTCCGGCCGGACCAGATCGTTGATTATCTTGCCCTGCTCGGGGATGCGGCGGACAATATTCCCGGGGTCCCCGGGATCGGCCCCAAAACGGCGGCTGCGGTATTGAATCGATGCAATTCCATCACGGAATTTTTCAGGATGGAAAATCCGCCGGTGGCGGAACGCATTGCCGGGCTCCTGCGGACCCATCGGGACCGCTGGGAACTTAACCGGCAAATGATCGTCCTCCGGACCGATCTTCCCGGTCGGCTCCAGTCGGCGGAAAGCTGCTGTGTCCGGAAATTGCCGGACTGGGAAGCCATTCGGAAATTCTGCATGGACAAAGGGGTCAGAAGTTTATTGAAGGACCTTCCGCAACCGGATGTTCCGGCGGAAGAGGATCTCTTCAGTCCGGCTTCCGTTCCGGAGACCAGACCCGCAGAAAAAACGGATTCCAAGCCTGTTTACGAACAGGGCAGTCTCTTCGGAGACGATTTCTGAGAGGGACGGTCCTGGCAGAGACCGGAAGGATCACGGAACAAACGCTCCGGACCTCTGTTACAAATCAATCTTCGGCAGCGTGAAATTCCGGAGGTACTCCGTCATCATCGCATCTTCCGGAAACCATTTTTTCAGGACCTGAAAATCCTCCGGACGGTCCTCCGGGGACGCACTCAAGATTCCTGCACCGATAAGCTTGTAAACGATTTTCCCGACATCATCGGGCCCAAGGAGCCCCCACTCCGCCAGTACCGGACGGGCCAGCGGGCCGTATTCTCCGGAAGCAAATTCGATCAGATAATCCACCAGTTCTCCGGCAGTCAGATGCCGGTGCACCTCCTGCCGGGACTGGGCAAAAGTCACCGTATCACGGATCAGGAAATACGCCTCCGGAGCATAGGACGAATCCAGATCCGTCAATACCCGCACCACGGTTTCCAGAGATTTTATTTCACCCATCACATGCTCCTGTTGCAATCCTGCAGGAGATAGTATAACGCTCTTTTCCGCATGTGCAAGTCCGGGCGGCAAAGAAATCCGGAAAATTTCTGCCGGAAATCTTTGCCGTCCTGCAGGATCAGGCGACGATATTCACCAACCGCCCGGGGACGGAGATCACCTTT
This sequence comes from Lentisphaeria bacterium UBA1776, assembly GCA_002314605.1. Taxonomy (GTDB): domain Bacteria; phylum Verrucomicrobiota; class Lentisphaeria; order Victivallales; family Victivallaceae; genus UBA1776. Next base: position 32,440 of record DCGO01000070.1, on the reverse strand, counting down.
TTGACCGGTTTACCGCCCAGTGCGGCCTGGACAGTTGCATCCGCCAGCGCCAGCTTTTCCATGGTCTCCCGGTCGGCTCCCACCGGCATCATGATCCGTGCCTTCGGCCTGCCGAGGATCTGGACCAGGATCTCCACCTCATTGACCTTCAGCGCATTCTCGTCATGCACCGGCCAGGAAGCGTAGGCAATGGTCTCCATGTGCCCCAGTTTTTCCCACAATTCCTCGCCGATGTGGGGAGCAAAGACCGCCAGCATCTTCACAAAGGCTTCCGCTGCCTCCCGGGGCAGTTCCTTCCGGGAGGAGAAATCATTCACAAACACCATCAGAGAGCTGATGGCAGTGTTGAATCCGAACCGCTCCAGATCCACGGAAACACGCTTGACGGCCGTATGCATGATCCGGGCCTCATCCCGGTCGCACGGACGGTCAACGATCACACCGGAATCCACGAGGCGCCACGCGCGCTTGAGGAAACGGGATACCCCCTCCACCCCCTTGGTGTTCCAGGGCTTCACCGCTTCCAGCGGGCCCATGAACATTTCGTAGAGGCGCATGGAGTCGGCACCGTATTCCCGGATGACATCGTCCGGATTCACCACGTTCCGCAGGGACTTGGACATTTTGGCGGGAAACTCGACAAGCTTCTCCCCGGTGATCTTGCTCACAGGAGTGTCGCCGGAAAGATCCACCTGATCGGTTGGAATCAATACCCCCCGCTGATCCTTGTAGCTGGTCCCCAGAATCATACCCTGATTGATGAGCTTCTGAAAAGGCTCCCTGGTGGAGACAAATCCCAGATCATACATCACCTTGTGCCAGAACCGGGCATACAGAAGGTGCAGTACCGCATGCTCGGCGCCGCCCACATAGAGATCCACCGGCATCCAGTATTTCT
>DCGO01000070.1:0-31459 GCA_002314605.1 Lentisphaeria bacterium UBA1776 | reverse complement strand
CCCACTGGGGCATGGTGTTGGTTTCCCGGCGGCCTTTGCGGCCGGTTTTGGGATCCACATATTCCACCCAGTCTTTGGCCTTGGCCAGCGGGGGTTCTCCCGTCCCGGACGGCTTGTAGTCGCTCATTTCCGGCGGCAGGATCGGGAGCGTGTCCTCACCCGCCAGTTCCACGGAACCGTCTTCGTAATGAATGATCGGGAAAGGCTCGCCCCAGTAGCGCNNAGCGCTGACGGCTGAAGAGCCAGTCCCGGAGTTTGTATTTGACCGCCTCTTTTCCCTGCCCCCGGGCCGCCAGCCAGCGCGTGGCAGCCGGTTTGGATTCCGCCACGCTCATGCCGTTCAGGTCCAGACCTTCGGAATTGGCCGAATGGATCAGTTTACCCTCCCCGGTCCAGCAGGCTTTGCCGGCAAGCACGGCGGGCACGTCGCACTTTTCTTCCGCCGCCTGAGCCGGATCCGGCTCGATGATGCAGATGACGGGGATCTTGAACTTCTGCGCAAACTCGAAGTCCCGGGTATCGTGGGCCGGCACAGCCATGATGGCACCGGTGCCGTAGCTTACCAGCACATAGTCGGCGATCCATATGGGGAGTTTGTCGCCGTTGACCGGATTGATAGCGTAGGCTCCGGAGAAGACACCGGTCTTTTCCGTAGCCAGTTCTGTGCGGTCCAGATCGTTCTTGGCAGCGGCCTCCTCCTGATAACGCCTGACCGCCTCCGCCTGTTCCGGCCGGGTCAGTTTGCCCACCAGCGGGTGTTCCGGCGCCAGCACGAGATAGGTGGCCCCGAACAGCGTATCCGGCCGGGTGGTATAAACAGTGATGTCATCCCCCGTATCGGTCCGGAAAGTAACTTCCGCACCGGTGGATTTGCCGATCCAGTTCCGCTGCATCTCCTTGATGCCTTCCGGCCAGTCCAGAGAATCCAGATCCTGCAGGAGCCTTTCGGCATACTCGGTGATCCGGAGCATCCACTGTTTCATGGGACGGCGGAACACGGGGTGATTACCCCGCTCGCTTCGACCGTCAATGACCTCTTCATTGGCAAGCACGGTCCCCAGCGCAGGGCACCAGTTCACCGCCACTTCGTCCAGATAAGCCAGCCCCTTTTTATGAAGCTGGCAGAAAATCCACTGGGTCCATCTGAAGTATCCGGGGTCGGTGGTGTTGATCTCCCGGTCCCAGTCATAGCTGAAGCCCAGGGCCTTGATTTGCTGCCGGAAGTGGTCGATGTTCTTTTTGGTGGTGACGGCCGGATGAGTACCGGTCTCCACCGCATACTGTTCCGCCGGCAGACCGAAAGCGTCCCACCCCATGGGGTGCAGGACGTTGAAGCCCTTCATCCGCTTGTAACGGGAGTAAATATCCGTGGCGGTGTATCCCTCCGGGTGGCCCACATGGAGTCCGGCACCGCTGGGATACGGAAACATGTCCAGCGCATAAAATTTCGGTTTTGAGGAAAAATCCTCTGCCCGGAAGGTCTTGTGTTCCTCCCAGTATTTCTGCCATTTGGCCTCAATGGTCTTGAAATCATACTCCACGGCGACAACTCCTATTTGAATAATCCCTGAATATTTTTCATCAATTTCTTACCCGCTTTTTCCGCCGAACGCCCCAGATCGGAAGCCTTGTCCTCCAGATTTTTGGCCGTTTCGCTGGAAATCACCTCGGTCACCGATTCCATCATCGCCGTATAGAAGAGGCTGATGATTTCGTCCATACTGCGGCCGTCCCCCAGATCCGTCAATTTTACCGGAGGAAGCGGCATACGCAATTCCCCCATGGCAAGGACCATCCCCTCCACCTGCAGCTCCCGGATCACCACTTTGCGGCCGGGCCCCGGAGACGGGTCCTCTGCCGGAACGGATTCTTTTCCGCCCGAAGCGGACTCCAGATTGCGCTGGATTTTCGCCAGATTACTGCCGGACAGTCCCAGCTCATAGTTGATGCGCATGCCTTTTACCGTGATCTCCTCAATGACCACTTTTCTGGTGATTACAGACGGCAAGTTCACCCGGCAGACAAACTTTTCAAGCTTGAAAGCATCCGTTTGCGAAAACCCCTCCGGGTTCCGGATCTTGAACCCGATGAGGGAAACCCGTCCGGTGAATACATTGACGTGAACAGCCCGGAGCTCCACCGGAGTTCCCGTGAAAACCGGTCCTCCATGCCGGATCGCCGCCGCCACGGTGAAGTCCAGTGTAAGCACCAGAACCAGCAGCAGTACAGCCAATGCCAAAACGGCAATCCCTGCAAATTTCCCCCCCCGGCGGTGTCGCCGGCACACCGGTGACGGAGCCGCATTCTGCGCTTTGTCTTCCATAACCGGCACCTCCGTCAGATCACTTTGGTGGCGATTTCATACCCGGCTTCGGCGGCAAGTGCAGCAGCGCTGGTCACCGGATTGCTGAATTCAGCGAAGACACCGCCATCGACCACATACTGCGCCGCAGCATCCGCCGAGACCGCATCAAAGGCTTCATCGACAAACTTTCCGCAGGGGCAATTCCGCTCATAGGTGGAGAGGTAATATGCCGTCCCGTTCTTCAATTCAAAACTCCGGACCAGCAGAGCATCCTTGCGGACGATCCCGAGAAAACCAGTCGGCTCCGTCCGGTGACAGACCGACACGATCCGGGGAGTATCCAACGAATCCTTCTCGTAGTCCATGGCCAAAAGTCCCATGGCCATGGCATCCCGCACCGGCATTCCCATGGCAATTTTTTCCGCGATGGGGTCGGTCTGGGAACCGTTGCTGGCAATGGCGTATTCCCTCGCAAAACGCAGACAATTGTAGGTGATATACGGGTTGCGTTTGAGATCAGCCTCAAACCCTGCCCTCGGCAGCACCGCCACCCGGTCCTTGTTCAGCACTGCCTCGCGGTTCGGAAAAGAACGGGAGGAAACCCGGTACATTACAATATTCCGCCCCGCCTGTGTACGTCCGACGGCGACAATTCTGCCAAGATACATTTGATCTGCTCCTCTCTTTTGTTGAAAATCATCTGCACGGGACATAATATACTGCATTCCGGCAAAATATCCACCGCAGCGGCTTTTTTTCTCGTGCGGACCGCAGAACAGAAACGGTTTTTTTCTGAAAAAACGGATTTTTCCGGTTTACGGCATGGAAAAATCCGGGAAACGGGGTATAATATACCGTTCCACATTACAGGGAGATTTTGAGACTATGCCGGAAAATGAAACGCTGTCGCGCAGCGTACCTGATGCCATCAAGGAACTGCTGCACCAAAAAGATCAGTTGCGTGAGGAGTTGCTGGCGCTGTCCGGCCGGGATGATGAATCCGCCGTCAGCAGAGCGGCGGCGATCCGGAGTGAATATGATTCCGTCCCCGCCCTGCCGCCGGAATTTGCGGAAATCGCCGACAAGGAGTTTGCCGCAGCGGAACAGGCTTTTCAGGACGGGTTGGTCCAGGCGGCCAAGGCCAGGGAATTTCTGCAGGCGGCCAGGGAAAAACTTGCCCGGGCTGTGGAAAATCTGACCAAACTGGCGGCCGAGCCCCGACTGCTGGAAAAACGCCGGGAAGTGGAAGCAAGCTGCAAGGACCTCCGTTCCGTTTCCGGCTGTGATCCGGTACAGGAAGCCCTGGGGAAAAAACTTGCCGATGACTTGACCAGCCGCCTTCAGTCGGAAACCGACCGGGCAAAAAATGCAGGGGAGGAACTGAAAAAACTCGCGGAGGAAACAACGTTACTGACTGCGGCCGGAGCCCCGGAAGCCTACCGGAAACAGCAGAAAAAACTGGAAAGCCGCCGGGATTCCGCCATGGGGGTCCTTGGCAAAACGGCTCAGGAAATGCCGGAAACCTCTGTGATCCGGGAGAATTTCAGGAAGCTCAACATGCTCCTCAGCCAGCATCTGCAGGCGCTGGATCTGGCCCGCTGGGAGAGCTACACTTTGAAACTGGATCTGGTCCGGGAACTGGAAGCCATGCAGAGTGCCCCGGACACGGAACTGCGCCAGATATCCGGCAGACTCAGGGAGATCCGGGAGCGCTGGAAGGCCCTGGGCGCGGTTCCCCATGAAAAACAGCACGAACTGGGGCCGAAATTCTACGAGTTCACCACTTCGCTGCAGCACCGGATCGATGAATTTTTCAAGGGGCTCCGGACAGAACGGAGCCATGCGGCTGAAGCCAAGGTCAAGCTCTGCGAACAGGCGGAGAGTCTGGCGGATTCCACAGCCTATCAGGCCACGGCGGAAAAATTCAAGGCCCTTCAGCAGGAATGGAAGACCGCCGGTCATGCCGGCAAGGACGATGACCAGAAGCTTTATGAACGGTTCCGCAGCGCATGCGACAAGTTCTTTCAGGCGCGGGCCACATGGTGGGAAGTCCGCCATGCCGAGCAGTCCGCCGGGGAAAAGATCAAACGGGAACTTTGCGAAGAAGTACAGAAACTTTCCGGAATGCCCCGCAGAGAGGCGATTGCCAGGGCCCGGGAACTCAGGACGGCCTTTCAAACGGCGGCAAGAGCCGGACGGGCGGAACCGGAACTGCAGAAGCTCTTCAATGAACGCATGGACAGTTTTTTCCAATCCTGCCGGGAGGAAACGGATCAGGCGATCCGGCGGCGGGAGGAACTGCTTGCGGAGTTGTCGAAATGTCACGAGTCCGCTGCCGGAGCCGATGAGCTCCGCCGGATCAGCGAAGACTGGAAGAGTCTCCCCCCTGCCCCCAGGGATACTGCGGGACGGCTGGACGCACGTTTCCGCCTGGCATCCGCCGAGGCGGAAAAACGGCTGGCAGCAATGCTCCGGGAACGGCAGAAAAACAGCGCACCGCTCTTTCCGGAGGCCATGCGTCAGGCCGTAAGCTGTTGTGAAGCAATCTCCGCTGGAACGCCGATACCGGAGATCACGGTGGACCTGACGCCATTCCCCAGACTGGCGGCAGCGGTCCGGGATCTGGTCGGGGTTTCCGGAGAGCTTCCGGAGCCGATCCGGCGTGCCATGCAGCAGAACACCCGGGAATTCGCCAAACTTCTGGAGCGCTGGGAAAAACTTCAGGACTCGCCGCAGCCGGGTGCCCCCAAGGATTTTGCGGCGGAGCTGGCGGCAGCCATTGCCGGAAATTTCGGCGGAGCAGCCGCGGGACAGCCCAAACCGGATCAGCCCAGGGATCTTCAGATGAGTCTGATGAAACTTGGGGTACTGGATCCCGGGGAAGCAGCGAAACTGCTGGCCCGTTACGAAAAACTGGCATCCGGACTTTGATTTTCTCCCCCCGAAGAGCAAAAACTTGCATTTTCCGGGTTGGCGGGGTATATTATATTGACATTGTTTCAGACACGCTCATGCGCTGACTCCGGGGGAGAGCCCGGGCATCCGTCGCGACGGCTGAATTTTTACAGAGAGAAAGTTCCAGCAAAATGCATCGCTCATTGTGCCAGTGGACATTGTTTTTTTTACTGCCGTTTGCACTGCGGCTGACAGCGGAAGAGGAGACCGTTCTGCCAACGGCGAAGGTGAATACTCAGTTTGAGATTCCCAAATTTTCCGTCTCTGCAAATGATTTCAAAATGATCCGTGCGGACCGCTGGAGCATTTCCGGGGATAATCTGATCGTCCGGGGCAATGTTTTCGTGCCGACCAAGAACTACGATATCTATGCTGATCAGGTGGTTATAAACCTCAAAAACCGGGACTTTGACGCACGGGGAAATCTGCGTCTCTACCAGAAAAGCACCCTGACACAGACCGTACAGCCGGGAGAACTGGCGATGTATGAAAATGTCGCCGGGATCAATTACAAAATCACAGGGGTTTCCACAGACAAATTCGGCTATCAGACCGTCACCGTGGAAAGCAGATTGGTTACCGGAACCGTTTATGCGGAAATGCTCTCGGGAAACCTGCTGACCGGATATTTCCAGTTTTCCAACGCCCGGCTCCAGACCTACGACCTGTCGGCAAAAGCCAAATCCGGGCGGCGTCTGGCCAACGGCATCATCAAGCTGCAGGATGCAGAGGTTTCAAACTGTCCGTATCTGGAGAGCGACAATGCGCACTATTCCTTTTCCTGCAAAGATGTGGAGATCCGTCCGTACAACACCCAGCTCACCGGAAGCGACCAGCTTCAGAAAGACTACAATGAGTATTCTCTGACGGCTACGGGCTGCATGGTCCGGGTTTACGGAGTTCCGATCCTCTGGCTGCCGTACATTTACAAGCCAAAAACGGAAACGCTGGGACTCTTCCAGATCCAGTACGGAAACAACTCCAACTACGGAAACTACATTTCCGTTTCCAAAAAATACCAGCTTCTGGATTATCCGGATTCCTGGATCCGGGTTAACGGGGACTGGCTGGAAAAGCGCGGATTCGGAGGCGGTGTGAAGGGCGGCATCAATATGGAAAACTCCAAAACGACCTATTCGTTTTACAATATTTACGACAAAAATCCGGAAGAGGATCACGACGATCTGGAAGGCTACGGCATCTCGCTTCCCCATTACCGGTATGACTTCCGGATCAGCAATGTCACGCACATTACGCCGGATCTGGATTTCCGCGGCCATTTTGAATACATGAGCGATGAGTTTTTCAATGAAGATTTCGCCTACGGTTATTATTCCGGGGATCCCCGGCCGGTGACATTTGCGGCACTGGAGCGCCAGTTTGACCACTTTACGGCCTCCATCTATTTCCGTCCCCAGGTCAACCGTTTCTTCACCACGGTGGAACAGCTGCCTACCGTGCAGCTGAACTCTCACCGGCAGGAGATTCTGAACACCAATATTTATCATCAGGGAGAAACGTCGGTGGGCTATTTTAAGCGCAAATGGCGGAATTTCGAAGATGTAGATTACAATGAGCCATACGATTACCATTCCGTCCGGTTCGACAACGTTCACTTCCTGTATTATCCGATCCAGCTGGACTTTCTGACCATTGTCCCGCGGGTCGGGATGCGGATGACCGCTTACAGCAATTCCACCAAGGAAAAAATGCAGGACGAGGATCTGTATAAGCTGATGGCGTCAATGGACCCCAATTACGCGCACCCAGGCAGTTATTCAAAAGACTATGACAATCAAGGAGGGAGCCGCTTCCGGTTTGTCGGGGAACTCGGTATTCAGGCCAATACAAAGATCAGCCGAACCTGGCAGGATATCCGCAGTTACTGGCTGAATCTGGACGGTCTGCGTCATGTATTCATTCCGTACATCAACTACACCTATATTCCGGAACCCTCGGAAAGCAGGGAATATCTTTATTATTTTGACGATATTGACCGGATTGAGGAACAGAATTTCATCCGGCTTGGAATGATCAACCGTCTGCAGACCCGGCAGGGCGAATCCCTGACCAACTACTTTCTTATGGAAAACTACTGGGATTTCTACCTGAAAGATCAGGACGACTACGGGCATGTCGGAGATTTCTGCAACAAGATCACCATGACCCCGGTCCGGGGGTTGAATCTGAGCACCTTCTTCGTCATCAGTCCAAGCGATGGAAAGCTGGATGATAAATACCGGACAGTCTATCGGAATGGCCGGGATGTCGGACACCCGGGGCTGAATATTGATTGTCTCAGCCGGTTGTCCTTTACGGTGTCTTACGAACCGGTAAAGGATTTCAGCTTCAATTTCAGTTATCAGTATCAGAATCCCTACCGCTCCCGCAGTTCGTATTCCATGGGAAGTTCCTTCACCCAACTTGAAACGGGACGGTCCTTCGACCGTTTTTACACCGATATCACACAGCAGCTGACCTTCGGACTGAAAGTTCCGATCACGCCGGATCACCGGACATTCTTCTCCTACAATATGGAGTATGACTTTTCGCTGGGGTTCGCCCCGACCCACCGGTTCGGACTGGTCCGCCAGTTCCATTGCTGGGAGGTGGCGGCGGAATATATCTACCAGACCGAGAATACTTCCGACGGCAAAGAATCCAATTCCAACTTCAGGATCACAGCAAATCTGGTAAAATTCAACGGCCCCCTGGTGCGTCCGACATCCGGGATGTTTTCCGCCGGGGAGCCGTTGCGCTAAGGAGAAAAAATGTTTATCGTTACAGGCGGCGCAGGGCTGATCGGCAGTGCAATGATATGGAGGCTCAATCAGGATCACATCCGGGATATTCTGGTGGTGGATCACCTCGGAAGCTCGGAAAAGTGGAAAAATCTCGCGCCGCTTCAGTATGCGGATTACATGGAGCGGGACGAATTTGAAACCCGGCTGCTTTCCGGAGAATTTGAAACGGCTCCCATCGACGGGATATTCCACCTGGGAGCCTGTTCCGCAACCACGGAAAAAGACGCAACGTATCTGGCAAAAAACAATTTCCGCTATACCAAAATGCTGGCGGATTTCGCCGTACAGCGGAAGATCCGGATGATGTATGCCTCCAGCTGTGCCACATATGGGGATGGTTCACTGGGATACAAAGATGATGAATCCGTTATCGAACAGCTGCGCCCCATGAATATGTACGGCTACTCCAAACAGATGTTCGACCGGTATGCCAAGGAAAAAGGGTACCTTTCAAAAATGATCGGCTGTAAATTTTCCAATGTTTACGGCCCCAATGAGCGGCACAAAGCCGGAATGAGAAGCGTCGTTCTGCGGGCTTACGAACAGATCAGTGCGACGGGAACCATGAAACTTTTCCGGTCCTACAATCCGGAATACGCAGACGGCGAGCAGAAACGGGATTTTCTCTATGTCAAGGATGCCGTCAGCATGGTGCATCACCTGTTCCGCTGCGGCGCGTCCGGGCTTTACAACATCGGCAGCGGGAAAGCGGAGACCTGGAATTCTCTGGTGACCGCCGCTTTTGAAGCCCTGGACAAGCCGGTGAAAATCGAGTATATCGATATGCCGGAGGAACTGCGGGACCGTTATCAGTACTACACCTGCACGGAGATCGGTAAACTCCGCAGTACCGGATATGCGGCACCCATCGGCAGCCTCCGGGACTCGGTGCACGATATGATCACCCGTTATCTGGTTCCCGGAAAATATCTGGGTGACTGATGCAGAAAACCGCCGGAAAGATCCTGCAGACGGCGTGGGACGGTCTGGGAGAGATTCGCCGGGGGGCCAGTCTGGACGATTGCCTGGATCGTTTGGAACAGGGCCACAGTGTCCGGAAAACAGCCGGTTTTCTCCTCTTCAGTTTTTTCCGTCACAAGAAGACCATTGACCGTCTGCTGAAGAAATGTATCGTAAAACCTCCGGAAAAACGTGTTTTCGAACTTCTGGAACTGGCGGCAGTACAGATTTTTTTCTGCAGCGGCATTGCGAGGGAATCCGCTGTCAATGTCGCGGTGGATCTGATCCGGGGTTCCGCCGGGAAATACACGGCAGGATTCGTCAATGCGGTCCTCCGCAAAATGACCGCCATGGACTTTCCGGAAGAAAAAACATCTGAAGATATTCTGCCGGACCCGGTGCTGAAACACTGGCGCGGCATTTTTTCCCCGGCAGAGATCGAAGCGTTTGCCGGGGTATTCCAGATGCCTGCTGCAACCACTTTCAGACGGACGGCAAAAGAGCCGCCTTCTGCAGATGAACTTGCCGTACTTTCTGCGGAACGTCTTCCGGAACCGTTTCCGAACTGCCCCTGCCCTTTTTACCGCACCGGGGATCCGGCGGGACTCTTCGCATCCAACAGCTGGAAACAGGGGTTCTGGTATATTCAGGATCCGGCGGCGGCAGCAGCGGTATCGCTGGTGGACTTCAGGTGTGTCCGGAAAGCGCTGGATATCTGCGCGGCCCCCGGAGGAAAATCCCTGATGATTGCGGAGAATCTTCCTGCAGACGGGTTCCTGGTAGCAGCGGACAGATCCGAAGCCCGGCAGAAATTTACCCGGGAAAACTTCCGGCTCCGCGGATGGGATTTTCCGACCCCTGCGGTCACACCGGAGAATCTGCCGGAGGAGTGGGGGGACTTCGATCTGGTGCTGGCAGATGTGCCCTGTTCCAATACAGGGGTCTTCCGTCACCGTCCGGATGCGTTGTGGCGATTCCGGAGTGATACGGTACCGGACCTGAAAGAGCTGCAGGAAAATCTGCTGGAAGAGGCCGGCCGGAGGACTGCCCGGGGAGGCATTCTTCTGTACAGCACCTGTTCCATTGAACCGGAGGAAAATGAAATCCGCTGCCGGGAGTTTCTTGCAGAGCACCCGGAATTTCAAAGTGTGTCGGAGAAAAAACTGCTGCCGTCATCATCGCATGACGGAGCCTACGCACGACTGATGAAAAAGCGCTGAAAACACCGTTTTTTCCGCGTTTCCGGGGAAATCTTCCTGATACCCGGCTGGATAAATTTTCCACAAAATGTGCGCAATTTTCCGAACGTTATCTTTTCCCTTGCTCTTCTACGCCAGTGTACCGATGGTCTGCCAGGAGGTCAACGTTTTGTCGTTGACCTGCCAGTAACCCGCCAGATTGGTGTCTGCATTGCACCAGGCGATATCGTCCGTGCCGTCACCGTTGAAATCACCTGATCCGGCTAAATTCCAGGTGTCGGTATCCACGGCACTCAAAATCGACCAGCTGCTTAAATATCCGTCATTGATACCCCAGATGCCGACCACCCCATCCCTGTTGATCATTGCAATGTCGGCAGTGTTGTCGCCGTTGAAATCACCGGAACAAAGGAAATTCCACTCCTGCGGATTGGCGACACTCACCAATCTGATTTCCATGGGATTGACGTCTATTCATGCGATCCGTTTGTCTGCCGTCTTGAAAAAAACAACGGGGATTACGGTTCGCACCGGCGATCTTCTTGCCCATCCGAAAATCCGGGAATGGGAGAAAATGACTGCGGGGAAAATGGATGAGATTGAAATTTTTCCAGCCAGAGAATCTTATCCGCTGCGGGCAAATCAGCTGGGAATCTTTTTGGACTGGGAGCAGAACCGCACCGGTCTGCAGTACAATATACCGGTTGTACAGCGCTTCGAAAACCGGAATGCCGAAAAACTTTATCATGCCCTTGAAAAAGTGCTGGAAACTCATTCCGGTTTCAAGACCCGTATCGAAAAACGCTCCGGAGACATTGTCCAGGTCCGTCGCGATTCCGCCAAACTCAACATTTTACTCAAGGCCATTGATTTCGAACCGGATGCAAAGTTTTTTCAGGAGCGGGTCAGACCGTTTGATCTGCTGAACGGAGATCTGGCAAGATTCGAAATCTATGCGGCCCCGGCTGCCGTATATCTTTTTGCAGATGTCCACCATATTATTTTTGACGGAGGATCCGTTGATATTTTCCTGTCTGCGCTTGAAAAAACGTATCATGGCGGCGAACCCGAACCGGAAATTGTGACTGCCTGCGATTACGCGCTTTTCTGCGAAAAATGGAGGCGGTCGGAAAAATATACCGAAGCGGGCAACGATTTTAAAGAGCTGATTTCCGGAACAGAGCCTTTCCAATATCCGTCTGCCTGCAACCGGGCGGAGGAATCCGGAAAAGCGGCAGCCTGTCATATCCGTATTCCGCGTCAGACGATCAGAAGCCGGTGTAGGGAACTCGGCATTACGGAAAACGTATTTTTTGCCGCTGTCCTCTGCCAGGTCTTTCATCGTATCGGACGTACCGATGCCGTTCAGATTGCAACCGTATCCAGCGGGCGCTCCCCATCGCAGCTGCACAATACCATCGGCATGTTTGTGCAGACGCTGCCGCTTGTCAGCAAAACAGCCCGAGGATGTATTGCAGATATTCTGATATCCATGCAGCAGCAGATCGTCCGAACCATGAAAAATGAACTTTTTCCCTACGTTGATCTGGTGGAAAAATACAGAATAAAACCGAATGTGCTGTATGTGTATCAGGGCGGTGTCATACAGGCAAATGCCAATCTCTTCAACGAAGGAATTCCTCTTGCACTGGATAACGTAAAAATTCCACTGGGGATCAATGTCATACCGGAAGAAGACACCTGTGAGCTTCTGCTGGAGTATGACACAGGGTTGTACACACTCGCGGAAATGGAACGTCTGGCAAAGGTTATTGCGACTTTTGCAATGGAAATGGCTTCTGCCGGAAAAGACACGGATGCAAGTCGCCTTGCTCTGGTCTCCGAAACGGACAAACAGCGTTTGCTCGCCCTCGGGACAGGGAAAAAGCTGGATTTCGACCATGCGGAAACGCTGGTGGACCGTTTTCTGAAAAATGCAAAGCGTTTTCCCCGGTCAACCGCCGTTTCTGACGCTGTCAGTACTCTTGCTTACGATGAACTTGACCGCCAGAGCGATGTCCTCGCCGCAGAATTGAGAAAGCGCGGTATCCGGGAAAATGATTTTGTTGCAGTCAAACTGCCCCGGATCAAAGAATTTGTTCTTTCGGTGATCGGGATCTGGAAAGCGGGGGGAGCTTACGTCCCCGTTGATCCGGAGTATCCGGCGGAACGTATTTCCTATATGCTTGAAGATTCCGGTGCAAAGGTCGTGATCGATGAGGAGTTTTTCAGAAAAAATGACCTGTCGGGACAAACTTCTCCGGTCAATTTCGCCTATCCGGACAGTCTGGCGTACATGATCTACACCTCCGGTTCCACGGGGAAACCCAAGGGAGTGATGATCCCTCACATCAGTGTCCGGGCATTGACGGAGTGGCTGCTGGAACTGACACAGGCTGACCGCCATGATGTTTTTGCACACTATGCCAGTTTCAGTTTTGATGCGTCCGTAATCGATTTTACAACGGCATTGGCAGCCGGCGCTGCAGTCTGCATTCTGGACGATGCGACCAGAAAGGACATGAATGCCCTGCATCATTATTTCAGCGGAAAACATATTGCAGGCGTGGCACTTCCTACCCAATTCGGCATGACTCTTCTGAATGAATTCGAAGATCTGCCTCTCCGATTTCTGATCATGGGCGGAGAAAAAATGAAAGCGGTCCCCAAACACCGTACCTGTATCATAAACGGATACGGGCCAACGGAATTTACGGTATGTTCCTCCTATCACATTGTGGATCCGGAACAGGACGGCGACGATATCCCCATCGGACGCCCCGTCCCGAACTCCATTTCCGCAATCATTGATCCGTCGGGAAATCTGCTTCCCCGCGGCATGACCGGTGAACTGGTCCTGCTTGGGACGCAAATCGCACGGGGCTACTTTCACCGGCCGGAACTGACGGCGGAAAGATTTACGGATGCGCCCTTTCTTTCCGGTCAGAAAATGTACCGGACGGGAGATCTGGCACGATGGGATGAAAAGGGGGAACTGCGCTATCAGGGGCGCATTGACAATCAGGTCAAGCTGCGCGGATTCCGCATTGAAATGGGGGAAATTGAGGCTGCTTTGGCGAAATATCCGGGAATAAACGATGCCGTTGCGGATGTCCGGATGATCAGCGGGCTCCCGCACCTTGCGGCATATTATGTTTCCGCCGCAGAAATAGACGAAAAGGCCCTGAAATCCGAACTTGCAAAGTCTTTGGCGGAATATATGGTTCCCGAACTTTATCTGCGTCTTGAAAAAATGCCGTTGACCCCGAACGGCAAAATCGACCGCAAGGCACTGCCGGAACCGGAGCCGGATTCCATGCCGGACACCTACGCCGCTCCAGATACAGAAACGGAAAAGATCATCTGCCGAATTTTTGGCGATGCTCTGAAAATTAAGCGCTTCGGGGCGGAGACGGACTTTTTTATGGCGGGGGGGACATCCATCCTCGGTATTCGGGTCGTCGCAGAACTTCAGCGTCGGAAATTCAATGTCGTTTACGGCGATATTTTCAAGTGCAGAACGCCGCGGACCCTGGCGGCATTTCTGACGAAGCCGCCGGAAAAACAGAATGAAGATGCCAATGCCGTTGACTATGGGGATTATGACTATTCGCGGATTGATGCGGCCCTGCAGAAAACAAGATCGGATTTATTTACGGACTTTGAAACGCATCCGCTGGGCGATGTCCTTCTGACTGGTGCCACAGGCTATCTCGGCATCCATATCCTCAAACAGCTGCTGGATTCCACGGAGTGCAGGATATGCCTTCTGATACGCGCCAAAAAAAATATGCCGCCGGAAAAAAGGCTGGCCGCGCAGTACGTCTATTATTTCGATGACCTCTTCCCTGAGGAATACAGAAAACGCCTTGTATTCGTGAATGGAGACATTACGGACTGGGATCTTCACGCAAAACTTTCTGTTTTTCCGTACAATACGGTAATCAACTGCGCGGCAATCGTCAAACATTATATCGCGGATGACAAGATGGACCAGGCAAATGTGCAGGGCGTCCGGAATCTGATCGACTGCTGCATCAAAGATCAGGCGCGGCTGATTCAGATCTCCACCTATTCTGTCGGCGGTGTCGTTGGCAGTGCTTCCAATCAGATGCTGGATGAACGGCATCTGTATATCGGACAGACTTCCGACAATGACTATGTCCGTACAAAATTTCTGGCGGAACGCTGTCTGCTTGAAGAAATCGCATCCGGCCGTCTGAAGGGAAAAATCATGCGTCTCGGCAACCTGATGGGCCGTGAATCCGATGGCGAATTTCAGATCAACACCACCTCCAATGCTTTTGTCAATTCTTTGAAAACATTTTCCATTCTGGGGGCTTATCCGCTGATGCGACTGACGGAACAGGTGGAAATGTCGCCCATCGACCGTGTTGCGGAAGCTGTGCTGAAATTGTCTTCAACGCCGGACGATATGCTCGTGTTCCAGCCGTACAATACCTATCACATGGATATGGGGGCCATACTGAAGGCGCTCGGCAAAAACGGTCATAAGATTGAATACATATCCGATTCCGATTTTGCTGCACGGGTCGATGCTTTGCGCAATGACCCTGCCAGAGTAAAGTTTCTTCAGGGAATTCTTCACTACGGAGGCCATATTCTGGCAAACCGGACCATGACAAGACCAGTCAACACCTGGACGACCACGGTTTTGTACCGGCTCGGATTCCACTGGAACCAGCCGGATGACAGATATTTAGACAAATTTCTGCAGATCTTGGAAGGAATGCGCGTGTTTCAGCAGTAAGTTGGTTCCGGCCCGTATTGCACGGATTTCCAGAGCAGTTCGGGGGAACCTGCAGGAGAGGATTACTGACGGGAAACAGAGAAAAACTCTGCCGACTGTGAGTTGAAAACCGTCCCGTCCGGGGTCACGGCAATGACGCGCCAGAATGCATACATTTCCGCCGTGGACACCGGGATTTCCAGACTTTGTTCCGCCGTCCCCCCCGCCATCACCGCCTGTGCAAAATCCGGTGTCCGGCTTAACCACAGAAGGCAGTATGGACCATCTTCCGGCAGATGCCACCGGAAACACAACATGCCGCCGCTCCGGCAGCACTCCATGCCGTCAATGACACCGGAACCGGCGTTTTTCACCCGGTGATGCCGCAGTTCCGACTGGATGTACTCCATGGAATCCACCTTCCCGGACAGGGCTCGCCGCCAGATACTGCGCCACGGCGTCTGAAAACTGTCGAACTCATGGCCCGCAATATGCGACCAGATGGAATCCGCCGAACCGATTTTGACGATCCCGGGATGGGGACCGAAAACAGTATCAAGGATCTGCTGGAAACGGAAAACGGAAACATCGTTTCCCATCAGCCCGTCGGGAAGTTCCCGGACGGCACGGCGGTGCCAGCGGGGAGAAAAATAACGCAGTCCGCTGGCCACGGCAAAGGCATCTTCTCCCCAGACAAGCCCGTTTTCAGCAGCCAGATGTTCCAGGTGTTTTTTCAGAAAAGGCTGCAGTTCATCCTGGGTGGGAACGAAACGGATGCGGCGGCAGCCCCGTTTCCGGAGATACTGGACCTGCTCCGCCAAAAGCCGGTGCAGGTCCAGAACGACTCCAGAGAGTCCCTCCGGAGAAACATCCGGCCACTCAAAGCGGTTGCAGAACACCACCGGAGCGATCTTGAGCAGGGTACGCACGCAATGGAAAGGAATAAGCAGCCCCTCCACATCCAGCAGTACCAGATCCGGGGCCCAGCGGCGCACTTCGGCAACCGCACTGCGCCACGATGTCCGGTTGGGAATGAAAATGATCTGCGTCCGGACAAGAGCTTTCTCCGCCTCGTCCCTGAAAATATCGTAATAGTGC
Source organism: Lentisphaeria bacterium UBA1776 (assembly GCA_002314605.1). GTDB lineage: Bacteria > Verrucomicrobiota > Lentisphaeria > Victivallales > Victivallaceae > UBA1776. The sequence continues at coordinate 15,388 of DCGO01000070.1, read as the reverse complement.
TCAACAGCCCCTTCCCTGGTGGTGGAAAGGAGCATAACCCTCCGGCGTTTCTCCGGACTGACGACATAACCGCAGCCGGCAACGTGGACGACACACCCCCGCAATTCCAGCTTCTCCATGGCCTGGACCACAGGATAGGTGCTGCACCGGCAATGCATGGCGATTTGCCGGATGGAGGGCAGACGCTCCCCTGCCGCCCATTTCCCGGCCGCAATCTCCTGTTCGATTGTCGATGCGATGGATTCGTGTTTTTTCATTTCCGGAACTATAAAGCCGTTTCCGTGAAATTCAAGTGCCGGGACCGTTATTTTTTCATCATGGGATTTTCCATAACATATTCTTTGTTTCGAGGACTTGCTTTTGAAAAATACCATGGTAACTTACCGTAAGGAAACGATGGACGGATGATAAGGGTGAGGACGGGGGCGTCCGAAACCGTCCGGCATCGCAAAAACAATTTCCGGAGCTTTTTTCCGGGAAACAACACCAGAGGAGTGGTTATGAAATCCATGTTCGCCTTTGCGCTTTCCTGTGCGGCACTGTCCCTCTTTGGGGCGGGAAATCCGGCGCTGCAGTTTGCCGACAGCATCACCTTTCATCTGTCCTTTGACAAGAAAACTCCTTCCGCCGACATGGCTCTTGGGGAAGCCGATCCGGCAAGGAAAGCAGATCTTCCGGTGGAATATGTCCCGGGCATCTTCGGGGGCCAGGCGCTGAAAACCGGTTCTTTTTATTTCAAAACCTCCAAAAACTTTCATCCCAACAAACCCGGATCGCTGATCGTCTGGGTATCTCCCGCAGACTGGCCGGAAAAAGCGCCGACGCCCCAGACCAAGGAACCCGGATTCAGCGTTTTCGGCTGCGGGCTCGGCCTCGGCAAACAATTCAATCAGCGCTGGGGGTGCAGCACCGTCAACGTCACCTGCCAGTACAGCAAATCCTGCAAGAGCATTCATGCTTTCGGTACCGGCAATGCCAAACAGTGGAAAAACGGCACCTGGCATTTGCTGGTGGCGGTCTGGGAACTCAAACGGATCGGCATTTCCGTGGACGGTTCGCCACTGAAGTGGGAACAGCTGCCGGAAAAGTCCGTGGAACACGGGCTGATGCGGGTCGGTCCCGGCTTCAAGACCGATTACAATACCGTCATTGATGAACTTACCATTCTGAACCGCGTTCTGACCGATGGAGAGATCACCAAACTCTATCAGGACGGACTCAAGGAAATCAGGAAGTAAGCATCAGATTCACACATCCCGGAGAAAACCTTCATGAAAAAACTCATCGGGCTCTTTGTCGCATTTTTTCTGGGAGCAACACTGCATGCGGACAGCTTTTATGCCACGCCGGAAATCACGGTGGGGAGGATGCCGGACCTGCCGGCGGACGGCATGTATTCTGCGCAGAAACTCAAATTCATGACCGGGATGTGCGGTTTTTCCGCGCAGAACGGGGTCTTTGTGACGCCCCGTGCGGAATTCTATGTGGGAACAGACGGCCGGAATCTCCGTTTTTTCAGCCGGTGCGAAACCGGACCGGAAGGTCTGCTCACCAGGGCGAAAAAGGGCAATGCCGGGACCTTCGCATTTCTTGACGACTGCTTTGAATTTGCCATCTTCCCGGAACCGGCCTCCGCCGACGGCGACGGCTATCACCTGATCGTCAACTCGGCGGGGGGATATCTCGCGGAAATGAAGCATAAAAATATCCCGAAAGCCTGGGATCCGGAGTTCCGTTTCGGGAGCCGTTTCGATCCGGAGAAACACCTCTGGGACTTTGAAGTGAGCATCCCCCTTGCCCAGCTGGGGATCAACGCGTGGAAACCCGGCCGGGCCATCGGATTCCGGGTGGTGCGCAACTGGCGCAGGCTCACCAACAGCAAATTCGGGATGCAGACCTCCTGGGGAAACGGTCCCTGCGAATACTTCAGCAGGAACAACATCCCGCTGGTGCGGCTGAACCCGGATGCACCGGTGGTGCAGCTGCTCCGGTTCTGCAATGAGGAACGGACCCGGGCGGGAATCGATATCTCTTTACAAAATCCGACCTCCGGCAGAATGGGGCTGAAGACACATTACATGTTCAAGCCGGACAACTCGAAGTCCGTGGACGAAACAACTGCGATTGAGCTTGCTCCATGGGAGATCAGAACCGTCCGCTTCCAGGTTCCGCAGATGGCGATGAACGAACTGGCCAGGACATATCTCAAAATCTCCTCGGAAGATGGAAAAAAAGTCTATTATCTGCGTTCATGGAACTGGAAACTCGGCAATCCCCCGTTCTTTGAGGTGCAGAAAAATTCCGTTGCGGAAAAAGTCACCTTCAAATACGCCTTTTACGCATCCGACAGTGCCGTTTTCACACAGTTCAACTGCGAGGAACTTTCTCCGGCGGAATTCGGCGCCATTACCGGCATAGCCATGACCGTCACCGACAAGACGGGACATGTGATCGCGGCAAAAAAACTGTCGAAACCTGCAGGACGGATCGTAGAATCTCTGTGGCAGCTCCCGGACCTGAAGGCGTACACCACAGAAAAGAATCCCTCCGGAGATTACACCCTCCGTGCGGAGATCACCGGTCTGCAGGGCCTCAGTTACACCAAACATTTCCAGCGGAAAGTGTTCCATTGGGAAAACGGCAATCTGGGTAATTCGGACATCCTCATACCGCCCTACACCGTCATTGAAGTCAAAGGCAACACCGTCTCCACCATTCTCCGCAAACATGAATTGAACGGCACCGGTCTGTGGAAACAGGTCACCGCCGATTCCCGGAACCTCCTGACCGGAAACGGGATGCAGATCATCGCCGTTATCGGAAACAAAGAGTATCCGGCCGCCGGAACACTTCAAATTGCCCGGAAGAAGCCCACCAGAGTGGATTTCACTTCCAAGTGGAACGCCGGTGAACTGAAAGCTGATGTGAAGGGGTATTTTGATTACGACGGCCTGATGCGCTATATGGTGACTTTACGTCCCTGCAAGAGTCCCGTTCAGTCCCTGAAACTTCTGGTGCCGCTGGATCCGGAAGAAGTCTATCTCATGCACGCCTGCACGGATCTTATCCGCAGCAACTACGCCGGTCTGATCCCCAAAGGAGAAGGCACGGTATGGAAGAGCAGTGAGGCGGTCCGCCGCAATATCAGAACCTCCTTCGTCCCTTATGTGTGGGTCGGCATGGAGACTTCCGGGCTGTGCATCTTTGCGGAAAACGACCGCAACTGGGGGATTTCCGATAAGGTTCCCGCCCAGGAGATCATCCGCCGCAACGGCAAACTCTGTCTGGTGTACAATCTGATCGCCAAACCGGAAGTCATCAGAGAAGCCCGGACCATCGATCTGGGATTTCAGGCCACCCCGGTCAAGCCCATGCCGGAAAACTGGCGCAGGATGGTGCACTGGAACTATCCCTGGGACGATACGGCGCAGAAACTCCGCAAACACCTCGTCTATATCATGTACTTCCGGGGCAACTCCCCCAGCCGGGGCACCGGAGGGAAATACGGTTCCTCCGGCGTGGCCCCCCGGGATGACGACATGGCCCTCTGGAACAAAATGGAGGAGATCATCCGGAAACGCAAAGCCACGGGAAAAAATCAGCCCATGCCGGAGGAGTTCGTCCGGAAATGGGTCCGGGGCTACCGGGGCCCCAAAGAAGATCTCGAATACTACAACCGGGCCACCCGGGAGGGGATCAGCTCCATTTCCAGAGATGCCGACGAGATCACCTGGTACACGAATATCCGGGGGATCGTGCTGGACACCCCGGAAGCCAGAACCTTTCTGGACGACTGGTGCATCGGAGAATTTCAGAACACCAGAGACAAGGTCAACGTCTATGAATACGATGACTACGGCCTCGATCCGGTGAAGTCTTATCAGGATTACGCCCTCTACTGGCAGAAGCTGATGTTCGAGAAGTTCACGCCGAACATCTACTGGGACTGCGCTTTTTTGATCTCCAGCTTCAACCGGAGCGGCAAAAGCGGGGTCTATTCTCTCCCAGACGGGCGGGTGCAGCCTGTCATGGGGCTCTACAACATGCGGGAATTCATCCGCCGGACCGCCGTCATGGAGCTGGAAATGGGCCGCAAGCCCAACAATGCGGTCCATATCACCAATGCCAATCTCATCCCGGTCATCGCCTTCTCCCAGCACAGTGCCGACTGGGAAGACAACAAAGGCGTGAAGCCCTATCAGGAGCGTTACACCCGGGAATATCTGCGGGTGGTCTCCACCGGAAGACAGACCGGCAATGTGGGCAGCGGCCAGTGTCTGGTCACCCTGGGGCGGCCCGAGACGGAGAAAACCTTCCGCTCTGCCGCAGGGGTCTGCCTGACCCATGAGATCCCCTATTCCTCCCACAATGCGAAACTCTACTGGAAGACAAAACTTTTCCTCCATGAATTCGGCTACGGTTATCCTCTCGTCAAGGTCCACAACTACTGGGACAAAGACTACCCCGTGCACGTCAGCGGAAACCCCGCATCGCTGTACATGACCAAAGGAAAAGAGGCGATCCTGGTGGTGTGCGACTACGACCATCTCAAACACTACAAGGCTAAGTTTCCCGGCAGGATCCGGTCTGCGGAGCGTCTGGTGGAACCGGGCCCCTGCAAATTCAGCGGTACGGAACTTGCCTTTGATCTTGAAAAATACGACTTTGCCGTCTATCACCTCCATTTTGAATAAGGAAAACCATGACGCTTTTTGAACGAATCCTGAAGTCGGGAGACGGATTTCTCCGTGCGGAACTCTTCGACGTTGCTTTGCAGCGGAAAGTGGTCTGCAACCGTTTTACCCTGATCCGCAAATTCAGAAGTGAAAACCGCTGCCGTTTCTTTTTTGCGGCGGAGGAGTTCGGACTGGTCATTCCCGTGGTTGCCGAGGAACTGCGACCGGGGGTCTGCCGGGTCCGGATCGAAGCAGGGACCATGGTGGAACAGTACGCCATCCGCTTCCGGCTGATGCGTCTGGCCGTCCTGCCGGAACTTCTGCGGACAAAGGTCGGGGACCGGGGAGCCTACCTCCTCCCCATTGCCTCCGGCGTGCTGGCGGATTTCCGGGAACGGGAGCATGTCGTGAATTTCGACCGGCTCTACATGGAGCAAAAGGAGTGGGAAAAGTTCGTTTTCATGAACTGCTTCGGGGTCCTCCATGAGTCCGGGAACATCCTCGGTATTGTGAGCGGAGGAGATTTCAACTGCGGGATCCGTTCCGAATTCAACAGCGATGGTGCAAACCGGATCGGGGCGGAGTTTCTGATCCGGGAACGGGTGGAGGACCTCCTGAAAATCGAGGCGAAGGAACTGCTCTTTGCCGAATGCCCCCGGGAACAGGATTATGCCGGGCTGGCCTTTGCCTACCGCAGATACATCAAAGAACACATGGATACGCTGAAAGTCCGCATGGCGGAGAACCCCGTTCTGCAATACTCCGTCAATGCCCTCCGGGTCAAGATCTTCTGCGCCGTCAAGGAACCCTTTCTGCCGGACGGCTCCTCGCCGGTGCGAGCGGTGACCACCTTTGCCGAAGCGGAGATCATTCTGGATGAAATGAAAGCCGCCGGGATCGACAAGGCGGTGGTGACCGTTGTGGGCTGGAACCTGGGGGGCCACGATGGTGCCTACCCCACCCATTTTCCCGTGGAACCGGCTCTCGGCGGCGAGGAGGGACTGAAAAAACTGATCCGCCACGCGCTGGATCTGGGGTACCAGATCGTCCCCCACGACAATATCACGGATATTTACCGGGGCTCGCCGGATTTCGATCCGGACTACGCAGCGACCCACCGGGGCGGCCTCCCCGTGATCGCCGGGATCTGGGGGGGCGGACAGAGTTACAAGACCTGTCCCCGTGTCTGGCTGGAGCGGTACGGATATGAATTTGACCGCATCCGGGATCTGGGGTTTCAGGGACACTATTATCTGGATGCCCAGAGTTCCATCATGTGGGCCTGTCACAACCCGAACCACCCGGCGGATGAGCGGGAATACGCGCTGGCCCTCTCTGCCATCACCGCCATTCCCCGCATGATGTTCGGGGCCGTGTCCGTGGAAGTGGCCTCTGCTTATCTGCTTCCCTACCTTGATGAAGTGAGCCGGCTGCATACGCCTCTTTCCACGCCGCAGATGATCGCAAACTGCACCAAAAATCTGCAGGATCTGCAGCCTTACCCGGTCCCCTTCTATCACATCGCGCTTCACGGAATGCTCTGTTATCAGGATCACTGGGTGGGGGACTACAAGGACCCGGAACTGGGGCTTCTCATGGAAATCGCCCTGGGAGCCCGCCCCTCCATGGAGGTGTCTTTCCACACGGACCACGGCTGGGGAAGCGATTACAAAAAGTGCATTGCCCTCCTGAAAGACGCCTACCGAACCTGCTTCTGCGATCTTCACGTTCAGGCGGAGGAGATCACCGTGTTCCGGGAACCGGTCCGGGGCTTCTATGAAGTGGAGTATGCCAACGGCGTCCGTCTGCAGGTGAACACGACCTCCAGCGACCATGCGGGGGTCCCGGCACGGTCCTGGAGAAAGTCCTGACCCTGATAACCTGCGGGGATCCCCTCCCCCGGGTCACTTCCGGGTAAAAACGGAAAGGGCCCGGGCACCTTTGCACCCGGAAACCAGATGAACCTTGTGGGGAATATTGGCCTTGAGGTACAGAGTGTCCCCGGCTTTCAGGTGCAGGACCCGTTCATCGTTGAAGAGGAAGAAATCCAGTTCCCCTTCCAGCAGCAGGAAAAATTCCTCCGCATCGTGCATCTTGAATTCCCGCTCATGTTCTGCGGGACGGTATTCGATGAGAAAGGGATCCATTTCCCGCCCGATCTGCCGGTAAGCCAGTGCGTGATAGATGATCCCGAAATCCTCGCCGTCATCCCGCTGGATGCGTTCCCCGCCGGACAGACTGTCCAGAGAAAATTCCGGAACGGTCTGATCCTGCTGAAAAAGCTGTGCCATATCCACCCCCAGGGCGGCAGCGATCCTGTTCAAGGTCTTCAGAGACGGCGTCAGCCGGAAGTTTTCCACCTGGGAAATAAAACCCTTGCTCACCTCGCACTTGGCGGCAAGCTGATCCAGCGTCATCTTCTGAAGCTGGCGGATCTTCCGGATGTTCTGGGAAATATGGAGCAGATCCATGCAAAACCTCATTTTCAGAGATACTTCGAAATTATAATATCCTCCTTTTCTCCGGAAATTCAAGTCTTTTCTGCAACAAAGAACTTGCTTTTTATATAGTTTGATGTATTTTATAACTAAACATTTTACTAAACACCGGATCAGAGGACTATGGAAACGATTTTTGATGCGGCAATTATCGGCGGCGGCGTCACCGGGGCGGCGGCGGCATACCGTCTGACGCACTGTCGGCTGAAGGTCGCCCTGCTGGAAAAAGAAAATGACGTCTGCCGGGGCGTCTCCAAGGCCAATTCAGGCATTGTTCACGGGGGATTTCACTATTCGGCTGAAAAAACGCTGAAGGGACGCCTCGAAGTACGGGGCAATCAGATGTTCGACGAGCTCAGCGAAGAACTGCACTTCCCCTTTCAGCGGTGCGGGATCCTCGTAGTCGCCTATCTGCAGGAACAGCTGGAAACAGTGAGACAGCTTTATCAGCAGGGGCTTGCCAATCACGTCCCGGGGATCGAACTGTGCAGCAAAGAGCGAATACTGGAGCTGGAACCGAAACTCCCGGATTCCGTCTGCGGGGGATTGTATGCGCCCGGGGGGGGCGTGGTGGAACCCTATTCCCTTGTTTTCGCCATGATCCATGCCGCAGAACTCAACGACCTTGTACTTCAGAAAAATTTCAGGGCTGCTTCCGGAATATGGACGGGAAAATACTGGGAGATCACGGCATCGGACGGCAGAAGCCTCCGGGCACGCAATGTGATCAATGCGGCGGGGCTCTTCGCCGACGAAGTCTCCCGGGCCTTCGGCGCGGAAGAGTTCCGGATCCTCCCCCGCAAGGGCGAGGAATATCTGCTGGACCGTCAAAGCCCCGCCCGTCCGTCAAAAGTCATCTTTCCGGTTCCGTCGCCGCATTCCAAGGGGGTTCTGGTCATTCCCACAGCAGGAGGCACCACTATGATCGGCCCAACCGCCGAGATCGTTGAGGATAAGCTGGATACCGGTACCTCGGAGGAAAACCGGACCGTAACCTTTGCCCGTGCCCGAACAATGGTCTCCGGAATCTCGGAAAGGGACCTCATCACCAGTTTCAGCGGCTGCCGTCCGGTACTGGAGGGAAAAGAAGATTTCTACATTGATCTGTCCCGGAAAATACCCCATTTCATCCAGGCTGCCGGGATCCAGTCCCCGGGGCTCACGGCGGCCCCCGCCGTGGCGGAACGTATCGAGCAACTGCTGAAAGAAACGGGACTTGCCCTCCTGAAAAAAGAGAAATTCATCCTTCCGAAAAGCACGCCGTCCCTCCGGGAAATGGATGCGAAGACCGCCGACCGTTTTCATGACCTGGATCCGGAGTGGACCAACATCATCTGCCGCTGTGAAAAAGTCTCGGAAGCGGAGATCCGCCGGGCGATCCGGCAGGGCCACACCACCATCGACGGCATCAAACTGGCCACCCGGGCCGGGATGGGTCGATGTCAGGGGGGATTCTGTACGCTGAAAATCATGCACATCCTTGCCGATGAGTGCCGTATTCCGCTGGAGGAAGTGCTCAAGCGGGAGAAAGACAGCCGCATCGCCGTCGGTCGCATCGGCGATACCCGGGAGGAACAGAACCGATGAAAAAACTGGAATACGATATTGCCGTGGTCGGCGGAGGCGCTGCCGGGCTGACGGCCGCCGCCAAAGCGACGTCTCTGGGGAAAAAGACCCTCGTGGTCGAGCGCAATGAATATCCCGGCGGGGTTTTGCAGCAGTGCATCCATAATGGATTCGGGCTCCATTACTTCAAAGAGGAGCTGACCGGTCCGGAATATGCGGCCAGGGTCCAAAACCTTGCCGAACAGGCCGGAGCGGAGTTTCTCCTGAGCGCCGCCGTGGTGAAAATCGAACAGCAGCAAAATCGCCACACCCTCACCGTCTATTCCAAAGCCGACGGCGTGACCCTGGTCCAATGCAAAGCACTGATCCTGGCTGCAGGCTGCCGGGAACGCTGCCGGGGCAACCTCGGGATCCCCGGGGACCGGACTGCAGGGGTCCTGAATGCAGGTCTGGCACAGCAGCTTCTGAATCAGGAGGGCCTCCTTCCCGGGACCCGGGCCGTGATCGTAGGCTCCGGGGACATCGGGCTCATCATGGCCCGCAGACTCACCTGGTGCGGAGTCAAGGTGGAGTGCGTCATCGAGATCATGCCCTATCCGGCTGGATTGAGCCGCAATATCGCCCAGTGTCTGGAAGATTTCGATATTCCGCTGTACCTTGCCTCTGCCGTCACCGGGATCCACGGAAAAGCACGGGTGGAGTCGGTCACCTTCGCCCCGCTCTTCAACGGGAAACCGGACCTGAGCCGGGAACGGCGCGTTTCATGCGATACGGTCCTCTTTTCCGTAGGGCTGGTTCCTGAAAATGAGCTGGCCAAAGCCTGCGGGGTGGAAATCAATCCCCGGACCGGCGGTGCGGTGGTCAATGGAAATCTGATGACCTGCGTCCCGGGTATTTTCAGCTGCGGCAATGTCCTCCACGTCCATGATCTGGTGGATTTTGTTTCCGAAGAAGCGGAAATCTGTGCGGAAAATGCGGCGGAATACTGCGATCATCCGCACCCGGCGGCGACACCTGAAATTCCGGTGGAACCGGGCAGTCATGTCCGTTACACGGTCCCCAACCGGATCGATCCGGCCAAAGAAACCCGTTTTTTCATGCGGTCAACCGGGATCATGGAACGGGCGGAACTGACCATCGCCGATCAGGACGGCAAAGTTCTGCTGGAGAAAAATCTGCGTTATGTAAAACCGGCGGAAATGCTCTCCGTTGTCCTCCCTGAAAATACGGTCGGGGATGCGGAAAAACTGGTCATTGCTCTGGAGGAGAAGTAACATGAAATCATGCTCGAAAATCTGCATCAACTGTCCCGCCGGGTGTCATCTGGAGATCACGCTTGCATCAGACGGCTTACTCCGCATCTCAGGCAACCAGTGTCCCCGGGGGGCGCAATATGCCCGGCAGGAAATCACGGATCCCCGGCGTACCGTGACGGCGGTGGTCCGTTCAGCAGGGGAACCGGCAGTGTGCATTCCGGTAAAAAGTTCCGAACCTGTCCCGAAAGCCATGATTCCGGAACTTCTGAAAATGCTCTTCGGTTTGAAAGTGCCGCTTCCGGTGGAGCTGGGCCAGATCCTGGTTGAAAATTACCGGGGAACGGGGATCCGGATCCTTGCCACCCGCACATGCAGGCAAAGTCCACCTTGTTTGCAAATCCGGCGAAAAGATATATAGTACGCGCACAGTTCTGCATTTTTCAGGATTTTTTAAAGGTGGATTCATGATGGAAAAATATCAGAAAGTTTATCTGCGCGGCAATTCCGGTGATGCATGGGTGCTGGTCCCGGAACATATTTCCGGTGATCCCCGCCCCGCCATGCTCTGTATTCCCGGCGGAGGGTATTCCTGCGTATGTTCGGATACGGAAGGGTATCCCGTTGCGGAGAGATTTGAAACGCTTGGATTCCGGAGTTTCATTCTGAACTACCGTGTGGCTCCCCGCCGGTACCCGGAGCCTCAGCAGGACATTCTTTGCAGTATCCGGCTCCTCCGGCGCCATGCCGGCAAGTGGGGAATTTTTCCGGACAACATCGCCGTCTGCGGATTTTCCGCCGGCGGACACCTCTGTGCATCGGCAGGGATCCTTTTTGACCGGATCCCGCCGGAAAATGACGATGAAAACAGCGAAGTCTCCGCCCGCCCCGATGCGGTGGTGCTGTCGTACCCGGTCATCACGTCAGGACCGTTCAGCCATGCAGGAAGCATCAAAAATCTGCTGGGGGAGGAATACGAACTCCGGAAAGAGGAGCTTTCGCTGGAAAAACAGGTCCGGAGTGACACCTCCCCCATGTTCATCTGGCACACCCTGACCGATCAGGTCGTGCCGTGGCAGAACAGCACGCTCCTTGCCGAAGCGCTGAAAAATCACGGCATCCCGGCGGAACTGCATCTTTTTCCGTCCGGCCCCCACGGGATGGCCCTGGGGTACGGCCGGGAAGACCTTGCCCGGTGGCCGGAAATGGCGGCATCCTTCCTCCGGGGGACTTTGGGATTCCGGCTGCCGGCGCCCCGGAAAAGGATCGTGGTTTTGTCCTTTGACGACTGCTGCAGAAGTCAGCTTGTCTCCGCCGTCCCCATCCTGCGGAAATACGGATTCCGCGCAACATTCTTTTTCTGCAGGTTCAGCGATGCGTGGCGGCAGGATCACGAGGATACACTCATGACTCAAAGGGAGGCAAAACAGCTCTGCGATGCGGGATTCGAGATCGGAAACCATACATGGAACCACCCGGATCTTCGGAATCTTTCCGAAGAAGAGATCGCGGCGGAATTCGACCGCATGGAAAATTGGCTCCGGGCAGCGGGGTGTCCCCCCTCCGTGAGCTTCGCCTATCCCGGCGGCCCCTATGCCGGAAATGCCGTCCGGGTGCTGAAGGAGCGGGGAATCCGCTTTGCCAGGACCACCGAGTCCGGTCCATGGACCCGGGACACGGCCCCCATGCGGATCCCGGCCTGCGCCATCTCTCTTGATCATGAACTGCAGTTTTATCAGGCGCTTTATCAGGCGGAAAAGGGTGGAGCCGCAGTACTCGTTTATCACGGAATTCCGGAGGTGGTACACCCGCACTGCAGCAACTCCCCTGCCTTTTTCGAACAGAACATGAAATATCTCCACGACAACGGATACTCTGTCATTTCCATGCGGGAATATGTGGAGAAAAGTTTTTGAAAGAAGCGGGCTCTTCCCCTTCCATACCAGTACAGGGAAATGTTATGGCATTCACATGGTTGACACGGCATATCGGAGAACTGCCCCGCCAGGATCACTTCCCGCTGCGGGTCGAATGTGTTTTTTACTGCAGCAACAGTCTCTTTCCCTTTACCGGAGAAACACGCGTATGCAAATATACGGAGGTCTGCCTGCGTCTGGATTCAGCCGCACCGGTCTGCACCGATCTGGTGGACGGCGTCCCGATGAAAGTGGCGTTTCCCCATGTGATTATCAAGCGTCCGGGGATGAAGATTGCCCTGGCCGGTAACAAACCCAGGGATGTCCTCGCTTTTTATTACCTCGACAAAGAGGCGGAACTTCTGAAGCAGTGGGGCATGCTTCCAAATGAAATCTTCTGGCCGATCCGGCTGAACGGACCGCTGCAGCAGCTTATTTCGGAATTCCGTGCCATTCTCTGCAGCTATACCCTGCCCGGCATGCCGGACAAGCTGGACTGGACCGCACTGCAGATCGCCAGAGAGGTCCTTTTTCAGCGGCAGGAAACCGGTCATGCAATGAACCCGGCTGCCCGGCTCCAGGAGGCAGCCCTTTATCTCCAGCATCACTACAATCAGGAACTCACCTGCGATGAGGTCGCCGCACGTTTCGGGTTTTCCCATGCGGCTTTTTTCCGGGAGTGGAAACTGCAGTTTGACCTGTCTCCGAAAGATTATATTCTGAATTTCCGTCTGAAAACCGCCGCCCGCAGACTGATCGAGACCAATCTGCCCGTGTCCGCCATCGTCAAGGAAGTCCGCTTTTCCGGTCTGACTGCGTTTCACCGCAAATTTACGGACCTCTTCGGGGCCACACCCGGCGAATTCCGGAGCGATCCCGAACTTTGGAAAAAAGAGTTTCCGGATCTGGAACTGGAGTGATACAATATTCTCCTGTTTTTGATACGATTTAACATTGTCAAAAAAAGCTCCCGCACTATATTATGCCTCGAAAAGCACATCGGACAGTGAATATTCTGTCTGAAACGACAGTGATGTATTGTCTGAAAAAACGGGGATGGGCGCGTAAAAATGAAGCCGGGAAAAGAGATCATTCCGGGAACGGCCTTCTGGGCGTGGCACCCGGAACGGAAAGAACACGAAGCGGGATTCACGCTTTTCCGCAGGACGGTGGATTGCGCCTCCGACTCCCCTTTCGGGCTGGCTGTTTCGGCGGACAACCGCTTCAATTTCTATTTGGACGGCAAACTGCTGGGGCGGGGTCCCCAGCGGAGTGATCTTGACCACTATTATTTTGACGAATATCACGGGACCCTCGCCGCCGGCCGGCACGTTTTTGCGGCCGAAGTCGTGGTCTGGCGCAATGCGTGGCGTCGGAGTCCGGGCCCCTGGGCGGAAATGCACGCCGGGGGCGGGGTCATGGTTGCCGGATATGCCGGGCAGGAACGCATGGAACTTCCGGAACACTGGCTCTGCCGGATCGATTTCTCAAGACGCCCCCTCGCCTGGAAAGAAGCGTGGGGCAACGCCACCCGGATCCCGGCCCCCCCCATGGACGAAGTGGATTTTGCCCGGGGCGAACCCGGCTGGCTCACTGACGATGCGCCTCAGGGAAACTGGGTCGAACCGGTCATTCTTGGCCGGGCGGAATTCCGGGGGTATTATCAGAATGACCCGGATACCCCGTGGAACCTGATGCCCCGGCCCCTGAAGCAGATGACCGAGAGTTTTACCCCCATCGCCGCCATCCTTGAGAGTACGGCGAAACTGAAACTTGCCGGGGGCCGTCTTGCGGGCCGTCTTCCGGCAGGCAGGCATAAAATCCTGCTGGATCTGGGTCGCAACCAGACCTCCATGGTCTATTTTTCCGGCAGAGGGGGAACCGGGACCTGCCGCATGGCCTATTCCGAAACCCTGTTCGATCCCGAGGGAATCAAAATCTGCCGTTACCCGGGCTCCCTGGGGAGACAGGGTCTGGCGGATGTGCTGAAATTTGCCGGGAAACCGTGGCGGTATGCCAGCTTCTGGTACCGGACCGGACGCTATATCGAACTTGACATGGACCTTGCTTCTCCCGTGGAGGAGCTGGACCTCGCTTTTCACTTCATCACCTATCCCCTTGGGGAATACCGGGAGTTTCACGCCCCCGGTGATCCTGCGCTGGAAAAGATTTATCAGGTTGCCTGCCACACCCTGAGCTGCTGCGCCCATGAGCATTTTGAAGACTGTCCCTATTACGAACAGCTGCAGTATGCGGGGGATTCCAGGATCGAAGCGCTGGTCTCCTACGCCGTTTCCGGCAAAGATGATCTGGGGCGGAATATGCTGAAGACCATCGCCTTTTCCCAGCTCCCAAACGGACTCACCCAGTCCAGATATCCCTCGGTCTTTCAGCAGGTGATCCCGGAATATTCCCTCATCTGGGTGCTGGCGCTCCATGACCATTACGTCTGTTTTCAGGATCCGGATCTGGTACGGGAGCTGATGCCCTGCGCGGATAGCCTGCTCAGGGCCTTTGAGAGACGGCGGAGGCCGGACGGTCTGCTGGATGATTTTCCGGGGACATGGCACTATTCCGACTGGGTCCCCGGCTGGAAAACCGGGGCTCCGGACCGGGGGGAAGATGTCCCATCGACTCTTCTCAATTTATTTTACATCGAAGCATGCCGCCGGGCCGCCGATTTGAAAGAGCTTTTGGGCGAAGACGCAGCTCCCCTCCGGAAACAGGCGGAAAAGACTGCGGATGCCGTCAACAGACTGTGCTTCGATCCGGCGCTGAACAGGTATCTGGACGCGCCGGGGCACCCGGAATGGCTGAGCATGCACCCCAATGTGCTGGCCGTGCTTTTCGGCCTGATCCCGGAAGAAAAACGGGCCGCCTTTCTGCGGGAAGTCTGCGGGGATGAGAGATTATCGAAAATGTCTCTCTATTTCTCATTCTATCTTCTGGCAGCCGTCCGGCTGTACGGGACGCGGGAGGAACTGCGATGCCGTTACGCACCATGGGAGAAAATGCTGGAGCTCGGCTGCACCACCTTCCCGGAAATCGCGTCCATGAATTGCCGGAGCGTCTGTCACGCCTGGAGCTGTGCGCCGGCGTGGTTTCTGATGCGGGATTCCGGAGCCCTGCATCTTTGCAACAGCATTTACAAGTCCATATAGGGAAAAAGAGGATGAAACAGTGTCAGTATGATGTTGTGGTGTGCGGCGCCGGCGTCGCCGGAGTCGCCGCTGCGGTTGCGGCCGCAAGACGGGGGGCAAAGACGGTCATTTTGGAGAAACAGTGCCTGCTGGGAGGGCTGGCCACATCCGGGCTCATCTACATCTATCTGCCCCTCTGCGACGGGTTCGGGAAGCAGATCACATACGGCATCTCGGAAGAGATGCTGAAGCGCAGTGTGGAATACGGCCCCTTTGATGTGCCGGAAAAGTGGGGCGGCCCCAAAGGCGGCAATTCAAAGGGGCCGTATTCCACACTGC
>DCGO01000134.1 GCA_002314605.1 Lentisphaeria bacterium UBA1776 | reverse complement strand
ATGCAGGAAAGGACGGCAGCGGCTTATTTCCCGGTATTTCGGTTCCAGTTTGGCGGTATCGATGACGATGCGGTATTTTTCAGGCTTGCTTTTCGCTTCAAAATATTCCGTAACGGCCCCATACCACCAGGAGGGATGTTTGCCTTTGGCTGAATAAAGGTACAGCCCGACGCCGCCTTTGCCCGTTCCGGAGGCCGTGAACTCGAAAACGATCTTGTCGCCGAACCTGGCCAGCGGCGAGATCAGCATCATATAGTGCACCTGCGATTGATCGTTATGCAGAAGTGCCTTGCCGTTCTGAATGTTCACCGACGGCTCTTTTTGGGCATTGGGCTGATTCTGCATCCAGGAATCCCGGCCGTTTTTCCATTTTGCAAAATCTGCGGGCAGCGCGAACTCTGAAGCCCGGGCACATTGCGGCAGATGCACATACCCCATGCGGAACAGACTTGAGGCGTAATCCGTCGGGGCAATATAACTCCACGCCATGGGCTTCCCTTCCGGGGAATTGCGCATGAGGTTCATCCTGACAACGCCATCGTTCTGCAGCGGCGTATTTTTGCGGGGGACCGCCAGGATGAAGCTCCAGGAATCCGCCCCGGCCAGATTCCGGACCACCTTTACCTCCGCCATGTCAAGGCGTTCCAGAACCGGGGCCCCGTCCCGCAAAATGTGGCGGTATCCCTCCGTTTTTCCATTGGCGCCGACGGCATAATGCAGAAACGGATAATCCGCCTTTTCTCCGAAAAAGATTTCAATACCGTTGGTCCAGAGATCGTTCTTCAGATTTTTCTGCGCCATACCGCCTTTTTCTTCATAACGGATCAGGAACAACTCATCGGTGACCGCCATTTTGACCTGAACGGCATCCGCAGAAATGGTTTTCCGTGCCTTCAGTTCGCTCCACGGACCGATGGTCCGGATCGCCTTCCAGTTGACCCAGTCATACTGCGCATCCCGCACTTTGCCGTCTTTGGGCAAATAAGCGGGAGTACACGCCGGGGGCGGATCTTTTTCCACTTGCAGACGCTGCTCAAATTCCCGGCGTCCCTGCAGGGCCCGGTCCCAGATGTCTTTCAGGAAAATGTCCACGCGCTTTCTGACCGCCGGAGTCTTTGCGGAGGCTTTGATGCGGTCCGCGATCTGCTGAAGCTTCGCCATGCGTTCCGGGGTACCCAGAGCCCAGTTGACTTTCTGCGTATGAATGGACATGGCGGCGGAACACCATCCGTTTCTCGCCGCATAGGCATTGATCTCTCTCTGGGGATAATTCTTCCAGTTCCAGGTAATGTTTTCAATTTCACGGTAAAACGCCTTCACGGGTTCCGCCGCTTCTGCATAGTACAGCCTGAAATACTCATCGATGATCTCATCCGGATCCTGGGCCGGATCAAATGCCAGACGCATTGCGACATACCCTTCCAGCAGATTCACTTTCGTGCAGAGTTCAAGGAAAACGCCCTGGATGCCGTCACGCATGAATTCCTTGTAGATCCTGCCGGCCTGCCAGGGAAACATCACCGGGAAATTACGGTAGTTGTAGGCACGGCGCGCCTCATCATCCGGAGACAGAATGTAAGTCCATACCGTCAGGGGACGCTCTTTCCCTTCGTTTTTCACCCAGCTCTTATAGATGGCATGCTGGCGGTTGTAAATCTGCGGATGCATCCAGGAATGCACCCCAAGACACATCTGCACCGCGATATTCGGCTCCAGTTTCAACAGCTTCGGGTCCGGATACGCAAGTGCCTTATTGTACGCCAAGGTGGAAATTCTGATATCCGGATTGATCTTCCCGACCTCGCGTGCAACTTTGTTCACGAAATCCAAATGCACATAGGCATAACGGTCAAAACCCTCGACCTGGGCAAACAGTTTTGAACATTCCGGGCACTGGCAGAAATAGGAATTGTCGGCCTCCTGGACCGGGTAATAGAACGCCTTGCCGTCCAGCGCCTTGAGCAGCCGGAAACGCACCCCGTCAATGAACGGGCGTTTCCCATGCGCCGTTTCATACACCTTTTGCGCTTCCGAGGCAAAATACCGGATCACATCCGGGTGAGACGTGCAAACCTGCGCCGGCGGCGGATCATTTTTCGGATACAGTCGGGAGGAATCCCCCGTGGGCATCTTTTCATAACCGCGGATAAAATACTGCGGCCGTTTTTCGATGAAAACTTTTTCATATCCGCGTGCGGGGCCCCAGTAGCGCCAGATCAGACTGTCCGTCATGTGATTGACTTCCCCGCACATCACATTCATGCGCCAGCGCAGTGCCAGAAGGGCACGTTCTTCCGGCGTTGTTCTGCGTACGGAATCGCGATAGTGGGTCCCTGCATAGCGGAACATGGGACACCCGGGTTCGTAAGTCCTTTCTCCGGTCTTGACGGTCAGCGTTCTGCGGGGAGTATATACCAGACCGTCATCACCGAAGGAATAGAATTTCATCCCGCAGGAATTTTCCAGAAAATCATATACGGCATAAAGCGTGGAGTGATAGTTGTAATAATAATCCGGCGTCACATAGTTGTTATAGGTCCCAGGATAGGTCCGCGCATTCTTATAATCGACTTTCCCAAAATCCAGCGAATCGTTTCCGGCAAGGCGGATCGCATCCTTCCGGATGCTGACCCTGTACTGCTCACGGACAAATTTATCTTCTTTTGCAGGTCCGAGATATACGGGTAGCTGCGCTTTGCCGGGCCTGGACGTGACTGCAAGCTTCGCCCCCGTGATCAGCCGGACCAGATGCTGCAGCTCAAAGGCCGCCATCTGCACGGATCGGGTCGGTTTTTCCGGGATCACGATCTCCGAAACCGGCTTCCCGTCCTTCACAAGGGTGATTTCGTTCGCAAAGACGGAGGCTCCCAGGAGACAGAGGATCAACAATAAATTCTTCATGGTGTCCCGTTTCAGTCTTGCTTGTAAAGGGGAATGCCCCGATCCCGGACGAAGCCGCAATACCGCTCGACCGATGAGGATAACCTTGCATACTGATTTGTGCTGCCGGCCTGCCGGCAGAGAGCCGCGAAATTGTTTCCTTCCACATGTCCGTCGAACATCAGAAAATTTGCCTTGGAGTTTGTCACCGGCAAAGTATTGCTGGGACGGCCGTCATAAGTCCCGTGCTTGAATCCGATGGAGTACAAATCCATAACGCCCGGATTGCCGGCCGATCTCGAGGCAAGAGAATCAAAGGCGTGAATGGCAAACTGAGCCCGGACAAGCGCACTGAGCTTGTGCATATAATGCTGTGCCGATGAGGGAGAGGTGGTGGGGACGCCTGACATGCCGGCATTCAGCAGATACATCGGCATATTGTATCCTGTGGCACTGTCGCCGGTAATGATCTTCTCTTCGGAAGGACAGCGTAAAACGGTGCGGTTGAGTTCCGTTATGGTCGTAATTTTTTTCAGTCCAAGTCCGCAATCGCTGTTTGACCCGACTCCCCCCAGTTTTCCCCACCAGTGCTTTTCCCAGGTCGTGGTTCCCCAGTTCCCCATGGCGGCGGGCACGACCCACTCAGCGCTGGCGGCGGAATAGGCGGCACTGGCAGTTCCGATTGCTTTGAGATTGTTCTTGCAACTGACATCCCGTGCTTTCTCCCGTGCCTTGTTCAACGCGGGCAGCAGCATTGAGGCCAGAATTGCAATGATCGCGATCACGACCAGAAGTTCGATCAGGGTAAAACACGTCCTGACAGAACAGCGGTTCTGGAACCTTGGGGGCGTTTCTTTCATTTCTTCTTCCCTTTTTGTTGATGGAGGCCCTCTATCGATCTATAAATTACTATCACCATAGCATAAAATAACAGATTTACAATAAAAGAGTTTGAAAAAAAGCAAACCCATTTGATCACAAAGAAGGTTTTTAACAAGAAGATGATCAAAAAAGTTTAGTCCTGGGAGTGATTTTGAGGTTCTTCGTCGGTTTGTGAAAAA
>DCGO01000042.1 GCA_002314605.1 Lentisphaeria bacterium UBA1776 | reverse complement strand
CATTACTAATCAGCCGTGAGGCTTAGCCACCGTTTTTCTCAATGCTCCATTTCCCATGGAGCACTGAGAAATTCGTGGTCACTCAATTAAGCCTTTCAAGACTGCGATAATTCTCCAGGCTTTACTTCTTCTTCATTGTAATTTTTTCCGGCGCCCATGGCGGAGGAGTCACACACGTTCCCTTCCCGAACACGGTAGTTAAGGCCTCCAGCGGCGATGGTACTGTAAATTTGACTATGGGAGAGTAGCACGGTGCCGGAAATTTTTTTACTGAACCTGATTGCTTCGCACACAGTCAGGTTCTTTTTTTGTGAAAAGGCCGCCCCCGTGTGCGAATGGCCGGCTTCGCCCCCCGTCCCACCGAGCCCCCCACGCCAGGCGGCAAACGTGCCGCATATTGAAAAAACTGAGTGTTTTTATGAATCTGATGCTTCTTGAACCTGCAGATTTTGCGGAAGAAAATGTCGCCGTGATCAGCGGACGCCGTTTCACTCACGCCGTGGAAGTCCTGAAAATGGCGGAGCGTTCCGGCGAATGCAAGGCCGGACTTCTGAACGGCTCCGTAGGCCGGGGGGAACTGGTGTCGCTGGATGAGACGCGTCAAACCATGCGGATCCATTTTACGCCCCTTCACGAACCGCCTGCGCCGCTTCCTCTGGCGCTTGCCTGCGCCATGCAGCGTCCCCTGACTTTCCGGAAAATCATTCATGCTGCCGTCACCATGGGGGTGAAGGAATTGCATTTCTTTCATTCCCGCAAGGTGGAAAAAAGTTACTGGTCCAGTCCGCAGGTGGCCCCGGACGCCGCCATGGCAGATGCTCATCTGGCGTTGGAGCAGGCGGTGGACACCGTGGAGCCCAGGATCTTTTTCCACGACAAGTTCAGGATTTTTGCAGAGGAGGTTCTCCCTGAAATCGCCAAAGACAAACTCCTGCTGACCGCCCATCCTGCCGGAAAGGAGCCTTGTCCGGTGAACTGCCGCTGTCCTGCCGTCCTGACCATCGGTCCCGAAGGGGGGTTTACGGATTTTGAGACGGAACTGCTGCAGGGAATCGGGGCAAGACTTGTGACCATGGGCCCCCGGATCCTGCGCTCTGAAGTGGCAGTCCCGGCACTGATCAGCCGCCTTTATCCCTCTCTAGAATGACTGACAGTTTTTTGCTTTAACTGAGGCTGGTTAAATTTTTTCAGATACTACTTCGTCTTTTTTGCCGTATTGCGGACGAAGACGAAATACATGGCGGGGATCACATAAAGGGTCAAGACCGAGGCGATGGTGAGTCCGCCTACCACCCCCACGCCGCAGGAGGCCCGGAGTTCGGACCCGAGGCCGGTTCCCAGGGCCATAGGGAGCATTCCTATGACGGAGGCGATACTGGTCATGACGATGGGGCGGAACTTGTCGGCGACGGCCTTTTTCATGGCATCGTGTGGGAGCATTCCCTGTTCCACATTGACTGCGCAGTCACTCATGATGAGGATGGCGTTATTGACCACGATCCCGATCATCATCACGCCTCCCAGAAGTCCCATCATGGACATGGACATTCCGGAACAGAAAAGGGTAAGGTACATTCCCAGGAACCCAAGCGGCACCGTGAACATGATGAGAAAAGGCCTTGTCCATGACTCCATGATGGCCACGATCAGGAGGTAAGTGAGGGCAATGGCCAGCAGAATGACTTCAATGAATTCGCTGCTGGTCTCTCCCATACGCTCCACCTGACCGATGAAACGGGCTCCGTATCCCGGAGGCAGCAAAGACTGGGCGGTATTGCGCAATGCCGTGACGACCTGCCCCAGTGTTTTTCCGGGGGCGGTGTTGGCGTAGATCCAGATGGAACGCTCCTTGTCATAACGGTTGATGCAGACCGAGCGCACATCCTGCTTCAGATCCGCCAGGACGTTGATGTTCAGGGGATTGCCCTCCTTGGACCCGATGGCCAGATGGTTGAGCTGATTGAGGCCGGATTCTTCCGTCTGCTTGACGCGGATGTCGAAGGAACGGTTGCCGAGTCTGTATGTCCCGACTTCCACTCCCTCGTAGGTCCCACGCACCGAGTCGCTCAATGTAACGGCTTCGATCCCCATATTCTGCAGTACCGGACGCCGGGGGGTAATGTTGATATTGGGCTTGCCCGCCCGGATACTGGTGTCCAGGTCGCTGGTGATTTTCAAACTCCGGACCTTTTCCTGCACAGTTCTTCCCAGACGCTCCAGCTCCTCCAGACTGCTGCCGGAAATACGCATCGGAATATCCGCCGCACCGCCGCCGCCGCCATCGATCCTGGGGGTGCTGAAGGTGATGATGCAGTTGTCCATGTCATCAAGTTTCGTCCGGATACGGTTCACCAGATCATGCAGCGACTCCCGGCGTGTATTCTTGTCCGTCACCCGGACCAGCAGTTCAGCGAGATATACGGCGTTGGACACCTGACCGCCGGAGCCGCTGACATTGCCGACATTCATGCTGACACCGAGGACAAAGGGCAGCCGGCGGATTTTTGCCACGGCTCCCCGGGTGCGGCTGATGGTGGCGTCCAGATT
This sequence comes from Lentisphaeria bacterium UBA1776, assembly GCA_002314605.1. Lineage (GTDB taxonomy): Bacteria > Verrucomicrobiota > Lentisphaeria > Victivallales > Victivallaceae > UBA1776. The sequence goes on along the minus strand of DCGO01000042.1, from coordinate 1,090 downwards.
GTAATTGGTGGGATATTCCATGCGTATGGAGATCTCTCCCTGGTCCGGTTTGGGCATGAAGGACATGCCAACCCGGGGGACGATCAGAAAATAGACCAGCGCGCAGATGATTGCGGTGGTGATCAGGAGCAGCTTCGCGTGTTTTTCCGTCCAGCCCACAGAACGGGCAAATTTTTCCGCAAGAGCGTTATAGGCCCGGTCCCACGGGGCAAAAATACGGTCGATCCAGCTTTTGGACTGTTTTCGGCCGCTTTTTTTCAGCATGATCCCGGCCAGAATGGGGGTCAGGGTAAAACTTACGAAGAGCGAGACCAGCGTTGCCGCCACCATGACTCCCGCAAAGGGGGCCATCATCTTCCCTGTGCGGGTGGTCATCATGGCCACGGGGACAAAGACCACCACGTTGGTAAGTGCGCTGGCGGCCACGGCCACAATGACCTCGCCGGTGCCGTGATTGGCGGCGGTCCAGGTGTCTTCCCCCCGGTCGAGATGACGGAAAATATTCTCAATGACCACAATGGAGTTGGTGACCAGCACTCCCACGGAACAGCCGAGGGAGAGCAGTGTCATGATGTTGAAGGTGTAACCCAGATACTGCATGGCGCCGAAGGTCACTGCCACGGATACCGGCATGGAGACGATGACGATGAAGGTGGACCGCAGTTCATGCAGAAAGAGAAAGAGGATCCCCGCCGTCAGCAGGATCCCGACAAGGATGCTTCCCCAGGCATCATCCACGGAGGCGTGGATGAATTCTCCGGCATCGTGGAACCAGACCAGTTCCATGCCGCCTGGAAGCTGGCCCTTGTTCCGGATCTCGTTGAAACGGGCCCGGATGTCATTGATGACTTGAACCGCATTGGCGTCTCCCCGCTTGATGATCCTGAGACTGGCGGCGGGGCGCCCATCGACAAAACTCCGGCTACGGGCCTCCCGGGAGATGAGTTTTGTGACCGCCACATCCCGCATATAGACCCGTTTGTTCTGGTATTTGCCGATCTCCAGCGCTGCGATGTCGTCGAAACTCTTGAATTCGCCGTCAAAGGTGAGGTTGATCTCCCGGCCGTCGCCGCGGATGCGTCCGGCGGGG
>DCGO01000013.1 GCA_002314605.1 Lentisphaeria bacterium UBA1776 | reverse complement strand
CCCTCCCACCCGACCCCCACCGCAGGCACGTTCCGTTACAGTTTTGGCATGAACGGGTACTACATGCCCTTCAGTCCGACTTCGAGAAAAATCGATTCCAAAACCAATCTGCCGGGCCTGCCGAGAAAATTGACGAATCAGAAGTATCCCACCCGGACCATGCTTTTCACCGAAGTTCCGAAAAACAGCCAGTATGTCACTTCCGCCACCGCCAGTTCCATGACCACAGTCAACAAAGGTACGGAATTCCGCCACAATAAAAAAGCAAATGCTCTGATGGTCTCCGGCAATGTGGTAAAAAGCGAACTTGGCAAACGCCGTGACTGGGATGTGGATTATTATTTCTGGCTGGGTTCAAATTCCAAGAACAAGTGGGGAATTTAGGCTCTGTCTTCGTGAACCTCAACCGGGAGATGAAAATGATCATTCCAAATGTTTTAAGGACGGCGGCGTGTTGGATTCTGTTTTTGTCTGCCGGTGCATGTTTTGCCGCGGAAGAGTCGGAGAAAGACCTTCTTTTTGCCATGGATTATGACAATTTTGAAGCTGCAGCCAATGTTTCCAAAGGATTGGGAACGCCGCTTAATTTCAAGGGGAATCTCATGCTCCGCATGCACCCGGGACCGGGACAGAAAGGCAATGCACTCTGCTATAACAACGGAGAAAATTTTCTCTATAACGCCATGGACAATTTTGTGCCGGCCCGGGGGACGGTGTCCTTTTGGGTCATGCCGAAGAACTGGGATTTTTCAAGCAAAAACTTTCAGATGTTTTTTCGGGCGAAGACCCCTGGAAAATTCAATTTTTACATTTATAAAATGCACGGCAAACAGGCATTGACTTTTGGAATCTTTTTCGCCGGCGGGAAATATATTCTGGATTCCGGCATGCAGCCCGGACAGTGGATCGCGGAAAAGTGGCACAAGATCGATGCCGTATGGGATGAAAGTTCCATGGCTCTGTATGTGGATGGTGAACTTGCCTCATGCAGCGGCAGGAATCCTTATGAATTCCGGCAGAAAATGCAGTTTCCTGCAACCGGCAGGACCGGCTGGATGCAGATCGGCATGTCCAAAGGATGGAAACCTGTCCGTGAAAATGATCTGACAGCCATGGATGATGTGAAGATCTATTCCCGCAAGCTCAGTGCCGAGGAGATCCGCACCGCTTATGAAAAGATCTTTCCCCGGCAAAAAAAAAAGCACCGCCAGTTCAAACTGACCGTTCCTCAAGGTAAAGCCATTGTCCCTGACGGAAAATTGTCAGCAGGGGAATGGGAGGACGCCACCGTTGTCCCGCTGATCAACCAGGTTGGAAACACTGCAAAACAGGCGGTCCCTGCTTATTGCTGCATCAAAATGGATCGGCAGAATATCATGCTCGCGGTCAGTGTGGAAAAAACGCCGTTTTCCGCCGTCCGCAAAAATGATGATCCCCGTATCTGGAAAGACGATTGTTTTGAAGTCCATCTTGATTCCGGCGGAAAACGCCGCTGGCAATTCATCCTCAATTCCAACGGGGCATTGTATGACGCTTACGGCAGTTTTCCCGACATGCAGTATTCTCCGGCAAAGATGGACCGTTCATGGTCCGGCGGCGGCAGCTGTGCAAGTTGCGACTGCGGCAGTTACTGGACTGCCGAACTGGTCATTCCCAAAAAATCCCTTGCTCCCGTGAGCGATCTGTCCGCCAATTTCGGCGTGACGGCAAAATCCAAGGATTCCCTTGTTCATTCCTGCTGGATATCGGGTGCGTCAAATTATTTTCAGCGGGAGAAATTCGGGCGGCTTGTACCGGGCGGAGCCAGAGTCCGGATCCCGGAACTTCTGGTGCGGAACGGCATGGTTTCCGTGGAGGTGAAAAGCCCGGAAAATCACGCTGTCGCTCTGGTCACGGAAAACGGCACGGTCCTGAAACGCCCGCCGGCGATGTACGGCAAAAAATGGTCCGCTGAACCATATCCGGGGAAATATACATTGCAGGTTTCGGCAAAGGACTTTGCGTACTCTCATGATCTTGAAGTCGTAAAACCTCTTACCATGGCTCTGCGGGTTTTCCCGTCCCGGGAAAAACTTGACCTGACGCTCCGGTTCAACGCCGCCCGTAAAAATGATCTGCCGGTGACCTTCCGTGCCGGAATCTTCGATCAGAACAACCGGGAAATCGCTTCCGCAGACAGGAGCAATGTCCGGAGTGATTCTGCTGTTTTATCCATGAGACTCCCTGAAAATCTGCAGAATACCGCCTACCGCATCCTTGCTGAAGCAATATGCGGAAAACAGACGTTTTCCTGCGAAAAAAAACTCAACATCCCTGATTTCTCCCATTACAATCACCATCTGGGGATGGAACACCGGGCACCCGCTCCATGGCAGGATATTTCGGGCGGAAACGGGAGGTATGGTCTGACCGGGAAAAAATATGTCTTTAATAACGGGCCGTTCCCCGCCGGGATCGAGCTATTCAATGCCCCCCTTTTTTCTCAAAACCCGGAACTTTATTGCAACGGAAAAATGGTGACATGGAAAAATCCTGCAGACGAGAAAAATTTGAAGGATGTCGTCAACCGGAACGGTTCGACGGCAATTTCGGAGCAGCTTGCGTTCAATTACCGCACGGAATTATGGTTTGACGGTTTTGTTTATACCGTTCTGGAGGTCGTTCCGAAGAAGAAAGACGTCCGGATCAGTGATCTGGTTTTGCGCTGGAGCGTGCCGGAAGCGTACTCAAAATATCTCCTTGTCGGAAGCGACCTGGACTCCGGATGGAAAAATCAGCCCGGACAGGTCCGTGAATTCGGATTCAGCAGTGATGCCTCCCCGTATTTCTGGCTGACCGGTTTCGAAAAAGGGTTCTGCTGGTGGGCGGAATCTTCCGCCAATATGCGCAACCGGAAAAATGAAAAGCCGTTCCGCATTGTCTGCTCAAAAGATACGGCCCAAGTCGAGATAAAACTTGTTTCCGAAAGCTGCATTCTTCCCGGAAAACTGGTTTACCGCATGGGGTTCATGGCCACGCCGGGCAAGCGTTTTCGGGGGACGTGGCGGAAAATCAATGTGGGCTGGGAAGTCGGGGCGCCGCGGCACGAAACTTTTCATATCCGCGGGTTCATCAATGCCCATTATGCCAAACCTTATCCGTGGACGCTGGAACCCTGGACGGGGCTGGTCCCTTATGATACCGCGCAGTTCAGAAAATTCGTCTCCGGCGTAAAAGAGCGGGGCAGCTCGTTCATCCCTTATTCGCAGCCTGCCCATACTGCGCCGATTGAAAAGGATTATGAATATTTCATTACCGAATCCGAACAGCTGCCGGTAACTTACATCGACAGCGCCACGGAGTACCGCACCGGGCGGACTTACGATCCGGTGCCCCTCTGTCCGGCCACCGCCGGGGCGGAACTGTTTCTGTGGCGCGCGGACAAAATTCTCCGGGACTATCCGGAACTCGGCGGACTTTATTACGATATTTCTCCCGGAAGAGCCTGCAGCAATACGCTTCACGGGCACGGCGGAAAAGATGCTTTCGGAAAGGAATACAAGACCTCCACACTGTATGACCTCCGGCTCTATTTCATGCGGCTGCGGAAGATCATGCAGAAGCACGGCAAAGACAAACTGCTGGTCCTTCATGCCCACAAGGCGTATGCTCCTTTCACCCACGGCATGGGGGATGTCTGGTGGCCGGGGGAGCAGTACTGGGCGCAGGCGGGAACGGATCCCCTCTTTTACTGTACCGGGGTGAAGCCGGAAGAATATCAGTCCATATATTCTCCAAAAGTTCTGGGGACTGCGGTCAGTTTCCTTTCTGCCGTATGGAACTGGAAAATGCAGAAAAAAATGAAGTTCAGCGCGGAAAAATCTCCCGTTGCGGACCCCTATACCATCAGCTATCTCACGGTTTGCATGCTGCATGATATTCTGCCCGGGATGGTCCACTGTCACATGCCGACCATCCAGAAATTCTGGGACCTGAAACACGATCTGAAACTGGAAGATGCCGGATTTACCGGATACTGGGAAAATGGCGGATTTGCTGAAAATGCGGTGAAGATCTCCTGCTATGAACTTAAAAAAGGTCTGCCTTTTTCGCATATCCTGATCGTCGGCAATCTCGGCGGAACGCCGCAGAAATTCCCGGAAAAATACCGGCCCGGCTTCCTGCGTTCGCAATGCACCGTAAAGGATCTCTGGAGCGGTCAAGTCGTGACAGACATGAAAACTTCAACCGTCAAACCGGGAAATTTCCTCCTTTGGGGAATTGCCCGTCGCTGATCCGGGAAACTGATTCCCGATGAACCCCACTGGGTGCCGCTGGAAAAATTCTGTCCGGAATACGGCCATCCCCTGCGGAAAATGTTTGAACGGAGCGGAATGCAGGCGGGGCACGGCGGCATGGATCACCTGGTCCTGCGGACCTTCATTGATGCCGTCTTCAGGGCCCCCGAAGCCCCTCCGCTTCCGGCTTCAGCCGATGCGGACCAGCGCGACGGCGGAGTTTGAAAAACTTGAAAAACGGACGGAATTGCCTTCAAATCTGACCTCATCCGGTGCGGTCAGACGGTGTTCGTTATCCAGAACCCGGATCCGGCAGTGTTCTTCATCCAGCGGAACATCGGCGGTCAGAATATACTCGATTCCCCCGGTCCGGAAGGCGGAAATCAGCAGTTCGTTTTCCCCTTGTTCGCCGGTCCCCGCCAGCACGGTCACATTCTTTGAATCGCTGACGGCTCCGGTCCGTTCCGGATAGCGGACAATATCCCCGTAAGCCTTCAGTCCGTACCAGGAGGGAGTCAGCCCGCTGGAACGGCCCTTGTAACAGCCCCACGCACCGGAACAGCAGTAGTAATATGCCCCGTAAGTAAGGGGCGTATCCTGCCAGAGCATCATGGTCGTGCACAGAAACGCCGCACTGTCCAGCCCCTTCATCTCCATTTCGTACATGTGCTGTTTGAAATCCGGATCGGTACGCAGCCGGTGCCAGTCCCCGCCGGGGAAATAATGCCATTCGTTCAGGTGGATTTCCGCATCCGGATACCCGTTTTCATCCAGGAGTTTGCGGACCATGCCGGGGGTCTGCTGGATCCAGCCGTAAGGATCATCGGTATAGCAGTGATAGCTGTAAAAATCCAGCGGAGCATGATGTTCGGCACAGTACCGGATGAACACATCGGTCTTCCCTTCGCAGAATCCGCAATGGGCCGGACCGCCGAATTTGAGATCCGGAAAGCGTTTTTTGAGTTCGGTTGCGGCCTGTACGTAAAAGGCATTGTATTCATCCAGCGTCCCCAGCCACATGAGATTTTTCGCCTTGGGATCAAGTTTTGTATTGCCGCCGCAGTCCGGTTCGTTCCAGATCTCCCACCACCGGACATTGTGGTGAAACCCGTTCCACAGACCCTCATTGTAGTGGCGGATGATGTTGGAGCAGATATTGACCCATTTGAGGGTATCAGCCGGCGGATGGATCTTGTATTTGTTGACGGAGTGGTCAATGGATTCCCCCAGCCGGTAAAAGACGGGGGTACCGCATTCGCCGACACAGTTGCCGATATAGTCATCGGTATAGCTGAAATCGTAGTTGCGCGGATCGTTTTCGTCCAGGTGGAACAGCGGGAAAACATGGCTGATATCGACCAGCCGGCAGCCGGGGTTGGCGAGCGGGGCATCATGCAGACGGGCAAAGGCCAGATTCAGTTCAGCGAAGGACTTCCGGATGTTCAGCCCCGACATTTCCCCGGCAATATGCGGCGCCAGATTGCCGCCGTTGAGTTTTCGGATACTGGTTCCGGTTTTCTTTTTGGTACTCCAGGCGATTTGCACGGAATTCATATTGGGGGGCCCTTTGCTCTTTGAAAACATCACTTCTCTGCACTTATTATACAACAGAAGAAAGTTTTCTGCAAGGTCAGTTTGTGCAAATCAATTCAGGTTCTGTGCAAAAATATCCGCAGCGGACAGCATCTGCAGGGGCGCAAGCCCGCGATGCCGCTTCTTTTTTTTGCAGGGGTACACTTTGCAGCCTTGTATTTTTGCCTGCGCAAATGTATATTATGACATGTCACCGCATGGTTGTGCCGCGCTTTTCGTGCGGAAAACAGTAGAGGATTGAGGTCAGGAGTGTTCCTTTTTTACGGGATGATCCGGGAATGATTGAAGTGTCTTTGATGGAAATGGCTGGAATCGCCCTGATTGCCGCCAATGAATTGGGAATTGCCGTTTCCCCGTATGTGTTCCGTTTGTTTCCCCGGCTCCGGAAGAAGAAAGAGGCGCGGACCTTTGCTGAAATAAAGCGCGTTGCCGCCGTGATCTGCGCCCATAACGAGGAATCCACCATCGGAAATATCCTGACGGTTCTGCAGAATCAGACCCGTCCGGCGGAGGCCGTTTATGTGGTGGCCGACAACTGTTCCGACAGGACCGCCGAGATCGCCCGGAGCATGGGGGCCACGGTCCTGGTGAAGGCGCCCACTGAGGGCGGAGGCAAGGCGGATGCTCTGAAGTTTTTTCTTGAAGCCACCCGGGATGAGAATTTTGACGGGTTTGTATTCTTTGACGCGGACACGATCCCCAACACCGACTTCATCGAGCATATTCTTCCCGGCCTGATGCGGGCGGAAATGGCGGTGGGTTACCATTCCTTCGAGAATCATTCAGCGACCTGGTCCGAAGCCGCCAATTCCATGCTGGGACACATCATGTGGCACCATTTCTTTGAGCCCAGATACAAGGCCGGGGTTTATTCTCTGGTCATGGGCATGGGGTACGGTTTGCGTCGGTCCTACCTTGAACGGCTGCAGTGGACCCCCAGAACCCGGACGGAAGACCTGGCTTTGTCTTTGGACGCAGCCCTGACGGACGCTGAATTCGTACTCTGTCCGGAGGCGGAGTTCCGGGACAAGCAGCCGGAAACGTGGCTTGTGTCGTGGCACCGGATGAGACGCTGGATGACCGGGGATCTGCAGTGTCTGGCATTTTATTTCGTTCCCCTCATGAAACAGATCTGTCACGGCGATTTCGCCAAGGCGGATTTTCTCTTTTTCCTGCTTTCCATTCCCACTTTTGTTCTGAAGGCGCTGGGGATGCTGTGCCTGATTGCCGCCACGTGTCTCGGGGACTGGAAGGTCCTTCTCTTTGTCCTCGTATTTGACTTTGCATCCGCCGCATACGCGATCCTGTCCAAAAGCAGAAAACGCCATCTGCAGTCTTTCAGCATTCCGGCGTTTTACTTTTTCTATCAGCAGCTGCCCTGGATCGCGCTTTCCTCGTTTCTCTCTCCCACGAGGCACTGGGTCCCCGGGCGGGAAGCCCCATGTCTCCAGCTGAAGAAAAACGAGGAACTCTCCCGGAGGAAGGGGGGGCAGTAACCCCCCCATGACCGGGAGCAGCACGTTACTGACACATGGCCGGCCAGTCTGAACTGCCCGGCCTGTCCGGGGGCTGTTCAGCAACCCCCTTCCGGGATCACTTTTTGTAGCCGCACTTGGGGCAGACGCCGTTCACCAGTGCGATGCCGCAGGCCGGACAGCGGTCCACGGTTCTGGTGACGGGGTACTCTTCGCTGGCGGCATTGACGCCGCTTGTGAAGGTGATCTTCGCAATGTTGAGCTTGTCCTTCAGGAGATCATAGACGATCTTGATCATGCCTTCTACGGTCATGGTCTCTTTGGTCACCACCAGACGGCAGTCCGGATAAGCCGTGGCCAGAGCGGTTTTGAAGGCTTCGCCCTTCATGGTGTTGGTGGGGGCTCCGTTGCGGATGCCCTGCTTGTCATAGACGGCCAGCACCGCAGGAAGCAGCGGATCGTCTTCCCGCAGGATCAGCGCATGGTCGAAATTCTTCAGCACCGACCAGGCGGTTTTCTGAATTTCGTTGCAGGGGAAGACCATGTTGACTCCGGGTTCCACGGAATCCTCCACCTCAATGGTCAGGACTCCGGTGTGCCCGTGGAGATACTGTGCCTCTCCCCGGAAACCGTAGAACCGGTGTGCATACTGGAGATCAAAAGTTGTTCTGCTTCTCATTTTCAATACCCTCCGTTACTGTTTGGTTGTTTACCCTCAGAAATTCTGAGGCTCAAGCTGGAAATAGGCTTTCGGATGCTTGCAGACCGGGCAGGTTTCCGGCGCTTTTTCGCCGATGTAGATGTGACCGCAGTTGCGGCACTCCCAGCGGTTCTCGCCGACTTTCACCCAGACTTCGCCCTTTTCGATATTGGCCGCCAGTTTGCGGTAGCGCTCCTCGTGGCGCTTCTCGATGGCCGCCACTCCGGCCAGCTGGGCCGCCAGTGCGTCAAAGCCCTCGGCTTTGGCTTCTTCGGCGAAGCGCTTGTACATGTCGGTCCACTCTTCGTGCTCCCCGGCGGCGGCGGCCAGAAGGTTCTGCATGGTATTGCCGATGCCCCCCAGAGCCTTGAACCAGAGTTTGGCATGTTCCTTTTCGTTGTTGGCGGTCTCTTCAAAAATGGCCGCAATCTGCTCATAGCCCTCCTTGCGGGCGGCACTGGCAAAGTAGGTGTACTTGTTGCGTGCCTGAGATTCCCCGGCAAACGCGAAGGCGAGATTTTTTGCGGTCCTGCTGTCTTTGAATTCCATGATTCACGATCCTTTCTTTGGGTTATTTGAGCCTGACTGAACCGGGTGTTTCCCGGCGGTCCGGCATGTTTGGCAGACTCCGGAGATCCGGACTTCGGTGTGATGCACCTCCTGTCCGGAGAGTTCCGGCGGGATCTCAATGGCTCCCGTCAGGGGAAAATCCGTGATCTTCCCGCAGACTTCGCAGATGAAATGCAGATGACTGCCGGTGCAGGTGTCGTACCGGGCGCTGGAAAAGTGGTCCAGCCGCCGGATGATCCCCGCATGGGCAAACTCATTGAGGATCCGGTACACGCTTTCCCGGGTGACCGCCGGGATCGAAACGCGCACCTCCGCCAGCACCTGATCCACCGTGGGATGATTCCGGCGGGTCCTGATATACCGGTAAACCGCCAGCCGCTGGGGGGTGCATTTCCACCCGTGCGTCCGGCAGAGTTCCGCAAAATTTTCCCCGGTCTTCTGCATTTTCACCTCATTGAATTTTAACGCTAAATAAATATAACATTCATTTATGGGATGTCAAACTTTTTCCGCGAATTATTTTACACGGACTTTTGCGGAAAGTCAAAATGCCTGCCGGAAACAGGAATGCAAACTCTTTTGCATCGGTTCCGGCCCGGCAGTCCGGGACCGGAAATTACTCCTTCTTTTCCGCATTTTTGGCGGCCTCTTCGGCCTCCATGGCGGCGAGGAAGCGCTTTTTGTCGCTGGCTTTCATGTATGCCTCTTCGGCGGTGATGTTGCCCAGATCCAGCTGGGTCTGGATGGATTCATCCATGGACTGCATGCCCCGGCCCCGGTTGCCTTCGATAATGGTCCGGATATTGGCGATCTGTCCCTTGCGGATGGTGTTCGGGAGGCCGTCGGACCAGAGCAGGATCTCGTGGACGGCCACGCGGCCCTTGGGGATCTTGCGGCACAGGAGCTGGGAAACAATGGCCTGCAGACACTCCGCCAGCATGGTGCGGATCTGGGCCTGCTCGTTGGCCGGGAAGGCGTCGATGATCCGGTCGATGGTCTTCGGCGCATTGTTGGTGTGCAGCGTCCCGAAGACCAGCATTCCCATGGCGGCGCAGGTGAGACCCAGCCGGATGGTGTCCAGTTCGCGCATCTCTCCGATGAGCACGATATCCGGGTCCGACCGCATGGCGCCCCGCAGGGCCCGGGGGAAGGACTGGCTGTGAATGCCCACTTCCCGGTGGACGATGGTGGACTGGTGATTCTGGTGGACGAATTCCACCGGGTCCTCAATGGTGATGATGTGCCGGCTGTAATTTTTGTTGATGTAGTCGATCATGGCGGCCAATGTGGTGGATTTGCCGGAACCGGTGGGTCCGGTCACCAGCACCAGACCGGAACGGTAGGCGCAGATCTCCTTCAGGACTTCCGGCAGATGCAGATCCTCGAAGGTCAGAATTTTCCCGGGGATCTGCCGGAGCACGGCGGCCATGCCGTTGTAGTTGTAGAGGTAGTTGCAGCGGAAACGGGCCAGACCGGGGATCTCGTGGGCGAAGTCCAGATCGTGGGTCTCCATGAACTGGGCCCAGCGCCATTCTGGGAGGCAGATCTCCTGGAGCATGGCTTCCATGAATTCCGGCGTGACCGGCTCGTCGGTGATGGGCTCGATATTGCCGTGAATACGGGCCTTGACGGGACTGTTGATGGACAAGTGGAGGTCGGAACCGCCTTTTTCCAGCATGTAACGCAGATACTGATTGATCAGAGGTTCGTCAGCCATAATGATCTATTCCTCGCTTTCTTTCACTTTTTGCCGGCTTTTTTGGCGGCAGCGGCTTCTTCGGAGAGCTTTTTGGCCTGTTCCACCGCATAATACTTCTTGATCTGATCCAGGACGGCGGCATCACGCATGTTTGCCAATGCGGTCTCGTAGGTGACCTGGCCATTCTGATAGCGGTTGAAAAGACACTGGTCGATGGTGAGCATGCCCTGCTTGGAGCCGATCTCCATGGCGGCTTTCAGCTGATGGATTTTGCCCTCGTTGATATTGTTGCTGACGGCGTTGGTATTCATGAGGATCTCGTAGGCCATGGTGAGCTTGCCGTCGGTGCCGGGGATCAGTTTCTGGCAGAGGATGCCCCGGAGACTGCCGGCCACCATGGCGCGGATCTGGGCCTGCTGGGAGGGTGGGAAGACGTCCAGAATGCGGTTCAGGGTGTTGGCCGCATCGCAGGTGTGCAGTGTGCCGATGACCAGGTGTCCGGTCTCGGAAGCTGTGATGGCGTTTTCGATGGTCTCCAGGTCGTGCATTTCGCCGATGACGATGATATCCGGGTCTTCACGCAGGGCTCCCTTGAGGGCGGTCCTGTAGCTCTGGGTGTGACTGCCGATCTGACGCTGGGTGATCTGACAGCCCCTGGATTTCTGGACGATCTCGATGGGATCCTCCACGGTGATCACATGATCCTGACGGTTTTCATTCAGGATATTCACCATGGCGGCCAAGGTGGTGGTCTTGCCTGCGCCCAGGGGGCCGGTGACCAGAATGAGTCCGTTGTTGTAGTCCAGAAGGCGCCGGATGGTGTGGGCATCGTGTTCCATGAAGCCCAGTTCCTCCAAAGTTTTGAGTTCACCGGGGACCAGCCGGTAGCTGCCGGCAATGCCTTCCTTGTGGACCATCAGCGCCACCCGGAAGCGGTTGCCGTAAAATTCCAGCGCAAAGCTGGCGTCCATATCCTTGTCGAACTGTTCCACCACGTCCGGAGGGACGAGGATCTTGTTCAGCCGTTCGGCCTCCACGGGGGTGAGTTTCCGCTGAGTCAGCCGTTCGTTGACGAGGTTCCGCCGGATGAAGGGAGGGGCTCCGGCGGATAGGTGGAGGTCGCTGGCATTTTCCTGCCGCAGGCCCAGCAGGAGCCGGATCATGAAATCCTGGAGTTCTTCATCGCTGCATTCCGAAAGGTCCTTCTCAAAGGACGGAAGTCCCTCCATGATCGGGGCGGCACCGCTTTCTGCAGACGTTTCCGCCTGAACTTCCGCCGGTGCTTCCCCCGTTGCCTGAAAGATCTCCGGCGGGACGCCGCTGGCGGCGGCGTTGACAGCATAGTCCATCAGTTCCTGGATCTGGCCCGTCAGCGCATCGACATCGGTCTGTTCCATTCCGGAAGCCATGGCGTCCAGAATGCTTTGCGCGTAGGTCCCGAGATCCGGGTCGCCTCCCAGCTGATCGTTCAGCGAACAGGCATCTTCCACAGTCACGCTGCCGTTTTCCGCCAGCGCGGCGATAAACCACTGTACATCCAGCTGCATACGCAGAAACCCTCCCAGATTTGACGGTTTGATTTTGCCCGACAAAATAGCACGGTACCGGACTTTTTTCAAGTGCCGTTTCCCCCGGCGGTTGAAAAAACTCCGCTTGAGGTGTATTTTATAGCCGTATTTTCTGTTCAGAACAACCCATGAAAGGACCGGGACCCCCGGAAAAGGATGATGAATTTTACCAGTACCCGCGGCAGATTGTCTGTGACCTCCTCGGAAGCCATTGTTCGTGGCATCGCTCCGGACGGGGGGCTCTTTGTCCCCGAAAACTTTCCGGAACTCTCCGGGGCGCTCACTGCCGCGCTGCCGGGAATGGATTACCGGGCCCGGGCGGCGACCGTCCTCCCCCTGTGGCTGACGGATTTTCCGGCGGATGAACTGCGCGAAAGCGCGGACGCCGCTTACACGGGGACCTTTGAGAACAACGATCCGGCGCCTTTGCACGAGGTCATGCCGGGGGTGCATTTTCTGGAACTCTGGCACGGGCCAACCTGCGCTTTCAAGGATATGGCGCTGCAGATGCTCCCGCAGCTGCTGACCCGGGCGGCCCGGCGGACGGCTCCCGGAAGAACACTGGTGATCCTGACCGCCACTTCCGGGGATACCGGCAAGGCGGCGCTGGCGGGCTTCGCGGGCGTTCCCGGCGTGAAGATCGTGGTCTTCTACCCCCGGGACGGGGTCAGTGCCATGCAGAAGCTCCAGATGACCACCCAGACCGGAAACAACGTGGCCGTCTGCGGCATCGGTGGGAATTTCGATGACGCCCAAAGCGGCGTGAAGGCCATTTTCGCCGACCCGGAGATGCGGGTTTTCCTGAACGGGAAGTCCTTGGATTTCTCCAGCGCCAATTCCATCAATTTCGGGCGTCTGGCGCCCCAGATTGTCTATTACGTCTCCGCTTGGTGCGATCTCGTCAAAAAAGGTTCTCTCAAGCCGGGAGAATGCTTCAACGTCTGCGTCCCAACCGGCAATTTCGGCAATATTCTCGCCGCCTGGTACGCCCGGGCCATGGGGGTCCCCGTGGGGAAATTCATCTGCGCTTCCAACCGGAACAATATCCTGACCGATTTCCTCTCCACCGGCATCTACGACCGGAACCGGGAATTCTACACCACCACCAGTCCCTCCATGGATATCCTCATATCCTCCAATCTGGAGCGTCTCCTGTATCACCTGTACGGCGGAGATGCCGCCGCCGTGTCGGGGCTGATGGCGGATCTGAAGGATTCCGGGCGCTATCAGGTAAGTGGCGTGGTGTTGTCCAAACTCAAGGAAGACTTCTTCGCCGGCTGCTGCGACGATGCGGAAACCGCCCGGACCATCGGGGAGATCTTCCGGGAGACCCGGTATCTCGTGGACACCCACACGGCGGTGGCCGCCAAGGTCTGTCAGGAATACCGGAAGTCCACGGGGGACAAACGGCCCTGCGTCATCGCCTCCACGGCGTCTCCCTTCAAATTCGCTTCGGCGGTGCTGGGGGCAATCTCGCAGGAGGCCCTGCCGGAAGACGGGTTTGAACAGCTGGAGAAACTTTCGAAAATCTCCGGCATGGCCGTCCCCGGGCCGCTGGCTTCGCTGAAGGGGAAACGGGTCCTGCATCCCGGCTGCATCGCCAGGGGCGACATGGCCGGATTCATCCGGAAATTTCTTGCATAACAGGAGGTCATTCATGGGTAAGACACTGCTTTTTCAGGGGGATTCCATTACGGACTGCGGCAGGGTGACCTGCGGCGGGGCTATCGCCTGGGGACCGGGGTATCCGGGGCTCATCGGCACGTATCTTGTCGGCAATCAGCCGGAAAAGGGCTGGAACATCATCAACCGGGGCATCAGCGGCAGCCGGGTGGTGGACCTTTACGCCCGCTGGAAAATAGACTGCCTCAATCTGACACCGGATATTGTGAGCATTCTGATCGGCATCAACGATACCTGGCACGAAAAAGCCAGCCGGAACGGCGTGGAGGTTCCCCGCTACGACAGATTCTACCGCATGCTGCTGGACTGGACGCTGGAGTGCCTTCCGGACACGAAATTCGTGCTTATGGAGCCTTTCGTGCTTCCGTTCGGCGCGGTGGCCCCGGACTGGATCGGGGATATCAGTCAGCGCCGGGCGGTGGTCCGCAAAATTGCGGAGGATTACCGGGACCATGCGGTCTTTGTGCCCCTGCAGGAGGTTTTTGACAATGCCTGCAAGCGGGCGCCGCAGGAGTACTGGCTGGAGGACGGGGTCCACCCCCGGCCTGCCGGGCACCAGCTCATCATGAATGCGTGGCTCAAGGCCGCCGCAGAGCTGCTTTAGGGATTTTGTGGGAGGCGGACGATGAAAATTTCAGTTCCATACGGGAAAACGGTCATGACCGCCGAGGTGCCGGAGGGCAATCTTCTCGGGGTCTATGAGTCCAGTCTGCCGCCCCCGGCTCCGGACCCGGTCCGGGACATCCGGCAGGCCATGGATAATCCCATCGGCTCTCCCCGGCTGGAAGAGCTTGCCCTGGGAAAGAAGAATGCCGTGGTGATTACCAGCGACCACACCCGGCCGGTGCCCTCGCATCTGATGATGCCGGAGATCCTCCGCGCCCTCCGGGCCGGAAATCCGGCCATTGACGTGACCATTCTGGTTGCCACCGGGGCCCACCGGGCCACCACGCAGGCGGAACTGGCCGCCAAACTGGGGCCGGAAATCGCCGGACGGGAAAAGATCGTGGTCCATGATGCTTTGGATGACCGTGCCATGGCTGATCTGGGGACCTTGCCTTCCGGCGGGGCGCTGCGGGTCAACCGTCTGGCCGTGGAGGCAGAACTGCTGGTGGGGGAGGGGTTTATCGAGCCCCACTTTTTCGCCGGCTTTTCCGGGGGGAGAAAGAGCATCCTTCCCGGTCTCGCCTCCCGGGAGACCATCTGCGCCAACCACTGCGCGGAATTCATCCGGAGTCCCTATGCCCGGACGGGAGTTCTGGAGAACAACCCCATTCACCGTGATATGCTTTTTGCCGCGGAAAAGGCCGGATTGGATTTCATTTTGAACGTGGTGATCGACCCTGCCAAGCGGATCGTGAAGAGTTTTGCCGGGGACCCCCGGGCCGCCCACGGGGCGGGGTGCGGGTTTCTGCGGTCCAGCTGCGGGATCACGGTGCCGGAGGCGGATATCGTCATCACTTCCAACGGGGGGTATCCGCTGGACCAGAATATCTACCAGTGCGTCAAGGGAATGACGGCGGGAGAGGCGGTTTGCCGCAAAGGCGGGGTGATCATCCTTTCCGCATCCTGCGTGGACGGTCACGGAGGAAAGTCCTTTTATGAGCATCTGGCATCGCAGACTCCGGAGGAGATCCTTGCGTCCGTGGCCGCCGTTTCCCGGAATGCAACTGTGCCGGACCAGTGGCAGTTTCAGATCCTTGCCCGGATCATGGCAAGTTACACCGTGATCCTGGTGACAAAGGACTGCGATCACCGGATGATCCGGAGAATGCACCTCACTCCGGCGGCCACTCTCCAGGAGGCGCTGGATCAGGCGCTGAAGATCACCGGCCCCCGGGCCCGGGTGTCGGTGATCCCTGACGGTGTGTCGGTGATCCCGCAACGGAGCTGAAGTCAGGCGAAATTCTCCCGCAGATAACTGCAGACCTGCTGCATCACCTGTTCCGGCGTGCGCTTTCCGGAGGGGTCCGAGGTCTCCAGATTGAAGAAGCCGTTGTAAACGGGCAGAACATGGTTTTTCAGCAGGTCATTGAGATCCAGGTCTCCCTCGCCGATGACGCAGTCCCGATAGTATTTTCCGGTGCGCTTGAGGCCGCTTCCCGGCCGGAAGGTGTCGGAGATCTCCCAGTCCTTCAGGTGGAAATGGACCACCTTTGATCGGACCTTTTCAAAGGAGGAGACCATATCGTCCGCCGTGGCCGTGTTGCCGTTGTCAAAAACAACCTGCATCCCCGGGACGGCGGTGAGGACCTCAAGGAGCTCATCTCCGGCGGTAATGGGGCTGTTCCGGAATCCGGTGCTTTCCACGCAAAGTGCCACCCCCGCCGCCCGGGCGAGGGGCTGGGCTTCGGCGTAAAAGCCGATCCACTTTTGCCGGTCCCCGGCCATGGATCGCTGTTCTGCCAGAGGGAAGGGGGGGACCATCATCACCGGGGCATGGAGGATGCACGCATCCTCCAGCGAGCGCTTGAACTCTTCCATGCCGTCGGACAGTCCCTGAACGAAGGAGGTATTGAGGGGGGTGTGGGCCGCGACGGCAAGTCCCGCGTCTTCGCTGATCTTCCGGAGGTATGCGGGGTCTTTGCCGTGCAAAGTCACCCAGTCAATTCCTGTCATGCCGCACCCGGCAGCGCAGACAACGATCTCTTCCGGGGGCATGGCCCCCATCATCAGGCTCATCATGGAGATTTTCATGGTTCAACTTTCTTTTTTGAGGCACCTTTTATTTACGGCCGTCTCCCGCGTTCAGGAGGGCTTTGACCGGGAAGGGGGTGCCATTGATAAAGATCTCCCGCACGTCAAGGGTTCCTCCCAGAACCTGCAGGGAAAATTTGCCGGCTTTCCGCTCCAGCATCCCCCATGCCGTGCCCAGGGACCAGAGGATCCGGAAATCCCCCGGAAATTTCGGGGCGAAATGGATGGTTTTTCTGACCATGTCCGCCTGAAAGCCGGAATAGGCGTTCAGCATGGCGCAGGCGGCCATGCTTCTGGCGTAATTGCTGCCGCACTCCATTTCGTTCCATGGATTGCGTCTTGCCCCGTCGTAACGGGCCCGGATGGACTCGGCGACGCGGCGCCCCTTTTCCAGTTCGCCATTCATAATGAGGTGACAGGCAAACGCCCACTCGAATCCCGCCATGGTCTCGGTGTTGTACGGGATGGGGATGGCCGGCCGGTTTCCCTTCGGCCAGGAGCAGATCACGACACCCCCTTCGTCATTGACGGTGTAGAGCCGCCAGACGTTCGGAAATTCCCGGACGCTCGGACGGAAGTTGTATCTGTAAATGGCGTTCAGGGTCGAATGGATATGCTCCGGATCCATTACCTCGCCGATCCCGTAAAGGGAGGCGTACCACTGGCCCAGATGACTGTCGATGGAACAGCCGCTGCCGATCTGGTACTTGATCTCGCCGTGTTCACCGTCCCAGTAGCGGCAACTGGCGCATTCCCCGTCGTAATTGAAGAAGGAATCGGGGATGCGCCTGTCCTTGAGATCGATCTTCTGAAAATAATACTCCCCGTTGAAGAGCTCTTTTTCGGTGAAGATTTTTCCTTTTTCAAAAATACTCCGGCACTGTCCGGCAAATTCCGGTTCGCCTGCGACATCTGCCATTTCCGAAGCCGCTTTCAGGGCCCCCAGATAGTGACCGTTCAGCCAGCCCGAGGGGCCGAAGAGCTCCATATCCAGCGTGTGGTGCTGCCGCCCGGTGAGGACCCCCGTCTTTTCCGGGTCCCAGCGGTCGAAATTGTGTTCGCTCCAGGTGTATTCCAGCATCTTTCTGGCGTGGGGCCACAATTCTTTCAGAAACTCCGTATCGCCGGAGATCTTCCAGTCCCGGAAAAGTTTCATGATCTCCCCGAAGGCCCCGTCGGCGCAGGAGCGGTTGTCCGGCGCCGAATTCCGGATCCCAAGGGGGAGGCTCAGGCGGAATTTGGAGCCGCCGAAGTCATTGTGACACAAGCGCAGCTGGTTCCTCCGGATGGATCGCTCCAGATCCGGGAAGAAGAACGGCAGTGCCTGAGCGTAGTTCCACACATGCTGGCAGGTCCCTTCGCATGAGCCCGCCCGGCTGGCCACTCCCTCCCAGCCCCAGATGGAGCCGTCTTCCAGCCGGAGTACGGTGGGGGATTTCAGGATCGCGAGATTTGCGGACACCCCGTCCAGCGCGGCCCGGGGGATGGTGCAACTGAAGAGATTCCGCCGGAAGCGTTCCGTTCCCTCGCGGAGGCGGGCGTAATTTTGCGTCAGATATTCCGCCACACTTGCCGCACCGGAAAACCGGACGGCATACCAGTTTTTCCAGCGGTTGCCCCGGGGGAGATGATTGGCCGCCGCGTTCTTCTCCGCATCGGGGTCCCAGGTATTGGTGACGTCGGGGATGTACCAGACGAGGAGACTGCGGACGGTCCTCGCTTCTCCTGGGCTCAGGGTGAAACGGACCGCAAGGAGCCCTCCGTCAAACTCCCGCACGGTTTTCTCCGGACAGGTGCGGTTGGTGAAATTCCCCGGAGTGTTGAGGTCGTGCCAGTACACTTCCAGTTTGTCGCACCAGCCTCCCCGGTAGAGATATTCCTGCATAGAGGGTTCCGCATTTTCCGCAAACAAATCAAGGGCGATCTCCCCCTGCTGAAAGGGATCCTCCAGAGTCCCGCTCTGCAGCAGGAGCCGGCCGCCGTTTTTTCGCAGTTTGCCGTGATTTCCGGAGCCAAGGCTGTCCCACGGATTCATCAGGACCCCCGTCAGGGTGTAGTCGAGTGTTTCCGATGTGGTGTTGAAAATGGTGTATTCAATGCCCCCGCATGGGAGGGAGGCGCTGAAGGAATCCCCGGGGATCAGGGGGCTCCAGGCAAAAAGGTCCGCCTGTCCTGGGAAATTCGGGTCCTTCAGCGTGATCCGGGCGCAGGGAAATTCCCCGTCAAAAACGCACTCCCGGAAGTGGGGCAGTCCGGCCATGGTGTTGACGGAGGGGCCGAAGCCGTAGCCGGTGAAGCCCCGTTTGGAATCCAGATAATTCCCCGTCAGGGTGCCGGGGTAGTCCCCCTGCAGGATGCGGGCATCCACAACTTTGCCCGCTTTTTCCGCCCGGACGGCGAAGTGGGTCATGCCGTTGAGGGAGCCCTTGTTCGGGTGGTTGAAGATCTCAAAGTCGATGAGGCCGCCGTTTCCGGCCAGTCCGATGCACCCGGCACCGATGCCCCCCAGCGGAAAGGAGACTTCCTTGAGCTGTTCATTTTTGAGGATCATAAAGAATTTCCTTCCGTCAGTTTTCCCCGGCCTTCCAAACGATCTTTTCGCCCCAGAGGGGGAGGACTCCCCGGATGCCTTTCCGGGCGCATTCCGGAAGGTCGTGCTGCAGAATTTCCGTGAAGTTGACGGGCCGCCAGCGGCAGGGTTTGCAGTGGCCCATTTCCAGCATGTGGGAGTAGAAGATCCAGTCCGGTCTGATCCTGTCCGCCGTCTTCACCACGTCCAGCCCCACCCGGGGGTGGTTGATCCAGATATGGATGTGGCGGCCTGGATTCAGCTGGTCCGGGTTCCGGCTGTCTCCCGTGTGGTAGATCACGCAGGCGTCTCTGCCGGTGCCGATCTCCAGAAGGTATGTGGTGATGAATCCGGGGAGTTTGTCGTTATGGTCGGATGCCTCTGTGGTGATGGTGACGTCGCCGGTCTTCATGATGCCCGGGTCCCGGCGGAAGCCCGGCGCGGGATAGAAAGCCGAACAGATCTTTTTATCCGAATCTGCCATTGCTTCGAGGAGATTCAGATTGTAATGGTCGGCGTGATTGTGGGTGACCAGGAGAAAATCCAGATAAGGTGCCAGAAGCTGCGCCCGGCGGTGGTGCAGGTCGATCCCGAAACACTGACGGGGCGTTTTGATGACATACCCCATGTTGTAGAGGTGCCATAGAACCACGGTCCCTTCGGGGACTGCAGTCTGCGGGATCTCCGCCAGAATTTTGTCCAGCGCGTGGTCGTAGAGCCCGAGGACCGGGTAGGGCGTGTGATACTGCTCGAGGGCCCCCTCCGGGATGGCGTCGAAGACGTTGAAGAGGGTGGAACTCATGCCGTTCAGCACCGCATCCTCGATTTCCTGCATGTACTGACATCTTGCATCATCCAGGATGCGCCAGTTCGTTTCTGAAATTTTATCAAGCACGGGAGACTCCTTTCCGGGGATTTTGTTCCGTTGCCCGGCGGACGTATCCATCCGATATCTGCGGCAGACCTGACCGATTCATGAAAGATCCTTTCCTTCGTAATGCTGTACAATACATGCGGAATGCTTTTTTTTCAAGGAACTGCTCCGGCAGTCATCGATGTTGAAAAAAACTTTTTCGCACATATATTATCCGGGTTCCCGGTTTGCCGGGAAAAAAGAATATTTCAGGAGCCGGATATACAGGGTGATTTTATGGACATAAGCAGGATTCTCTTGTTTTTCTTTGCGACCTCTCTCTTTATCGGGGCCTTTGACTACTTCCGCGGCAACCGCTGGCATCTTGGAGAGTGTTTTCTGGCGGGCATACGGGCCTTTGAACCGCTCTTTCTTTCCATGGCCGGGATTCTGGCGCTGATCCCGCTTTTCCGGCGGGTCCTGGTTCCGGTACTGGCCCCCTGTTTCACGAAGCTGGGGATCGATCCGTCTGTTTTCGCCGGGCTTTTTCTGGCCAGCGATATGGGGGCGTACCCGCTGGCCCTCACGTTGACTTCGGATCAGCCGGCGGCGGCTTTCAGCGGAATGCTGCTGGGGTCTGTTCTGGGGGTGAATCTCGTGTTCACTTTGCCGGCGGCGCTGAAGATCGTGCAGCCGGAGGATCGGCCGTATCTCTTCCGGGGGCTGCTGTTCGGGTTCATCACCGTTCCGGCGGGGTGTCTGACCGGAGGACTGACCGCCGGGTGTGCCCCAGGGGGCCTCTTCCGGATGATGATTCCCGTGGTGTTCATTGCCGCAGTGTCTTCCATTCTTCTGCTGACGATCCCGGACAAACTGTCGGTTTTCCTTGCCAAACTCGGAAGGGCTGTCGAAGGCATCGCGCTGCTGGGGATCACTCTTTCCATCACCAGTGAACTTACCGGGTTTGCCAATCCGGAATTTCTGGAGCCGATTCAGTCCGGGATCAAGGTGGTCGGTTCCATTGCGATCATTCTGCCGGGGGCCTATGTGCTGATCCGGGTTATTGACCGGATCTTTCATCCCCTGCTGAATTGGGGAGGACGGCTCCTCGGGATCAATGAGACTGCCGTCTTGGGGATGTTTACTTCGCTGGCCAACTCGATCCCGACTTTTCAGATGATCCGGGACATGGATCCCCGGGGTAAAACGTTCAATTTTGCATTTCTCTCCGCCGGGGCATTTTCTCTGGGGGATCATCTGGCCTACTGCTGTGCCGTGGCGCCGGAACTGGCGTTTCCTCTGCTGGTGACCAAGTTCACCGCCGCGTTTCTTGCAGTTATTGTTGCGGCGGCATTCTACCGCTGGTGCCCCCGGGTGATGTCGGAGTCCGGGATCTGACGGAACGTGTTTTCCGATCAGAAAATGCCGTTTTTATCCGTACATTCAATTTAGGGTACCTCTAAAAAATCATTCCGGCAGCTTGCGGCCACTGGGGAAAGTCTGCAAGGCGTGACTTTTCGGCTGTTACCACTTTGGGTAGCAGACTCAAAATCCCATTTTGTGTCTTTTTCCCCATTGTCTCGCAAATCCATCCGTTTGAATTTTTAGAGGTACCCTTTACTTTTTACCGGGAGGCTGTATATTGTGTCGTATTGTTTTTTTGGCGGATATCTGAACAGTGGATTGTCATGAAGTACGGAATTGCGGATTACGGGATGAATGTCTATGAAGGCGGCATCTTCGACCTCGAGGACGTGGATTGACAAAAAATTCAACTTCAACATAAAGGATCAGTGAAAATGGAAAACAAGATCAAAGTCGGTATCTGGGGGCTCGGCCGCGCAGGGAACTGCATGCATATTTCTGAAATCGGAAAATATTCCGACATGTTTGAGGTGGTCGCCGGCTGCGACCACGATCCATCCCGGCTGGATGCCGCCCGGACCCGTTGTCCCAATGCCAGATTTTATCTGGACAGCAAAGAGTTTTTGCAGGACGCCGAGGTTGAGCTGGTCACCGTCGCCACCCGTTCTCCGGATCATGTGAAACACGCCATTGCGGCGGTGGAGGCCGGCAAAATGGTGCTGGTGGAGAAGCCCATTGCCGTGACTTACGAAGATGCTTTGACGCTCAAGGCCCTTGCCGAAGCCAATCCCGGCAAGGTCTATATCCGTCACAACCGCCGTTTTGAATCGGCTTTTGCCCATATCCGGGACATCATCCGTTCCGGCAAGCTCGGGCATGTGTTTGAGATCAAACTCTGCCGGGACAGTTTCCAGTGGCGCACTGACTGGCAGACCATCCAGTCCGCCGGCGGCGGACAGCTGCTCAACTGGGGACCTCATCTGGTGGACCATGCCCTGCAGCTTCTGGAGTCTCCGGTAAAAAGCTGCTGGAGCGACCTCAAGCTGGGTGCGGCCCGGGGAGATGCCGAGGATCATGTCAAAATCATTTTTGTCGGCGAAAACAAGCGGGTGATCGATATTGAGATCTCCGGCTGCGCCCCGATCCCCGAATCGACCTACACCGTGCGGGGCACCCGGGGGTCTCTGGTGAGCCGGGACAGCAAAATTGAACTCAAGTACCTCAATCCGGCCATGCCGGAAGAAACGGCTCCCGCCTCGCTGGACAATCCCCCGCTGGGCGGCAGTTTCGGCGGCGCCATGGTACCGGTGTGGTGCGAAGATGTGCTGACTGTGGCTCCTGCCGGGGGGGACGATCCCACCAAAATGTGGGTGCACCTTTACAACGCCATCCGCAAGGGAATTCCGTACCCCATCACTATTGAGCAGGCGGTGGAAGTGGTCCGCTGGATCGATTATGTGAAGAAAAATTCTCCCGTGGATGATGTCCGCTGAATGCTGAAGCGTGTTTGAGAGAGGATGCCAATGAAGAAGGATTGTGCAGAGGCCGTGAAACCGGATATCCGGATATCCTTTGCCGAAGGAGAGTGGGATCCGGAAGAGTGGCTTCTGGTGCGGAGTCCCCGGTGGCTTGAGCGGAGTCACTGGGTGCAGCAAAGGGATTGCATCGCAAACCACATGCCGGAGGATATCCGCCCTGAAGAGATGCAGATGGGCCGGGATCGAACCGGCGAGACCTATATAAGCATGCTCTTCAAGAGGCCCTTTCACGGCAATGCGGAGTTTCATACCCGGTGTGCGTTTGACGACCGGATGGCGCCGCTGCTGGTCTTTTCTCCGGAATTGTCCGAGGTCCATCACGACCATCTTGAAGTGGTGCTCTACGACCGCGGGGTCAATCTGTGGCACCACTATTTCAAGGACGGGACCCCGTCGTGGAAGCTTCTGGGATTCATCGACCTTGAACTGGAGATCGGGCGGAAATACGATCTCTCTGCCCGGTTCATTTTCAACAGGAAGGGGCGTATGCTTCTGATGGGGTGCGACGGAAAGACTTTCGGCTGCCGTCTGGATACGGATTTTCCGGAGATCTACTATGCCGGGATCACCGGTTGCGAGGGACGGAACCGGTTCTTCGATTTTTCCGTCCTCGAAAAACCGGAGGTGTCCGCCGCTTTGAAGGAACGGTTCTCGGATTAGATCATTTTTCAAGGGAGGATTCTACGGTGTTCACAGAACAGGAGCTTGCATTTCTGCGGACCCGCAGGGATGAGGCGGAGGCGGGGATTCTGGCAGCAGTCCGGAGGAGCCCCGCATTTCCCTGGCCGTACCTTCCCGCCGGAGCGAATTACAACGGGATCTGGCTCGAGCATAATCAGGACAATTTCTTCATCACGGACATCTGTCCGGGGGCGGCGTGGGGCTCCATGGAGGTCTTTATGTGCTTCCAGCGGGAGGACGGGCTGATGCCCGCCTTCGTCCGGGGCAATACCTTGGAGACGGCTGGCTTTGGCCAGCTTCAGACGGTCTGGCCCTTTGCCCGCTGTGCCATGGAGATCGCCCGCAGGGTCGGACGGCCGGAAGAGGATTTCCGGCGCATTTACGATGCCGCAGTACGGTACGACATGTGGATCATGCGTCACCGCTGTCACAATGATGCGGGACTGGTGGAGATGTTCTGCGAATTCGATACCGGCCACGACAATTCTCCCCGGGTGACCGAGGGGATGCAGCGGGGCCGCTGCCCGGGAAGCGAGGCCGGCAGCATGCCGGATCTTCCGGAGATGCCGGTGATCTCGGCGGATCTCTCCGCCGCCCGATACGGGGCATTGACGGCTTTGGCGGAACTGGCGGAAATGCTGGATCTGGGCCCGGAAGCCGTTTCGTGGCGCAACCGGGCGGAAACTCTCCGCGAAAACATCCGCCGTCATCTTTTTTGCGAAGAAGATGCGTATTTTTACGACCGGGGGCGTTCCGGGTTCCGCAAATACCGGAGTGAACACATTACCCGGCTCTTTTTGAATCGCGTGGCAAGTCAGGACCTTTTCGACCGGATCTATCAGAGATACTTTGAATCGGAAACGGAATTTCTGACGGTGTATCCCTTTCCCTCCATGTCGGTGAGCGATCCGGCGTTTCAGCGGGAGCTCCCCTTCAACTGCTGGGCGGCCAACACCCAGATGCTTACGCTCCTCCGGCTGCTTCTCTTCATGGATTTCTACCACCGGAGTGCTGAACTTGACATGGTGCTGGAGCGTTTTCTGCGGGCGGTGATCCTCCATCCGGAAAATCATTTTTCCCAGGAGATCAATCCCTTCAGCGGGGCTCCCGTGGGGGCGTCCTCGGCCTATCTTCCCGGGATGATCCTTGTGCGGGAAAGCTGCCGCCGGCTGAAGTTGTCCGGAGCGTGACCCATGAAGCAGACAAGCGGATTGTTCTGGGGGTGCTGTGCAATATTTTTCTGGTCGCTTCTGGCTGCATTCAATCGGTCGCTTCTGGAGCTCCTGGGGATGTTCACAGCGGGAGGGTGCATTTATATTGCCGGCGGACTGGTCTGCTTTTTCCTTTATCCCCCGAAAAAGCGCAGATTTTCTCTGAAATATCACGGGCTGTGCGGCTTTCTGGTCATTGCCTATTTTTATTTGTTCAGTGTGGGGCTGGGGCTGGCGAAGAACCGGGTCCAGGCGGTGGAGGTGGGACTGCTCAATTACCTGTGGCCGCTGCTGACACTGGTTTTCTCGGTGATCGCCTTCCGGAAGAGGGTTTCCTTGCTCCTGATGACCGGGGGGATCGTGCTTTCTTTCTGTGGATTTGCCTTGTCCTCTTCGGTTCTTGCCGGGGTGCCGCTGATCCTGCCGGAACTGTGGGAACAGTTTTGCGGCAATCCCCTGCCGCATCTCGTGATGACCGGTGCCGCCGTGAGCTGGGCGGTGTATTCCAATATCCTTGCATCGCTGGATAAGGAAACGCCGAAGGACGCCATGCCGTATTTTATGCTGATCGGCGGAATTTTTCTGCTGCTGATGCGTTTCCCTTTTCAGGAAGAAAGCGTCTGGAATTTCACGGTCTTCTGGCAGCTCCTTTTCATGGCGGTCTTTCCCATCGGGGCCGGGTATTACTGCTGGGACCGGGCGATGCTGACGCCCCAGCGGGATTCAGCGATCATCGCGTCCTACCTTACACCGCTCTTTTCCGCCATCGGGTGCGCGGTGTTCCTGCATGTGGCATTGCCGGCGGCTTTCTACGGTGCATGTCTGCTGGTGATCGGGGGGGCACTTCTCTGCCGTTATGCGATCCGGAAAAAGGTTCCCCCTGAACGGTAATTCCAGGATCGGGGGCTGTCATTGCTCTATCGCCGGGCAAGGCCTTGTACAAAGAGTTCTGCCGTCACGCGTGTCCGTTGTCCGGGCCGGTCTGACTGCTGCCGGGGGCAGCGTCCGTCACCCGGCCGTCATCCAGAATATCGACTTCCTTTTTCGCCAGATCCCGGAAAAGACGGCGCAGATCAATCGTCCCCCCGATGGCGAACCAGAATGTCGACACCAGACCGACTATGCGGCCATGAAGAGCGAGGTAAACCAGAAGTAATTTCCCCACCAGGAGGCCGGCCATTGATAGAAGAGATTCCAGACCACCGGCACGATGAAGCAGCCGATGAAACCGTAGATGAAGGACCAGATGAATACGGACCATGCGAGGACCTTGTCCCCCGTGGTGTATTCCGGTGTAATCCCGATCAATCCCTTGCAGAATTTGATGATGTCGATCTTTTCCACCGGTTTGCCGATGCCGTCATCGCTGTAGATCCCCCGGTGCAGCATACGTTCCAGATTGAAGGGTTTGCGGCAGGTCAGAAGAGAGATGACCACATAGAGTCCGATGGCCGTCAGAAGTCCGAGGAAAGCGATTTCCCGTGAATTGACCGGAAATTTATACGGGGTCACCGTCCAGACAATATAGGGATTCAGCGGCTTGGAAACTGCGGTCAGAAAATTGCTGAACCCCGTCAGATTGCCGGTACGCTCCAGCCAGGGATAGATCGAACTGACCCAGCGGTGCTGGCAGAACATTCCCCCCAGAGCGATGAAGGCCCCGCCGATCAGCCCGGAAAAGGCCCCGGCGGTGGTGCCTTTCCTCCAGTAAAGTCCCAGAGTGATCACGGTCCCTCCTCCGACCCAGATGGCACCGGTGATTTCGAAGAACATCATAATGTAATCCAGCTGGGCGAAAAAGAGCGAGAAGACAAAGGCGAAGAGCCCCACAAAGAGGATCCCGCAGCGGAGCAGCCTGAGCTGCTGTTCCGGGGTGAACGGTTTGCCCCGGAGGGGCAGGACAATGTCCTGGATGAGAATGCTGCCCCAGGAGTGCATGTAGGTGTTGTCGGTGGAGATCATGAGGAAGATCATCAGCACCGCAAAGATGCCGGTGATGCCGATGGGCAGCATTTCCCGCATGGTCAGACTGGCCAGCATCTGGGTATGGATGGTCCCGAAGGTCTGGGCCAGCTTCGGATCGACTTTCCGCAGTTCCTCGGTGGCGACTTTGCGGTAATTGTCCACCGTCGGGTTGGCTGACCGTGTGACAGGCTGCCGTGTTTTGGTGTCGAAGCGGGGCTTTGCATGGTCCAGCTTGCCGAGGATCGCCTTGCGCTGAACATCGTACCGTGGAGCGCCGGCAATGTCGGAAAGGGTTTTTCTGGCGAGCTGGCAGTTGACCGTATTGGCGCCGGTGGGGCCCGGCTGGAAACGCGGTTCATTCATGTAGGTATAGACCACCAGTGCGATCACGACGATCATCATGGTGGAGAACCCGCCGCGCCAGCTGCCCAGAAGACCCCCCATTTTCTGTTCGTGGGGGCTCTTGGCTGCGGCGGAATATCCCTGGCACCCCGCCCAGGAGAGCCGGCTGAAGAAACTGCTGAAAAGACCGACGAAAACATAAAAAAGATTGAAATCCCGCAGATGGTGAATGTCGTAGGGGTTGAGGAAACTCTGTCCGGCCGGACGGGCAAGCAATGTGGGAAGAATATCCTGCCCCCAGGAAAACTTCCAGAAAAAGTAGATGATGAGGATCATGTACAATGGATAGGAAATGATCCCCTGCACGCAGTCGCTGACCATAATGGTGATCTGTCCGCCCAGGCAGGCGATCCCGGCGGCAACGCCGATGCATACAAGGAGCATCAGTCCGAAAGTCGGGAAGTGCCAGCCGAAAAGATTGAGGTAGGTCGGCAGGTCAAGGTAATAAACCAGAAACCGCGCCCCCACCGCAGGAAAGATGGCGTAATTAAGGATCCCGGATGCCGACTGCAGAAAGGCCGCCGTGATCCGGAAGGAACGGCTGTAGCGCATTTCCAGCAGCTGGCCGATGGTCATGGCCCGGGTCTCCCGGAAACGGTAAGTGCAGAACCCGGTCAGGGCGAAGAACATCGCGAGAGGAGCGGTTAGCTTGGACCAGAAGCCGTAACCGAATCCGCTGGTGTAATAGACTTCCACCAATGCAATGACACTGATCAGCCCCAGCCCGGCTTCGCCGCCGGCAACGGCGATCACATAACGCCCGGCTACCCGGCTGGCGGTCAGAAAATCCGAGACGCCTTTGACATATTTTCTGGAATAGAGACTGATCGAGATCATGACGATCAGCGGGATGAAGATAATGACATAGTCGATCCAAAACATTTTTTGTCCTTTCTTCCTGTTCCCGGATCCGGCACAGGTGCTTTGCGGGGTGGTGTGTTGCGCAAATATAGCATGGATTTCTTTTTTTGTCAAGGGTTCCGGATGCAGATATTCCGCAATTTGCCCGGACAAGGCCGGCTTGGGTCAGAATAGTATGAGTGCAGGATACCCGCAGAGGGGGGGATTGCCGCCGCGCCAGCAGGATGCCCGGGAGGGCGGGGAGCCCGACAGCCGGTCGCCTCGAAGCGGCACGTTTGCCGCCCGTTCCTACAAAAAAAGCCGCCCCGGAGGACGGCTTGAGGTATTTTGATGAAATGAATTTCAGAAGGCGATGTTCACCACCGGGAAGAAGGGGATTGCAGAACCCTTGATGTAGTTGATGAGTCCGAACTGGATGCCGCCTTTCTCGGAAAGGTTCACCAGACCGAACTGGACGCCGGTGACTTCCTTGCTCTTGTTCACCAGACCGAGCTGCAGGCCGTTCATTTCCTGCGCGACGTTGGTGAGCACGGCCGTCTGGAATCCGGTGACGTTCTTGCTCACGTTGACGCAGGCTGCCGCCTGCATGCCGATGATGTCGCCGGTGATGTTCACCGAACTGGCATTCAGGCCGATGCCGCTGCCGCCCATGGCCACGCCGAGGGTTGCGAGGATCCCGTTGAAGTGTTTTGTGTTGCGGACATAGAGGAAGGAGGCCTCCAGACCATCCAGCTCATCCGAGTCGCAGGCGACCC
Source organism: Lentisphaeria bacterium UBA1776 (assembly GCA_002314605.1). Taxonomy (GTDB): domain Bacteria; phylum Verrucomicrobiota; class Lentisphaeria; order Victivallales; family Victivallaceae; genus UBA1776. Next base: position 8,110 of record DCGO01000013.1, on the reverse strand, counting down.
AGCTGGCCTGAATACCGCCCACATAGCTGGTCCCGGAGTAGAACCAGCTGGCTTCCAGACCGAAGACGCGGCCGGTACCGCAGCAGATGGGGCCGCCGTACTTGATGCCGTACACGTTGGATGTTTTCATCGCCGCCGGGATTCCCGGGAAGCAGCCCATCTGGAAGAAAGTCCACTTTTCCAGCGGATCCGCCTTCTTTTTCGGGCAGGCTGCACAGGTTTCCGGCGCAGATTTCTTCGCGGCTGTCACCGCTGCCTTTTTTTCAGGAGTGGTGGTTTTGGCGGCTGCTTCCGCAGCCATAAGGGACGCGCAGCAGACCGCCGCACAGAAAAGAATCATATTTTTTTTCATGGAAAAATCCTTTGATTAGAGGTTGAAATTCATGACGATCATCCAGGGGAGGGGTCCGTTCTCAATGTGGTTCAGGAGCCCGATCTGGAAGGTCTTGTCCTGGGCGGAGTTGTAGATGCCCAGCTGGAGACCGAAGCAGGACTTGACGAAATTCACGGGAGAGAACTGGAGCCCGGTGACCGTGTTCGCCTGGCTGAAGATGACCGAACACTGGACCCCGCTGACAGATTCACTGCCGGAGTAGAGAACGCTGGCTTCAAGACCCCAAACCGGAGCGCCGAGGCAGATCGGGGCGCCGAGCTTGATCCCATATACGGGATCCGTCAGCATGTCCGAGGGTGCGCCGGGGAGAAATCCCAGCTGGAACCCGGTCCAGTTTTCTTCCTTCTGGACGGTCTGTGCCGTTGTTTTCTGAGCCGTGGCTTGAGCCTTGGCCGGCGCCTTCACCGGTGCTTTAGCCGGTGCCGGATTTGCTGCCCACAGTCCGATTGCACAGACCATCGCCAGCAGAAATGCCAAACTTTTTTTCATCTTGAACCTCCTGTTTTGGTGTTGAAGCTGTTATAATATATTCACCGCTTTTTTTTTTGCAACTGAAAAATGCAATTTTTTTTTGCTTTCATGATCCGCCGGAAAACTGCCGGATCCTGCCGGTTTATTTTTCCGTATGACGGAATTTTGCCTTGATATTTTCACGCAGACGCTGGAAGATCGCGTAAATGGCCGGGACGAAACAGATCCCGACCAGCGTTGCCAGCAGCATGCCGCAGAAGGTGGTGACCCCGATATCCTTCCGGCTTCCGGCGCCGGCGCCGGTGGCCCATACCAGCGGGACCACGCCGACGATGAAGCTCCATGCCGTCATCAGCACTGCGCGGTACCGGAAACTGGCCCCGTTCAGGGCCGCATCCTCAATGGAGCGCCCGGCTTCCCGTTCCTGTTTGGAAAATTCCACAATGAGGATGGCGTTCTTGCTGGCCAATCCCACCAGCATGATCAGTCCCAGCTGGGCGTAGATGGACATGGGCAGATTCCAGATGAGGAGCCCCAGCATGCCGCCCAGCGTGGCCACCATGACCGACAAAATCACGGAGACCGGCACGGTCCAGCTTTCATACAGCGCCACCAGGAAGAGGTAGCCGAAAGTCAGCGCCAGCAGCATAAGGTAGAGGATGCTCCCCTGATTGTGTTTTTCCTGATAACTCATATCCACCCAGTCCAGCGTGTAGTTGGGCACGAAGTGTTCTTTCATGATCCGGTCGATCTCCGCCATCAGTTCGCTGCTGGAGACTCCGGCCGCCGCCTGGGCGTTTACCTGGGCCGACAGTGTCAGGTTGAAACGCTCCAGCACCCGGGGGCCGACCATGTAACGGACCTTGGCCAGTGCGCTCAGGGGGATCATGCCCCCCGCATTGTTCTGGACATTGATCTGCCGGAGGGCGTCCAGATTCTCGCGTTCCGCCGCATCGGACTGGACTTTTACCTTGAAGGAATAGCCGCTCATATTGAAGTCGTTGACGTAAGTCGAGGCCAGTTTGCTCTGGAGGGTTGTAAACACCCGGCCGATAGGTACCCGCATGGCTTCCGCCTTGCTCCGGTCCAGGTCCAGATACAGCTGAGGCGTGTCCGCCCGGTAGGAACTGAAGGCGTAGAGGGTCTTGGGAGACGTATTCAGAAGTCTCAACAGCTTGAAGAGCGCATTCTGCAGTTCTTCCGGCGACTGGCCGTTTACGGCCTCGAATTCGAAGGTCACACCGCCGGTGGCCCCCAAACCCATGATGGCCGGCGGCAGAAAGGCGTTGACCTTCGCTTCATCGACTTCTCCGAATTTCTTCAGCAGCGTCCGGTGGATCTCCTGTGCGGAGAGTCCCGCTCCCTTCCGATTGTCCCAGTTGTCCAGTGCGGCAACGGCAAGGCCGACATTTTCGCCGGACCCGCTGATGAAACTGAATCCGCTGACGGCGATGACATCCCGGACGCCGGGGGTTTTCCGCATGAACTCGCCCAATTTATCCATGACTGTCTGGGTCCGGGCCAGAGTCGCTCCGGCGGGAAGTTCAATGTCGCAGAGGATCGCTCCCTTGTCTTCCTGCGGCAGGAAGGAACTGGGGGTCCGGTGGAAAAGCCAGCAGTTGCATCCCAGAATGATCAGAAAGAGCACCGTCGTCAGAAGGCTCCTGCGCACCAAGAGCCGACATACGGAAATGTACCATTTCCGGCTGGCATCCAGCCCGATGTTGAAGGGTTTGAAGATCCGGATCGGTTCTCCGTGACGCGTCCGCAGAAGAAGTGCGCACAGTGCAGGACTCAGCGTCAGGGCATTGACGGTCGAGAGACACAGTGCCGTACACATGGAAACGGCAAACTGGAGGTAAATGGTCCCCACCATGCCGCCGAAAAAGCCGATGGGGGCATAGATGGCCACTGTCACCAGAGTTGTGGCGATGATGGCTCCCGAGATCTGATGCATGCTCTTGGATGCCGCCTCTTTCGGCGGCAGTTTTTCCTCGTCGAGAATGCGGACGCAGTTTTCCACCACCACAATGGCATCGTCCACCAGGGATCCGATGACCAGGATCAGTCCGAACATTGTCAGCACGTTGATGGAATACCCCAGTGCTTTCAGAAAAACGAAAGTTCCCACCAGAGACACCGGAATGGCGATGGAGGGAATCAGCGTCGCCCGCCAGTCCTGCAGGAAGACGTAGGTGATCAGGACGACGAGGACGAGGGTCAGGACCAGCGTCCACTTGATCTCATTGATGGTGGTGCGGATGTAATCGGTGGGGTCGTACCCGAGTTTCCAGGTGATGCCGGTGGGGAAGGTGCTTTCCAGTTCTTTGATCCGCGCCACGGCGGCATCCAGAACATTGATGGCGTTGGCATCGGAACTGCGGTACAGCGCCAGCGCGACGCTGGGGCGTCCGTTGTAACGGCATTCCGCATTGTACTGTTCACTTCCCAGTTCGATCCTGGCTACATCCCGGAGTTTGGTGAGTCTGCCGTTGGCACCGGTCTTGACCACGATTTCGCCGAATTCCTCCGGACTGGTCAGCCGGCCGAGGGTATTGATCTTCAGCTGCAGCAGCTCGCTGCTGCCCTCGGCGCCCACGGCACCGGCGGCGGCCTGAATGTTCTGGCTCTGAATGGCGGAAATGACGTCTTCGGCCTTGAGTTTCAGACTGGTGAGGCGGAAGGTATCCAGCCACACTCGCATACAGTAGTTTTTGGTGCCGAAGATCATTGCTTCGCTGACTCCGGAGATGCGGGAGAGCTGGTCCCGGACCCGCATGCGCACGAAGTTATGGAGCTGAAGAGCCGAGATCCGGGGGTTGTCGGTCATAAAGACGAACATGCCGAGGACGTCGTTGGAGCGTTTGCGGACGGAAACGCCGTAACTTTTGACGTCCGGCGGCAGCATCGGTTCCGCCAGGGACACGGCGTTCTGCACGTTCACCTGGGCAATATCGATATTGATACCGGATTTGAACGTGACCGACAAAGAATAATTGCCGCTGTTGTCGGACTGGCTGGAGAAATAAAGCACGTCCTCCACATTGTTGACCTGTTCCTCAATAATGGAGGCCACGGTGTCTGTGATCACCTGGGCGCTGGCTCCGGGATAGTTTGCCGACACCCGCACCTGGGGGGGGGCGATTTCCGGATATTCGGCCACAGGAAGGGTGTTGTAGCAGAGCAGTCCCCCGAGGACCGTGACAATGGAAATGACAAAGGAAAGTTTCGGCCGGTCAATAAAGACCTGAGAGATCATCATGATAATGCCTCACTTTTTTGGCGGAAACACCGGGACCACATCACTGCCGGGGCTGACCCGGTTGGTACCGTCTGTCACCACGATTTCGCCGGTTTTCAGGCCGGATTTGATGAACTGGCGTCTGCCGATGACGTTGGAAAGCTGGACATAACGGAGTTCGATCTTGTTTTTGGCATTTACCACATAGACGTAGTTGCCGCTGGAATCCGCCATGATGCTGGAGAGTTTGACCGATGCCATGACCGGCGCGTTTTTATTGGACAGCATGACTGTGGCAAACCCGCCGGGCAGAAGCTGGATCTTGGGATTTTCCACCACGGACCACACGGTGATGGTTCCGGTGTTTTCGTCCACATGATTGTCGATGAACTGCACCTTCCCCGGCAGGGAATATTCACGGTTGTCGGCCAGCCGGTAGCGGGTGACGCCGTTTTTCTGCATGGTCTTGTAGTCGCCGAACATTTCCAGATAATCACGTTCACTCATGGCAAAGTGAACGTAGATGGGCGAAAGCATGACGACCTCTGCAAGCTCGTTGGAGGAGGGGGTGACATACTGCCCGTTGGAATAGATGGATTTTCCGATAAGTCCGTCGAAAGGCGCATAGACTTTGGTATAGGACAGATTGTTGTCCGCCTCCAGTTTTACGGCTTTTGCATTGGCCAGAGTGGCTTCTGCGGTCCGGAGCACCCGTTGGGATTCATCGTAAACGGCCTGGGAGACCGCTTTGGTTGCCCTCAGTTCCTTCTGCCGCTCATAGTCGATCCTGGCATAATCCAGCAGGGCCTGCGCCTGTGTGACCTGTGCTGCGGCCTGCTCGGCTTTGGCCCGGTAGCTGGTGTCTTCAATTTCATACAGAAGCTGGTTTTTTTTGACCATGTCGCCCTCAAGAAAGTGGGTTTTGAGCAGAAATCCGGATACCCGGGCCGGAATCTTCACTGCGTCAATGGCTTCGACATGGCCCACATAGCGGCGTACCTCCGTATTCTGCTCCAATTTGACCCGTTCGGCAACGACCCGGACCGGCAGTGCTTTTTTCTGTGCCGCCGTCGGTGCCGCAGAAAGGACGGCACCTGCAGCCAGCAGCAGGGTCAGAAAGGTGATTTTTTTCATGACAGACCTCATTTTTTGATGAAAGTTCGATTGGAACATGGATTTACATCGGCAATTTTACGGCTGCAGCCCCTGGAATGTTTCCGGAAGTTTGGACCGCATGCATTCGAGCGTCCGGAGAAGCTGGTCGATTTCCGGTTTCGTCAGGCCGGAGAGCAGCATGGCGGCGTCCTGCCGGTACTGGTCGATCCCGACGCGGATCATCTCCATTCCCTGCGGGGAGACCTTGATCCGCACGCTTCTCCGGTCGGTGGGGCAGATCTCCCGCTCCAGGGCATTTTTCCGGACCAGAGTCTCCACGGCTTCCGATACGGTACCGGGGGAAAGGTCCAGCCGTTCCGCCAGACGCTTCAGCGGGACGCCTTCCGGCTGAGTTTTGGTAAGAATATAGACTTCCCGGATCACCTGATGCTGGCGGATGGTCAGACTGGAGATCAGCTGCTTCATCTCTTTGTTCTGCCGCAGCATGCCGCGGTCTGCAAGAAACCCGGTCAGCTGCATCAGCAGCCTCCATAAGCTGTCCTGAACATTAAAGGCTGCATTTTTCATGAAAATGATCCTTTTTGTTGATTTTTCCGTCTTCCATAATATATCATGTCTGAAATAATTTGCAAGTCCGAAATATCATGGGCTCCCCGGGAATTTTTTGCTGTTGAAAAATAAAGGAACCGTGCTATTGTATGGCAGGGAAAGGAGTCATGCATGGCCAGAGTTTATTTCAAGCGTGTGTGTTCCGGAGCCTCCGATCAGGAGATCTCGCAGGCCGCCGGGGAGGTGCTGGAGGCGCTGATCACCGGAGAAAATATGCCCCTTGCATCCCGCATCCCGATGAAACTTCATTTCGGCGAAAAGGGCAACCTGACCTATCTCAAGCCCGCCTGCTATGACGGTGTGATCTCCTTTCTGGAGGCACGGGGGATCCAAAGTGAATTCTGCGAGACCAGTGTTTTGTACGGGGGGGAGCGTTTCTCCAGGGAGAAGCACATGCGCCTGGCGGCTTCTCACGGTTTTACCCGGCTTCCTGTGGTGATCGCCGACGGTTCCCACGGAGAAGATGCCGTTGCCGTACCGGTGAATCTGCACCACTTCAGGACGTGCGCCATTGCCCGGAAGCTTGCGGAAGCGGAGCAGGTTCTGGTCTGTTCGCATTTTAAGGGACACGCTCTGGCCGGCTTCGGCGGCGCCATCAAGCAGCTCTCCATGGGGTTTGCCGCAAAAGGGGGAAAGCTTGCCATGCACATGAGCGTGAAACCCTCCATCCGGCGCTGGTTCTGCAAGGGGTGCGGAGCCTGTGTGAGCCGCTGTCAGAACGGGGCCATCACCATCCGGCACGGTACGGCGTACATCGATCACCGGAGCTGTATCGGCTGCGGGGCGTGTTTTTCCATCTGCCGTCATCACGGGGTGTCGATCTTCACCTGGCGGGGGATCTGCAACATCTTTTTCCGCCGCAATGTTTTCCGGGAAAAACTGGCGGAATACGCCTATGCCTCCAGCCGCGGGAAACGGCATATCTACCTCAATTTTGCCGTGAATATCACCAACGGGTGTGACTGCGAGCCCCGTCCCATGTTCAGGACTGTGCCCAATGTCGGCATTTACGGTTCGCTGGATCCGGTGGCGGCGGACCGCGCCTGTTATGATGCCGTGGCTGCCGACGGTCGGAAATTCAAAGGGCTTGAACTGCTTGCATACGCCGAAAAGATCGGCGTCGGTACCGAAAAATACGAGATTGTGTCCCTTGATTGAAGGGTCACGCCTCCCCGTAAGCATTTTCGACCGCGTGGACCATATTCACCAGCAGTGCGTTGCAGGGGACCGGGATACGGTACTTCCGGGCGAGTTTCACCACCGTTCCGTTGATGAAGTCGATCTCCGTCTGCCGCCGGTTCTGCAGATCCTGATACATGGAGGAACAGCCGGAGCGGGTCAGCAGACTGATCATGCGGATAAGTTCAAGGATCTCCGCTTCGTCAAATTCCACGCCGTCGGCTTTGGCCACGGCAAGGCCCTCCCGGACAATGCTGCAGACGCATGCCCAGCCGGGCCGGTCCGCCTGGAGAAAGCCGTTTTTCACCCGCAGGAGCATGGTCAGGGGGTTGATGGACATATTGATGAGGAGTTTCCGCCAGATGAGCCGCCGCACATCAGGGGAGCTGGTGATATCCAGTCCGGTCCCGTTAAAGAGGTCCTTGACCTGCTGGACCCGGCTGCTTTCGGGGTTGAAGCTGCCGATGATGGTCTTGCCGTCGGCGGCGTGGAGAAAGTGGCCGTAGCCCAGCCGGGTGCTGTTGTGGTTCGAGGTGCCGATGACGATCCGGTTCAGGGGGACGAATTTACTGATCTCCACATAGTTGCCCATGCCGTTCTGGAGGGAGACGACCGTCGTGTCCGGACCGATCATGCCGGCGTTGCTCTTCAATGCATCGTAGGTCTGATGGGCTTTGACGAAGAGCATCAATACATCGGTGGGAACCGGATTTTCGCCGCTTACCACAGCTTTGACCGGGATGCGGAATTTCCGGCCGGACTCCTCTTTGACGAGGCCGGAACGGTTGATTTCCGCCACTTTTTCCGGATTGTGGTCCGCCAGCACGAGTTCCAGTTCCGGATTGCGGGCAAGATAGGATGCATAGAGACACCCCATGGCGCCGGCTCCGAGAATCGTGACCTTCATGATATTTCCCCCGATATATGTCTTTTTCCGTCAGAAGATCCGCAGACTGCCTGACCATCGTTTTTCCGGACCGCAGACGGAACCTGCCGCATAAAAATTTCCGGTAAATATACCACAGAAATCATGACAATGCAAGCGGCACCCGCTAACTGAAATAAGGGTACCTCTAAAAAAGGGGCTTCGGGAAATTATA
>DCGO01000072.1:291-3645 GCA_002314605.1 Lentisphaeria bacterium UBA1776 | reverse complement strand
ACAAGATTTGGGACATTAACAAATTTTGATATTTCCAAGGTTCTTCGGCGGTCCGGAGAACCGGGCATTTTCTATTTTCCGGCGGCACCGCGCTGCGGCGCATTGCACGACGGCATTTCCCGCAGATATTTCCGCAAAATGTCCTGGGAAAAACCGTTCGCGGCAATGATGTCGCGGAAAAATTCCGCACAGGGGCGGACAGTCCGCTTGAAGGTCCTGAAATCCACCTCCACCAGACCGAACCTCGGCAGAAACGAGGTCCATTCGTAGTTGTCCAGCAAAGACCAGTAAAGGTACCCCCGGATATCGGCCCCACGCCGGATGGCATCGTGGATCGCGGAGAGATACAGTGCGATATAGACGATCCGGAAGCGGTCGTCATCGCAGGCGCATCCGTTTTCCGTAATGTAAACCGGGTATCCGGTAAAACGCTCCAGAATGGCCGTGGCGCCTTCCGGGTAAAACTCATCCAGGTAGAAATCCTTCCCGATCAGGCGCAGTTTCTTGTGCGGAAACCGTTCCGCCGACAAATTGGCGGCCCGGGAATTGACCAGATAGCGGGTGTACATGTTCAACGCCCAGAAATCCAGAGCGCCTTTGGCCTCCGGGCACGCCTCTTCATCGGTCTCCGGTGCAATGAGGGTACCCGTCTTCAAAGCGTGGAGAAAGACGCCGTTGACCTTGAAATCCAGAAAGTTCGTCATGATCCGGTCCAGTTCGTCATAGCAGCGGTTCGGAAAACAGTGCAGCGCCATGTGGGCGGAACTCACAGGTTTTCCGGTCAGGGTCTTCAGCAGGCGGTAAGTCACGGCGTGGGCCCGGATGAATGCAAAACCGGAAGCCGCCCCGTTGCAGGTATGGGTCTTTTCGTTCAGGACAAGATAGAAGTCGATCACGTCGTCCAGACTTTTGACGATCTTTTCGGCAAAACGGAGAAAATAATGGAGATTCTCCCTTTTCTCAAACCCGCCCAGCTCCTCGAACCACTGGGGGGTGGTCCAGTGATACAAGGTGACAAAAGTGGTGATGCCGCTCTTTTTCAGGAGTTCAAGAAACTCCCGGTAATGGTCCAATGCCTTTTCCGACCAGTGACCGGGTTCCGGCTCGATCCGGCTCCATTCCACGGAACAGCGGTACGCCTGGTGCCCGAGCCGTGCGATCAATGCGGCGTCTTCACGGAAAAGCCTGTAGTGATTGCAGGCAAGCCCGGACTTCTCAGCGTAATTCTCTCGGATTTCTTTGTGATAAAGCTGGGCATTGGTATTGTTTCCCTCGATCTGGTGGCCCGCCGTGGCGGAACCCCAGAGAAAGCCTTTCGGGAAAGAAAAGGACGGAAGACTGAACAGATCGTACATCTTATTTCACCTGAAACGCTTTTCTGCTCTCTTCGTAGAGTTTGGCGATCTCGTCATCGGAAAGCGCCCTGCCCAGGATCACAAATTCATCCATGGCAACCGTACAGGGTTCCTTTTTTCCGCTGATGCCGAAATAGAAACCTTCGCTGTCGGTGCCGACCGGCGTCTTGAGGTAGGAAAACTGCGACTTTCCCCCGTCCACGGAATAGGAAAAACCGGCGGGCCTCCAGGTCAGGACCAGCATGTGCCACCGACCGTTTTTCCAGTCTTTGGCATTGCCCTTGAACATGAGGGAACAGTTGACGTGGTTTTTTGGAAACTGCATGTATGCATTCAGGCCGCTTTTTCCCCAGGGCTGGTTGACGGACTTGCCGGCAGTCAGCACTTCCGCCCGTTTGACGGTCCAGCCGCTGAATGCGGTGAATCCGGGCTCTTTGGCCGCCTTGTCGGGCCAGTTCACGGGAGAGACCCAGAAAATCACGCTGCCGGGAGTCTTGAGCTCAAAGTTCCGGGGAGCCCGGAAAAAAGCGCGGCCCAGTGCAAGTCCCTTGCCGCTGACCCCTTCGGTAAACTCCGGCGGCCCCTGAACCAGAGTCGGTACCGCATCGCCGGAAGCAAGATCCGGCTCCATGGTGCTGTCGTTGAAAGACGCGTAAAATCTGATATCCGAGGGGTAAAGCGTACAGACCGGGTTTTCTGCGGCAAAAACGGCCGCAGCGGCAAAACAACTTCCGAGGACAAAATTAAACACTTTCATCATACATTCTCCTTCATTATTGCAGGGATCCGTTTTTCAGCCGGATCGCGATGAAATCATACTGTTTCAGCGGAAATTCGACCGTATTGCCCCTGACCTTGATGGGTCTGCCGTTCTCCAGATTTACCGCCTGAAATTCTTTTCCGATCCCGATCTTTTCCAGTCCGGCAGTCATGGACACTTTCCCGATCCGGCCGTAATTGCAGACAATGACGATGGCTTCGCCTTTCCGGTTGAAGATGACAAGGGAAGATACATCTCCGGTAAACCTGACCGGATAATCCTTCTCCCAATAGTTCCTGGTCACGGCTTTTTTCGTGCCGTAGCCAAGTTCATACATCTCTTTGCGGATATCCCAGTAGGCTTTCGACTGACTGTAATAGAGTCCGAAGCAGATCTCGTGGGTGAGCGCCACGCCGATACCGGAACGGATGCAGGACTCCACGGCCCCGGGATCGCCTTTGAAATCGATCATGGTAAGAGCCGCAGGGATGTTGCCGGTCTGGCGACCGATGGAGACGGCCCGCAGATACTCCCTTGTGTAGCGAAGCTGGTAGGGCTGCAGACCGGAATGATCCTCCCAGTCCAGATTGATCCGGGCAAAGGAATGGACCGGGGCGATATGAGTGTTGGTCATGTGGACAATGTTCCATGACGGGCGGTTCAGCTCCGCCTGCACCGTGGCGGCCCGCCGGATCAGGGCCCGCATATTGAAGAGCCCCACCGAAGGCTGAAGCTGACCGTCCGGCAGACGGTAGGCATCCTGATCCCCGCTGTGATCGAAGTTTGAAGACAGGAACGTATCGTCAAAGTAGATGTTGTCAGCTGCCCCGGTGGTGATCATGGTCCGGTACCATCCCGCCGCAAAATCCCGGAAACTTGCCACCGGATCCACACTGTAGGCTTTGCTTTCCCCATATTCGGCGGGCCGTTCCCGGGTCCCCTGAAACTCTTCTTTGAACCACTCGTCCTGAAAAGTCAACGCCTCGGCAATATCCGTCCGCATCCCCCGGGCATTGGTGTAAAAAGTAATGGGATTCCGGGTCCCAGTGACTTTCATGACCTCCAGAGAGTGCCTGATCGCACGGTAATAGTAGTCGTGCCGGTCTTTGTTCCGGTATCCGGCGACCCACTTTTCCAGAAAACCGTCCGGGATCACCCCGGTCCGGCGGATCTCCGCAAAGGTGTGCCAGAGTGTAAGGTCAAAATCCCGGGGAAACAGATCATCCGAGGGGGAAACCC
>DCGO01000072.1:0-196 GCA_002314605.1 Lentisphaeria bacterium UBA1776 | reverse complement strand
CCACGGAGATCCGCCAGTCTTCCGGCATGGGTTTGACCGGGGTCGCCATGAACCCGAGGGTGATCCTGCGGTCCTGTTCCAACGCAAGGGGTTTGGCGATCAGGTCCAGTTCAAGTTTCAGACTCTCCCCGGAACGGATCAGCTTCTGGACCGGCATATCCCGGTCTGCCCACCAGCCCTTGTCGTTGTCGCCGAA
>DCGO01000124.1:6009-12068 GCA_002314605.1 Lentisphaeria bacterium UBA1776 | reverse complement strand
GGTTTTGACACACAAAAAACAAGTTGACAATGATCAAGTGCCAAAACTTTTGAAATCGGCTCTATAACTATTTTTTTCGCCCGGGGAGGAATCGGAAAAACAGCCCATTTCCGGAATAAACGCGGGATTGGCGGACACATGGGAACCGCAGCCGCAAAAATCTACCGGTGCCGGGAGGAAACGGACGGAATCCAATCGGGAAACGCCTCTTTGAATTCCCCGACTCCCGTCTGCACCTCGTTCAGGATCCGCAGAAACTCCTTCATGTCACGTTTGAAACGCTGGATCCGGCGGATCTCCCCCCGGCTGCTGCCGAGGTCCTGAAACATCTGCTGATTGTATGCCGTCACCGCAGCAGCCACAGGATCCTTGGGGGCCGCCTTGACCGCCGGAGCCCCGGGTGCGGCCGGAGCCGGAGCCGAAGCGGCCGGGGTTTCAGCAGCAGGCGCATCCGCTGTACGGGTACGGTGCCTCAGATTGCGCTTCTCGGCGGATTTCTTCTTCTTCTCCTGCCGGGCTTTGTCCTGTTGGGCCCTTTCCTGCTTATTCTTCTCTTCCCGGAGTTTCCGGTCCGTCAGGGCCGGATCCAGGGGGAGCTGCTGATCCATCAGACTCTCCAGCTGTTCCGGCAGCTTGTCCACAGCAATATCCGTCCAGCAGAAAAGATACGGTGTGCTCTCCGCATGACTCTTCCACAATCCTTCCAATTTGTAGCTATCCTGAAAGCGTTTTGCAACTGCCGCATTGCCGGACTTCCGGGCATGGGAAGCAAGGATCATGCCTCCCTGCCGGACCGCCTGAAGTTTCCGGAGAAATTCCTCCTGCGCAGGAGAGGATCTCGGGATCTGAAGCATGGGAACCGCCAGTTTTTTCACTTCCTCGATCTGATACGTCAGAAAATCCGACAGTTTCTCCAGCCGGGACGATCCGCCCCTGGTCATGGCGGCATTCCGCTGCATTTTCCACAGCAGAAACAGCGCTTTCTTTACCTTGCTCCGCCACAGACCATAAAGGGTCATGATATTGCGGGGCGGCGGATTCTCCTTGAGGAAAGACATGTTGTCCTTCAACGCACCGTAATCCCGTTTGGATTCCGCCTTGGGAACCTCTCCCCGCATGGGCATCTGCAGATCCACCTCGAGATACTGCTTCGCCAGCGTCCCGGCATCCGCACCGGAACAGGGAGGCAGCTTGATGGCAAATTCCGAATACTCCCCGCTGATGGAGCGATCCATGAAATTCCGGAATTCATTGGCACACTCCCAGTCGTACAAAAGACGGCGGTCGCACCCGGCCTGGCCGGAAAAAACGGTCTTCTTCGACAATACCGACACCGCATTGGAAATGATCTGCAGTTCCTTCCGGATCGCCTCCTGGTGATCCGGCATCTTTTTGGACAGAAGTCCGGCCCGGAACTCCCCGTCCAGGCGCTTCAGCGATGCGGAAAGTCTGCCAATGTCCGTACTTTCATCAAAGACCTCGGGCTTCGGTGCCGCCGGCTTCGCCGCAGCAGCAGGTTTTGCCGCAGCAGCAGGTTTTGCCGCAGCAGCGTCGGCCGTCAGAAAAGCGGCAATAAAAAGAAGCCACGTCAGGAACAAATTGCGCACATTCACTTTCCGCCTCCCACGTCTTTTCTCAACCGATATCCGCACCGGGAATCATATCGCCGTCCACGGCAAGGAGACGGAGTGTCTTTCCAGCCTTGGCCGCCAGAAGCATCCCCTGGGAAGGGACGCCGCGGATCACCGCCGGCTGAAGATTGGCGACCACTACAATGGTGCGACCGGTCACTTCTTCCGGGGTATAGAATTTGGCAATCCCCGCCACCAGCTGGCGCTGTTCGCTCCCGAGATCGATCTGAAGTTTCAGAAGCTTGTCCGCACCTTCCACCGGTTCGGCGGAGAGGACTTTGGCCGTCTTGAGCCGGGTCTTGCAGAAATCCTCGATGGAGATCAGTTTCACGCCTTCCGGAACCGCCCCGGAAACAGCCTTCTTTTCCGCCTTGGCCGGCTTGGCTTCCGGCACGGGAGCCTGCTCCACCCGGGGAAAGAGCCCGGCAGTATCGGCAATGGTCCGCCCGGTCACCGGATCAAGCATAGTCCGGAGCCCCGCGATCCGGCAGGCGGCAAATTCCGCTTCGGAATAACCCAATGCGGCTCCCAGTTCCGCCATTTTCCCCGGCATCACCGGACTCAGCAGTACGGCGGACCGGAAGAGCGCTCCCGCCGCCACGTTCAGCACCGTATTCAGCCTCGCCGTATCGCCGTCCTTGGCCAGCTTCCAGGGTTTGGTAAGTTCAAAGTAGCGGTTTCCGGCACGGGCGATATTCAGCACCGCATCCAGACCGCGGTCAATCTTCATTTCCCGCAGAGAATCCTCCATGACACCCACCGCGTCCATGGCGGTCTTTTCAAACTCCAGATCCTCCGGGAGCTTCTCCCCGGCGGCGGGGACCGTACCATTGCAGGAGCGGATGGTCAGCTTGATAACCCGGCTCAGAAAATTCCCCAGATCATTGGCCAGATCGCTGTTGTAGCGGGTCACAAACACATCTTCCGTAAAAGACGCATCCTGCCCCGGCGTCATTTCCGACAGCAGGAAATAGCGGAACGCATCCACCCCGTATTTCTCCACCATCTCCATGGGGTTCACCACATTGCCCAGGGATTTGCTCATCTTGGTATTGCCGATGAGCCACCAGCCGTGGGCGAAGATCGTTTTCGGCAGCGGCACATCCATGGCCTTCAGCATGGTGGTCCAGTACACCGAATGCGTGGTCAGGATATCCTTGCCGATCAGCTGACAGCTGGCCGGCCACCAGCGGGCAAACCGCCCGTCATCCCGGAGATACCCCACGGCGGAAACGTAGTTCAGCAATGCATCAAACCACACATAACAGACATAGTCCCGGTCAAAAGGCAGTTCGATCCCCCATGAGAGCCGGCTCTTCGGCCGGGAAATACAGAGGTCCTCCAGCGGCTTGCGCAGGAACCCGAGGGTCTCATTGGCCCGGAATGCCGGCAAAATGAAATCCGGATGGGTCTCGATGTAATTGATGAGCCAGTCCTGATATTTGCTCATCCGGAAGAAATAGTTGGATTCCACCAGCTTGGTCACTTCCCTTCCGCAGTCAGGACACTTGCCGTCCACCAGATCCTTTTCGGTATAGAACCGCTCGTCCCCCACGCAGTACCAACCGTCGTAATCCTTCTTGTAAATATCTCCGGAATCGAAGAGTTTCTGCAGGACTTCCTGCACGACCGCCACATGATTGTCCTGGGTGGTTCGGATAAAGAAATCGTTGGTGATCCCCAGTTTTTTCCAGAGCTCCTGAAAAGCCACCACGGTTTCATCGCAATGCTGTTTCGGGGGGATCCCGCGCTTCTCCGCCGCCTTCTGGACCTTCTGCCCATGCTCATCGGTGCCGGTCAGAAAGTAGGTGGGGACATCCAGCGAGCGATTGTACCTCGCCAGCACATCCGCCAGGATCGTGGTATATGCGTGCCCGATATGGGGTTTGTCGTTCACATAGTAGATCGGCGTGGTCACATAAAAATGGTGTTCATCCATGGAAAAACCTCCTCAATATGGATACATTTTCAGTTAATATAAATCTTTTTCCGGATTTTACAACATCAAAATCAGCGTTCCGGCAAAGTCAGCTCTTCCGCCACCGCATCCCGGAGCAGGATCCCCGTATCCGCAACGGCAAGTCCCGCCGCAATCTTCCGCGGGAGAAACGCCTGCCGGTCCCCTGCGCCAAGAAGTTCAAAATCCGTCATCCCGACCCGGATCCTCCCGTCCGGTCCCGGCGGCGGCATTTCCATTTTTGTCACGTTTCCCTTCCGGTCCCGGTACAGCCGGATGCCGCCGAAACGCACAGACAGTTTCGGCCTTTTGTGCTGAAAACGGACGAGATCCCGGATCACCTGTTCCAAATCCTCCGGCACAAGCTCCACCATGCAGATCCTTCCGGCATAAGGATAGACCCGGAAAAATCCCGCTGCGTCAGGAGCGTTCCCGCAGGATTCCGTCCCCTGATACATGGCAAGGACCGTAACAGCGGCTCCTGTGGTCCGTTTCAGCACCTTTTCCGCCAGATCCCCGAACACGCCCCGGAAGTCCCGGTTGTCCGGCTGACGGAGAGGCCCCGGCGCGGTCCCGAGCCGCCGCATCCCGGCCCGGTGCGAAACTTCCAGCATTCCGGCGATCTCCGGCGGCCAGCAATATTTTTCCCGGACATCCGGCCGGATCAAACCGGACCGGATCAACGGTTTCCCTCTGTCCGGAAAACGGACCCGGATCACCGCCAGAGCCCTGCCGTGGCTCCCAGGCTGAACGTACCACGACTGTCCGGCCTTTCTACCCGGGATTTCCTGATGCGTGTGAGCGCCGATCACCACATGGATCTCCGGATGCCGGCGCATGCATTCATACAGCGATCCGCCGCTCCAGTGCAGGCCGTTATGCCAAATCAGCACCAGCAGTTCCGCTTTGGCAGCCAGAGCCTCGGAAACAGCGTGGTCCAGCACTTCATCCGGCTCCCGGAAGCGGACTCCGGAGTCCGGCAGAAGCCGGTGTTTCAGATCTCTCACCCCCAGCCCGATGACTGCGATCCGGTGTCCGGCCCGGACAAACATCTTCCATGTGCGGGGTCTGAACCCGGCGCACTCCCAGTCCCCTCCCAGCACCGTTCCGGCAAATGCACCGAAGGAATAAGGCCGGTACTCAAAATCATGATTGCCGGGGACCCATACATCAAATTGGAGGTGATTGAGTATTTTCACCGGGAGATCGCCATGGCTGAAAAATCCGGCAAAAGAGCCGTACAGCGTATCCCCCGAATCCGCCAGCAGCGTATTCTCCGCACCCGAAATCTTGCGTTCACGGCAAATCAGCGCCGCCAGACGCGTCCAGTTCTCCATTTCCCCATGGGTATCGCCGACAGCCAGAATCGTCAGTTCCCCCGCCGTCAGCAGGAGCGCCGTCAGAAAAAAAGAGACCGCCGCCAGAACTCTCACGGCTGCAGCAGTCCTTCTTCGGCCAGAATAACTGCCATGTCACCGGAAAGGATGAATGAGAGAAATGCCTCCGCTTCCGACGAAAGCCTGCGCCCGGACAGCACCATGCGCCGCTCGCACAGGGGATATGTACCCGCCCGCAGGTGATCCAGCGACGGATACACTCCGTCCACACTGATGACCTTGATATCCGTGGGGATCTCCATATCCGGCCGGGCGGTCAGCGCTGCCGCATGCCTGTTGACGGAAACCAGCCGGAGGATCTCCATGAAGTCCTGCCGCTCGAAAGCCGCCGCCAGAGTCCGCTGCTTCAGGATCTTCCGGCAGAAAAGCCGGACCGGGACACTGTCCGGCATCTGGCGCATCAGATGGATCCGGAAACTCTCGCCATTGAGTGTGACCCAGCTCTTTTTCCAGCCGGAAAAGATCTCCGCAAGTTCCTGACTGGAACAGCTGTTCCGGGGATTGTCCCGGTGAACCGAGACCATGGCCGTTTCAATGGCATAAATTTTCCCGTCCTCCTGCCGGGCTGCCGGGAGTTCGCACTTCCGGATCAGCGCCAGATCGGCCTTTCCCGCCTTCAGTGCCGCAAGCGCCTCGGGAACCGACATGCTTATCTGTTCAACGTCCGCCTTGCGTCCTGAGAGCACGCAGGCAATGGCAGCCTGACGGACGGCGGCATCGCCGATGGTATCGGCTACCCGGACCGCCCCGGCCGGCAGCAGCGCACAGGAAAGCAGGATCCATACCCGCAAAAAAACTTTCATAACCAGCCTCCAAACGCAAAAATCCTCCAGACCAGCACAAAAACCGCCGGGATCGCCAGATTGTCATCCACCCGGGTCTGTTTTTCAAAGAGTTCCGCCAGACATCCGGCCAGCACACCGCAGAACACCATCCATGGATGAGCCCCTCCGGTCAGGATCAGCGCTCCGGCCGTACCGGCGATCAGAAACACGGCACACCCTTCCAAAGATTTGCCGTTCACGATTTTGTGTCTCCCCCATTTGCGGCCCGCCAGCGCCGCCGCCGTATCCC
>DCGO01000124.1:0-5994 GCA_002314605.1 Lentisphaeria bacterium UBA1776 | reverse complement strand
AGCATCACCGCCATAGCCGCCGCCGCAACGGACGCCGGCGCAAAAACCGTCACCGCCAGCGCCGCCGCAAATACATAGGGCCCGCCGCTGATGATCCACTGTCCCGGTTCCGGTTCCTTCCGGAGCATCCGCCCGAAGAAAAAATCATACGCAGGAGTCACATAAGCCGCCCGTCCGGACCGCAGCCGCTCGATCACCAGATTTCCGGCCAGCAGAAATGCAAAGACCCCGATCATGATCCCCCGGGGCAGAAGCAGAATGGCCGCCACCATCCACAACGAACTCAAATGCACCAGTTTCCGCCGAACTTCCTCCGCGTAAGAGATCCCTGCACTCATTTGCCCTGCCTCATGGGATTTTTGATAATGCCGTAGCGGTAAGCCGTCACGCCGTCGGCGATCCCCCTGGCCAGTTTTTCCTGATATTCCGGAGTTCCCAGACGCAGCTCCTCCGCCGCATTGGAAATAAAACCGCACTCGATCAGCACACCCGGCATATTGATCTCCCGCAGAACCAGAAAACGAGCCCGTTTGACCCCCCGGTCCGCTCCGCCGGTCCGGCTCAGAAGATAGCGGTGGATCATATTGGCCAGCGCCAGATTATTGAGGTCAAACTCATTTCCGGGACAGGCAGATTCCGAAATTTTTCCGGTGGAGGTGGAGGGCGCTCCGGCCGGAGTCAGGGCATAGGTCTCGATCCCGGCAAGGGAGCGGTTTTTCACTGCATTGATGTGAATGGAAAGAAAGAGATCAGCTTTTAAAGCCCGGGCAATGGACGCCCGCTGCTGCAATGTCAGCGTCTGATCCCGCTGCCGGGTCACCGTCACACGGTATCCGGCCCGGATGAGTCTTGCGCGGACCCGTTCGGCAATGCTCAGGGTGAGTTTCTTCTCCTGATACCGGGCCCCCAGTGCACCCACATCCTTGCCGCCGTGGCCGGGATCCAGAACAATGTGCCGCACCGGATGATTCGGCACCACCTGCGAACGCAATACGGGATCCAGCTGCTTGTGGATGTCCAGCCGGCTGATATACATGACCCCGCCGCTGACCACCGGAACGAAATTCAGAAGATACCGAACCCCGTTGATCACCAGATCCCGCTTGTCTCGCTGAAAAACAATGTTGCGGTACCGATTCGCAAGACGGCAGCCGTACACCTGCATCCCGTAACGGTATGCCACTTCATCCAGAGAATAATACGCCCTGCCGCCGGAAACAATACGCCGGGCCTCCGCCGGAAAAGGCAGAAAACAGAAGCCCGCCAGCAAGAGCCATCCCACGCGAATCAGATTCATCTGTCTCCCCCTGCCGTTCCGGATCCCGCACTCTCCGTATAAGCCAAAATACCGTCTGCGATAGCCTCCGCCTGAGCATCCAGCCACGCCTCATCCTGCATCCGCTGCCGGTCCCCGGCATTGGACACAAATCCGCACTCAAGAAGCACTGCCGGACAATCCGCCCTGCGGATCACCCGGAATCCCGCCTGCCGGACCCCACGGTCAAATTTCCGGGCATCCTCCCCGAAAACCTTCAGCGCATGCTGCAGCACCGCGTGGGCCAGTTCCATGGAGGCTTCTTCAAAGCGCGTTCCCGGAGCATAATACGCCTCCATCCCGGTCGCCTGCAGATTCGGCGCTGCATTCTGGTGGATGGAGATCAGAATATCCGCATTCTCCACACGCACCTCATCCGCCCGCTGATCCAAGGTCCGCTTTTCATCTCCGGTCCGGGTCAGCGACACCTTCAGTCCTTCCTCCTTCAAAATCCGCATCAGCCGCTCCGCCAGAAGCAGATTCACCGTCTTTTCCTGCACGCCGTCACGAACCGCACCGAAATCGCTGCCGCCATGCCCCGCATCGATCACCACGCTCCGCACCGCTGTCCGGAAAACAAAGTGTTCGCGCAAAAACGGCACCACCCGCCGATGCAGATCCGCCTCGCTGATGACCCAGCGGCCATCCATGCGCCGGAGCACCGGCTCCTGAAGATCCATCCGCACCCGGTCCACCAGCATGACCCTGCTGCCGGATTCCAGCTCAATGGCATGCCGCCGTCCGGCAAGTTCCACCCGGCCGGCATGATAACACACCGTCCAGTCATAAAACCGCACCGCATCTTCCAGGAAAATCAGGCGCTTGCCCTCCCCCGGCTCCACCCGCAGCTGGGCATTCAGAGCGTGCAAACTGCCGGTACAGAAGAGTACACAGCCAATTATGACAGCAAATTTACTCATGCAAATTCCGCAATCCGTACCAGATGATCGTAATCGTCCACCGGAGGATACATGGCCGCCAGATCCAGTCCGATCTGAGCCGGTTCGGAAAGGGACCCGAAAACAAAACTCTTCGCCTGGGCAAGAGCCGTCTTCCACCCCTGATTCTGGGCCAGCACCGCCGCAATGGCGGAACTCAAAGTGCATCCGGTCCCGTGGGACGCACGCCCCGGGTCCTCCAGTTTCGGCGTGGTCACCGTGTAGATCCGTCCGTCCGGAAGCGCCGCGAAATCCGTGGCCTCCGCCATATTTTCCGCATGACCGGTCTTCAGGACACAGCGGCAATCCCAGATCTTCGCACATTCCGCCGCCGCAGCAGCATACGCATCCGGCCCGGATAATTTCCGTCCCAGAAGAAGTTCCGCCTCCGGCAGATTCGGCGTGATCCAGTCCGCCCTGGGCAGAAGTTCCGTCCGCATGCAGTCAATGGCATCCTCCGGGAGCAGCCGCACCCCGCTGGTGGATACCATGACCGGATCCACCACGACCGGGAGCCGGGTCCGGCGCAGGACCTCCGCCGCGGCCCGGATATTTCCGGAACTGCCCAGCATGCCGGTCTTTACGGCACGGACCGCAATCCGGTCCAACACCGTTTCCAGCTGGGAGCGGACACCTTCCGGCGGAATAAGATCGATCCGCCGGACCTCATCAGGATTCTGAGCCGTGACCGCCGTAATAACGGAACAGCCGAAAACACCGAAGGCGTTGAATGTCCGCAGATCCGCCTGGATCCCCGCCCCGCCGCCGGAATCGCTTCCGGCAATCGTCAGGGCAACAGGATAACAGTCAACCGTGTTCTTTTTCATGATGCCGCCCTCCGTTCAAAGCAGCGTAAGATTGTCCCGGTGAATGATCTCCTCATCCACCGTGTGACCGAAGATCGCCTGCAGCTCCGCTGACTGCTTTCCCATGGCCCGCAGACAATCAGCGGCAGAAAGATTCACCAGCCCCCGGGCGATCACATTTCCCGCCTGGTCCGCCACATCCACCGTATCCCCGCGGGGGAAGCTCCCCGTCACTTTCGTCACACCGGAAGGCAGGAGGCTTTTCCCCTGACAGCACAGGGCCTGCACCGCCCCGTCATCCACCACCAGGCACCCCGTTGATGCGGCAAAAAACCGGATGAAACGCTTGTGTCCCGCCAGATGCCCGGCGGCGGGGACAAAAAGGGTCCCCACATCCTCTCCGGCTAGGATCTTTTTGAGAATATCCCTGTCCCGTCCGTCGGCGATCCAGAGATAATCTCCGGATGATGTCACCAGCTCCGCAGCCCGGAGCTTGGAGGTCATGCCGCCAATGGACATTTCGCTGTTGTCCGTGCCTCCGGCCATACCGCGGATGGAGGCGTCGAAGGTCTTTACCTCCGGAATGCGGTCGCCCAGAGTTCCGTCCTCATTGCGACACCGCAGTCCGCTCTCCGTGGTCAGGATAACCCCCAGATCCGAGCCGGTCAGTGTAGTGAGAAGCCCCGCCAGAAAATCGTTGTCGCCAAATTTAAGTTCATCAATGGATACCGGGTCGTTTTCGTTGACGATGGGCAGAACATCCTGCTCCCACAACGCGTTGATGCAGTTCATCACATTGAGATACCGCTTCCGTGAGCGCAGATCCGCCGCCGTCAGCAGCAGCTGAGCCGTATGGAACCCCCGTTTGGCACAGGCTTCCTGATAGATCGCCATAAGCCGGCACTGTCCGATGGCCGCCAGAGCCTGCACCTGAGCCAGCTCCCGGGGTCTCTTCCGGATACCCAGCTGGGCCATACCCATACCCACTGCGCCGGAAGAAACCAGAAGCACCCGGATTCCCCGTTCCCTTACGGCCACGATCCCGTCCACCAGTTCGGCGATGCGCTCCGGATCGGTCAGAAGCCGCGTCCCGGCTTTGACGATCATCTGCCGGCAGTGTCCCATGAGACGCTGCCGCATCGATAGACTCTCCATATTCAGTACACCTCAGTCCAAATGCAGTTTGCTGCGAATCTCCGATGCCACCGCCTCCCGGGCGGCATCGTCTCCATAAGGAACCTGCCGCCAGTTCCAGTGGAACTGGTCATTCACGCCCCGGGGGATCACATGCAGATGGGCATGCATCACCACCTGACCCGCCGCAGTACCATCCGCCAGATGCAGATTGTACGCGTCAAAATTCTCCATCCGCTTGAGGGCGATACCGATCCGGGACCCCACATGGAACATCCGTCCGGCAGTGACTTCCGGAATGGTAGAGGCGCTTTCGTGGTGCTCCTTCGGGATCACAAGCACATGCCCCGGATTGATGGGAGCGATATCCAGAAACGCAAAAACCAGTTCGTCCTCGTAAATCTTCGCTGCCGGGATCTCCCCGGCGGCAATCTTGCAGAAAATGCAGTCCGCCATATTTTTCCCCTATGATAAATTTCCACTTCGATGTTGAGAAAAACTCAATTTTTTACGAGTTTGAATTGAGTGAAGTCCTCAAACATCCACTTGTTTTTTAATGTTCTATACACGATATCGAGGAACTTGCGAGCCAAGGCGATATTGGTTTTCGCTCCTCCCCGCCGACTTTTGACCGATTCATGAAAGTTCTTCAGATAAGAGTTGTAGCGTTTTGCAATCAGACTGCACTGCACCAAAGCCGACCTGGCAATTTTGCTGCCGTTTTTGGTGATTCTTCCGTGGCAGACCGTGTCATTGGAATTGCTGACTCTTGGCACGATTCCCAAGTAAGCCGCAAGATGTTTTGAAGAACGGAAATCGTGAATATTGCCGATTGCCGACAACAGGATCGCCGCACCTTTCGAGCCGATTCCCTTGATGGATTTCAGATTGTCAAAGCCGTCCATCTTGCTGCCATGATCCTCAATCGCATTATCCAGCTTTTCAATGCTTTTGTTCAGACTGCGAATCTGGTCAACAATGACCTGCATTTCCGTGTCGGTGATCACATCAAAATGAAAACTCAACGCTTTCAAAAGTCCATTCTCGGAGGATAGTTCTTCCCGATTCAAGACCACGAAATTTGCTGCCAGCAAATTATTGACCTTGTTCTTCAAGACGGTACGCAACTGGACCAGTTTTTCTCTGGTCTGCGTCAGACTCGAAATCTTTGCCTGTAACTCGTCTTTCACTCTTACCTCCGGCAGCATGTCCTTTTCCAGGAACTCCGCCAACACTTTCGCATCATGCTTATCCATTTTCTTCGTGGACATGCTGATCACTTTGAACTGCGATGGGTTCACCACGACCAGCCGCCCCACATGGGCTTTCAGCAAACTGCAAAACATAATGGTATTGCCGGTCGCTTCCACTGCCATCTCCGTAGCTGGGCCGGGCATTTTTGCAAACCCTGCCAATTCGTTGATGGCACATTTCCCCATCTGTGTTTCTTTTCCGTTTACCCGGACACAATAAGTGAAATTGTTCCGGTGCAAATCCACTCCTACGCAACTTCTTTCCATTTTCTTGCCTCCATTCGTCTTTCACGAATCGAAGCGGAACTGCTGTCACGGCCTCACCATCCTCCTATACAGAGTAGTCGATTCCTCATCGCTCTCTACGGTGGCGCTCTGGTTTACAGATCTGACTAATCCCCTTACCGATGTCGTCACCGTTTCCGATGCGCATCATATAAATATTCAGTCTGCAACCTGTCCGCTTCCAAACGTGCAAGTTAATCGCCATAATTTACACGCTGGACGCAGAAACCGCGAGTGTCAGCTGTTTATCATACCATCTCCTT
>DCGO01000044.1 GCA_002314605.1 Lentisphaeria bacterium UBA1776 | reverse complement strand
CCTGGAGTCTCATGCACCCCACCACCATCGACAGCAGTTACATGCGCCGGGTGGCCGGAGAATCGGCCCGTTATGAGGTGGACAGTTTTGAACTGTGCGGAGCTTTCGCCAATCCGGCGGGGGGACTGAACGGGCTGCTTTCCTTTGAACCGTACCCTCATGCCGCTGAAAAATGCGACAGGGCACGGGTCATGGAGACGCGCCGGACTTTGAGCGAGATCGTTGAACTCGCAGGTTCCCGTCCCGTCTATCTGTGGCACCGGGAGATCATGATGCCGGAGGGGATGCTGGAGGACCGCCCCGCCATGCTGGACAAGGACGGCGAATTCGACCTTCTGGGCAGAGATTTTCTGGATTTTCTCCGGTACAAGATCGACAATGCGTTCAAGGTCGTGCCGGACCTCGGCGGCATCGTCCTGACCCTGACCGAGGCGGATTACTCGGTGATCCACAATTCGGATCCGGACCGCTATCCGCCGGACAAGGTAGTGGAAACCATCGTCCGGCTGTTTGCCGAAGAGCATAAGAAACGTCATAAGCGCTTTATACTCCGCTCTTTCGGCTCCATTGCCGCCGATTACGAGGACATCCTCCGGGGGGCCCGCAATGCGGCAAACGACTATGAATTCGACATTGAGACCAAGATCACGCCTTACGATTTCGATCCCTTCCTGCCGCCCAATCCTTTTCTGAAAAAACAGCCTGGAACGCTGCTCAATGCGGAGTGCGACGGACTGGGGGAATTTCTGGGAGCCGGGTATCTCCCGGCAGCCAATGTGGACAACATTGCCCGCTATGTGAAAGAGGGCCGGGCCGCCGGAGTTTCGCGCTATGCCATCCGCCTCGACCGCATCGGCAACTCCATTTTCGACAGCCACGAGATCAACATCTTTGCCTATCAAATGCTGATCCGTCACCCGGAGCTGACGGCGGACGACGTTTATCACCTGTGGGCGAAAGATCACTGGCAGGGCTGCGAAGAGGAGATGACCGCCCTTTCCCGCATGGGACTGGAGGCGGTCCTGAAAACCAATTTTGTGTGCGGCAACGTGATCTTCCACAAATTTCCCATTCTTCCCGACTGGAAATGGGTGGCGGCAGGCGGGGCTCCCGGACTCTATCACAATGGCGTCCCGCTCCATCAGCTGCGGGGCGAATGGGGGATTTTGAGCGACAAGCCTGCGCCGGGAAGAGCGGCCATCCGGGCGGAGAAGCGTGAAGCTCTCCTGCTTGCCGCCGCGGGTCTCGAACGGGTACACAAGCTCCAGGGCGTCCTTTCCGCATACGAGTACGCCCGGGCGGAACGGGTTTGGCGGATCCTGAACGTGGCGGCGAAAGCCATTGGGGCATTTACCGAGGCACTCTCTTCTTATTTCGACGATCTGGAAACGCGCTGCGGCTGTCCAGACAAGCTGGAATACGCCGTTGATCAGGCGGAAACGATCATCAACGGTCTGCTTGAAGACACCTCGGAAGCGCTCCCCACCATGGCCAGCTGCTGTGACGGAGCCCCCCTCCCAGGGGACGATCTGGACCGGGTCTATCTGAAGGGGCTGCGCGTACTCTGCAGGGAACTCCTTGACCAGTATGAAGCGGAGCAGAAACTCCGGGCAAGTCTGCGCACGCCGGAAACGGTGGATCTGGTTCTGCCGGGGTCCATGGGAGACCAGTACCGGATCTTCCGTTACATGCACGCAAGCCACAGCGAATTGAAGAACGGCATCCCTGTCCGCTACGCCGGAAACACGGTTTTCCCCAACGGCTTTTTCGAGGTGGAACTTGCCGCTGTCCCGGGGGGCCGGCTTGAGGTAATGCTGGAACCCGGTTCGGCGGAGGAGGTCCGGATCACCCTCAATGGAAAGGCGGAGAAATTTCCGGTCCCGGAAGACGGACGGATCCGGCTGGCATCGCCGGGGGAACACGGGACGCTCCGGATCGAGAAATCCGGGGTCCGTTATCCGGCGGTCGTCGCCATCCAAAGTCTGCTCTGAATCTGCTGACGGAGGCTTTGCGGCGGCCCGGGCGGCTGCACAAGCATACCGCCATGTTTGGCGATATGCCCGAAAATGGGCTGCTGCAAAGCGTATGGTGTTTTGCGGCAGACCGTATTGTTTTTGCGCTTGCAGATAAAAAGAATTGGAAGCTTTTGAAGCGAAAAAACGGCGAAAAAAGTTCTGATTTTGATGAACTGTTCGATGACCGGAGAAAAGATGAAACAGACAATCGTCAGCATATGTACTGGTGCAATCCTGCTTGGAACAACGGCGTTGCAGGCTGGAAAACTGCAAGTAACATCTAATTTCCCCAGTGGTCTTGCCGAACCGGGAAAAATGGCGAAGTTTCAAATCAGCTATACAGGAAAGACCGGGAAGGAAAAATGGATCCGCATCCGGCTCTTTTTCAACGGAATACAGCAGCGGGAGAAGATATATTCTCTCAAAGACAGTCTTGCAGAAAACGAATTTTGCGGGAAGCCCGGATGGATCGCTGTCACGGCAGAGCTTCTGGATGAAAAAAGAAATCCTGTATGTCCGCCGCAATTGGATCCGGAATCCGGATGCGGAGTGCTGGTGGAGCCGGAAAATATAAAACCGGCCCGTCCAAGACCGGAAGATTTTGAAATCTACTGGAATCGCCGCATTTCCGAATTGCGGAAAATCCCGGTTCATGCCGTGCGCAAACCATCGCAGTTGCCCTGCAAATTTTCTTCAAATGTCTTATGCGAGGACCTGCAGCTGAATGCCATAGGGGATATTCCTGTTTCCGGCTATTTGCTTATGCCGAAAAATGCTGCTCCGAAATCTCTTCCTGCCGTCATCTATTTTCATGGGGCCGGGATTCGGAGTTCCATAAAGCAAACAGAATTTGCCTCGCATGCCATAGTTCTGGATATCAATGCACATGGTGTTCCCAATGGAAGGAACAAAAGTTACTACCGTAATCTGATGAAACAGGATAGGAGAGATCGTGTTTTCCGGAATAGAAATAACAGGGAGAAAGCCTATCTTAACGGAATGTTCCTTCGGGTCGTGCGGAGTATAGACTATATCCGGTCTCTTCCTGAATGGAACGGAAAGGATCTGATCGTTTTCGGACGCAGCCAAGGGGGAGCACAGGCTATTGCGGCAGCGGCCCTTGTACCGGAAGTATCGCTCTGCATAGCCAATGTTCCTGCACTTGGAGATCATGGCGGATTTTCCATGAACCGTCTTCCGGGATGGCCGCGGATCAATACGCTTGCTCCGCAGGAGAATTTTGACCCGGCAGAGATTGCTGAAGTATCAGATTATTTTGACATTGTGAATTTTGCCCCGATGATCCGCTGTCCGGTCAGAATGACTGCCGGTCTGATTGATTTCACATGCCCGCCGACCTCGGTGCATTTTGCTTACAATCAGCTGCCGGAGAAGCACCGGCGTGCCATTGAATATTTTCCTGCTTTGGGACATGCCGCACCAATGCGGAATGCTGACGGCAGGGAGTGGATTGGAAAGGAACTGAAAAAATGAAGATTTTTCCGAAAGAGCTGAAAGAAAAAGTATCCGGATTTTGATTGCGGCAGGGGTTCCTGCGGAACGCGCAGAATCTCTTGCAGAAGTGCTGCTCTATGCCGATATGCTGGGCATTCATTCTCATGGGGTCATGCGTATTGCGCGGTACATCGAGTGTATCCGGAGCGGCGGCATACATCCGCTTGCGCCATTGCAGATTTTGGAAGAATCTCCCTGTATGATGCGCGTCAGTGCAAATGGCGGTCTCGGGATCCCTGCATCGTGTGAAGTGATCCGCCGTCTGATTAAAAAGGCTGGCAGTCAAGCTCTTGCTGCAGCTTCTGTAAGCCACAGCGATCATTATGGCGCTGCCGGCTATTATGCTCTCAAACTTGCGGAAAACGGGTTGATCGGTTTTTCAATGAGCAACACCTGTCCTCTTATTGCCGTTACGGGTGCGGCGGCGGCGGGAATCGGCAATAATCCGTTTGCCTATGCCGCTCCTGCCGGACGTTACCGGGCTGTCCTTTTTGATGTCTGCATGAGTGTCGTTGCCAGCGGCAAAATCCAACTCGCCGCCGATAATGGGAAACCCATTCCTGAAGGATGGATCCTTGACTGTACCGGAAAACCGACTACAGATCCCAAAGAAATCTATAACGGGGCAATTATGCTCCCGTTCGCCCAGCACAAAGGATATGGGTTCGCTGTAATGGTGGAACTCCTTTCCGGTGTACTGTCAGGAGCAGGCATACTGGATGGAGTGCATTCATGGAACATGATACCCGGCGAAGATGCCAATACTGGACATTTCTTCCTTGCGATTAACCCGAAGTTTTTTGGCGGATTGGAGACATTTGTCAGTCGCACAGAAGAAATGATCGATAAATTGCATTCCGCTCCGACACTTGAAGGAGTCAAGCAGATTTACTATCCGGGAGAATTGGAATTTCAATCTGAAGCACGTGCGCTGAAAGATGGCATTGACCTTCCGCAATCTGCCGGAGAAGCCCTGGCCAAAGCCGCAGCTGCAGTCGGCATACAGATTTAAGGGTACCTCTGAAAATTTCTAACGCCCCGGGGCCGCTGTGTCACAGCGGCCCCAATCCATTCATTTGAATTTCCGAAGTGAGCTTCTCTCCGAAAACCGGACAACTTACGATTGGGGCATTTGTCCTGCCGCGTCTGAAAAGACTCGAAAAGCCGGTCTTTTTATTTGACGCGCTTCAGAAGGATCATGGAGTGATCCGGGATGTCACGGAGAGAAGCGTTGCCGGCCACGCACCACGACTTGGGGAGATCCAGCTTGAGATTTTTGACCCCCCGCTCAAAGAAGATCGCCGCCGTATCTTTGCCGGCCCAGACGGTCCCGAAGGGGGTTTCCCGAACAAAGGGCGCCTCCACAAAGGTGTGGGCCTTGTTGAAGAGCAGATTCCATCTGGCGATCCGCTTCATGGCTTCCAGTTCTCCCGGGACCCGCTCGAAATTCATCCGGACGCCGTCCACATCCACATTGATGGTGGCATTGTACATCAACAGCCGAAAGTAGTCGAAGAAAAGCGCATTGGCCTGCCCGTTGTCCACCGTGGCAAGGGGCATGCCCCCCACATAGGCGAACTCTTTGCCCTTCAGGGGATAGGCCTTTTCGGGATTGAAGAGCGCCTGATCTTTGACCAAAGGATTCATCCCCTCCACGGAACAGGGGAGATCCCGTTTGGAATACTCCTGCAGCAGAAGGACGAGGCCGTCCAGCGTGGCCGTGCCCGATTTGTTCGGCGGGTAATAATTGACCTGGCAGGAGATCTCTCCCCCCATGTCGTGATAGACCCGCTCCATGCCGTTGGCCCTGGCTTTGTCGATCCTCTGGATGAACCACTTGCGGAAGTCCGGATTGTTGAAATCCGCCACCCCGAGGATCTTGAAATAGCGGTGAAAGGAACCGTCCTTCCGGCGGATGAACCAGTCCGGATGATCTTTGAAGACCGGACTGGAATCCCTGTGATTGTAGCCTCCTGCCGTCCAAGGATGGGGGATCAGCCCTTCTTTTCTGACCGAATCCATGATCCCGGCAAGCCGTTTGCCGTCGATCTCCGTCATCTGGAGCGGGCAGAGCGACAGCCAGACGGAGCGGAAATTCAGTCTGGCCGCCATTTTTGCGGAGGCCTCCAGATCCGCCGGTTTGCGCTTGTGAAGGTAGTAGGATGCCTGCGTCGCCTGGGGGAAAGTTTTGATGCCGCACTTGTCCCGGAGGTGGCGGCGGGCATACTGGTACATGGCAATATAGTCGTTGTTGCCGTTTTCTTTGCCATGAGAGTAGAGGTGCCAGATGATGGGGAGTTCCGCCGGAACCTTCCGGCGTCCGGCCAGCAGCCGCAGAGAGTGGAAAAGTTTGCCGTCCTGCCGGGCACGAAACTGTGTGAAGCAGGGAATGGGATAATCCACAATTTCCGCAAAAATGCCCTCGTTTTCCCGTTGGAGATAGGTAAAGGGCTGGCCGCTGCAGAAAAACTGCCAGATGCGGCTGTCGGCAATCTCTCCCTTGCCCGTGCCGAGAACGGTTTCCAGATAGCCACGGGGCGAGGTATAGCAGGTGTTGCGGCGGATCTTTCCATTGGGGATGATGCCGTCCAGTTCCACGGATTCAAGGAAGACCGGAAGTTTCTTCACCACCACCCGATCGCCGTAACCGATGTATTTTCTGCCGTCCAGTTCCAGCTCCACCGGGAGGAACTCCCACACCAGCTGCGCGTCAGGCGTGCTGAAGGTGACGGCAAGTCTGCTGCCATTGACGGCGTACCGGATGGAATCCCATTTCACCTGGAAATCCATCAGGTCGTATTTGTTGACAATAGCCTCATTGTTATCACCGTTAAGGCTCTGGGGATTCCCGGCCGTCTTGAATACGGGAGCGGCCCACCGGAACGCTTCCTTTACGCCGGGATAAGAGACTTCCGCACTGCCGTCCTCCGTTATCCGGATCTTCATGCCGCTGCTGAAAAGGGCAGTATCCCCCTGCAGTGTAACGGTACCGCCGGTTTTCAGTTCAGAGCGATATTCCCGGAAGGCGAGTTCCGCTTTTTCCAGCGGCGGCAGGTCCGACGGTTCCCCTGCCCTGTACAATCTGTTTTTCAGGGGGATCCCGGCGGCGTGGGAAACCAGCCCCCGGGTGAAGTATTTGGAATACCCCCACGCCGTGAATCCCGTGGCGGAAGACGAGTAATCCAGGATCCCGTTGACGAAAATGACCCGCCCCTTGCCCAAATGCCGGATGACGATGGCTGGGGCGATCACTTTGCCGGAAGCGTCCGTAATGTTCGCATTGACGGTGCTGCCCGGCAGGACTTTGGCAAAACGATATGGGGTGAGTTTCCGCCACTTTTCCGGCAGTTCCCGCAATTCCGGAATATCCGGACGGGTGCAGAAGACGTTTTTCGGTTTCCGGGGATTGCCCTTGAAAGTCACCGGAAGGATATCACCGAGGCTGCCGGGAGTGCGGATGTCCGCAATGAAGGTACCGCCGTTTTGGATATATTCCCGCAGACTTCTAACCCGCTCTGCCGTCAGGATCCCTTCCAGATCCCGGGGGGGAAGACTGCCGAACACCACGGCACGGTATTGGTCAAGACGCCGAAATTCCGGGGTGATGCCATCGGTTTTTTCCGGTTCCTTGTCCTCATACTTGCGGATGCTGCCGCCGAATCCGGCAAGCTGCCTCGTGTCCACCAGCTTCACTTTGCAGCCGCTCAGGGTCAGCACGTTTTTCTGTTTGCCGGAACCGAACAGTCTGCCGCCGCAGAAATAAAGCAGGTCTTCCGCCCCTGCGGGCAAAAGGGTCAACAATCCCATGCAGACCGCGAAAAAAAACGTTTTCATAACTCCTCCACATTTGTTTTTCACATGGACACCATTTAAGGTACATCGGGAACTGTTTTTTTCAATCATTTTCCCGAAAAAATAAATTCTGGTTATTGAGCCGATTTCAAAAGTTTTG